>NZ_JAUFQR010000001.1:4310966-4618893 GCF_030409875.1 Chryseobacterium tructae | reverse complement strand
CTGCCATTGATACTGCAGGTCTTGAGTGTTATTGAAGTAGCTGGAATAAGTAGTGTAGCGGTGAAATGCATAGATATTACTTAGAACACCAATTGCGAAGGCAGGTTACTAAGCAACAACTGACGCTGATGGACGAAAGCGTGGGGAGCGAACAGGATTAGATACCCTGGTAGTCCACGCCGGTAAACGATGCTAACTCGTTTTTGGGTGCTTCGGGCTTTCAGAGACTAAGCGAAAGTGATAAGTTAGTGCCACCTGGGGAGTACGAACGCAAGTTTGAAACTCAAAGGAATTGACGGGGGCCCGCACAAGCGGTGGATTATGTGGTTTAATTCGATGATACGCGAGGAACCTTACCGAAGGCTTAAATGGGAAAATGACAGGTTTTAGAAATAGGACTTTTTCTTCGGACATTTTTCAAGGTGCTGCATGGTTTGTCGTCAGCTCGTGCCGTGAGGTGTTAGGTTAAGTCCTGCAACGAGCGCAACCCTGTCACTAGTTGCCATCATTAAGTTGGGGACTCTAGTGAGACTGCCTACGCAAGTAGAGAGGAAGGTGGGGATGACGTCAAATCATCACGGCCCTTACGCCTTGGGCCACACACGTAATACAATGGCCAGTACAGAGGGCAGCTACACAGCGATGTGATGCAAATCTCGAAAGCTGGTCTCAGTTCGGATTGGAGTCTGCAACTCGACTCTATGAAGCTGGAATCGCTAGTAATCGCGCATCAGCCATGGCGCGGTGAATACGTTTCCCGGGCCTTGTTACACACCGCCCGTCAAGCCATGGAAGTCTGGGGTACCTGAAGTCGGTGACCGTAATAGAGCTGCCTAGGGTAAAAACAGGTAACTAGGGCTAAGTCGTAACAAGGTAGCCGTACCGGAAGGTGCGGCTGGAACATCTCATTTTAGAGCGTCTTTTAGACGATAAACAAAATTAGTATCGAGAGATACAAGTACTTATTCAAAGTAAAGCTTTAGTTTTTTGTTTGGTTGATTTATATTAAAAATACAAAACCCACTAGAAATTAGTAAAGGGATTGAGAGAGACAAAGAAGATAAAAGCAGAGAGAGAAAGACGAAGAAATTAGTCTATTATCTATCAGTCTATCATCTTTACGTCTAATAGACAGTCTCGTAGCTCAGCTGGTTAGAGCGCTACACTGATAATGTAGAGGTCGGCAGTTCGAGCCTGCCCGAGACTACTAATTAAAGGGATTTAAAGATTGAAGAATTTTAAAGATTAAAAAATTAGCAGCGTTTTAATTTTTTTAAATGATAAAAATCATTAAATATTTAAATCTTGACCTAGAGGGGAATTAGCTCAGCTGGCTAGAGCGCCTGCCTTGCACGCAGGAGGTCAAGGGTTCGACTCCCTTATTCTCCACATATAGATGGTTTTAATATTAAATAAGCAGATAGAGCCAAAAAAACAATATTTGCGAATTAGATCAGAAAATAGCATAACGATCATTGACATTAACGGTAAAGACATCACAAAGAGATAACCGAGCACTTTCGAGTGTGCGAAGTTTTTACAAAAAAATATTGATAATTTTAAATTATCTAGAAAAAATACTGAACTAATAATAATATTAGGAAAGAAACTCGTTAAGGGCGTATGGCGGATGCCTAGGCTTTCAGAGGGCGACGAAGGACGTGGTAAGCTGCGAAAAGCTGCGGGGATTGGCACACACGAATTGATCCGCAGATGTCCGAATGGGGCAACCCGGCATGTTTGAAGACATGTCACTGCCCGCAAGGAGAGCAAAACCCTGAGAACTGAAACATCTAAGTACCCGGAGGAAAAGAAATCGAAGAGATTCCGTAAGTAGTGGCGAGACGAAAGCGGATTAGCCCAAAAGTCTTTATATATTTAGAAGAACGTTCTGGAAAGAACGGCCATAGACGGTGATAGCCCGGTATTCGAAAGGTATATTAAGATGATAATAATGAGTATGGCGGGACACGTGAAATCCTGTCTGAATAATGACCATCCTCCAAGGCTAAATACTCCTGAAAGACCGATAGTGAACAAGTACTGTGAAGGAAAGGTGAAAAAGCACTTCGAATAGAAGGGTGAAATAGAACCTGAAACCGTACGCCTACAAGCGGTCGGAGCAGCATTAAGCTGTGACGGGCGTGCCTTTTGCATAATGAGCCTACGAGTTAATTTTTACTAGCGAGGTTAAGGTATTAAGTTACCGGAGCCGGAGCGCGAAAAGCGAGTCTGAATAGGGCGTATAGTTAGTAGGATTAGACGCGAAACCTTGTGATCTACCCATGGGCAGGTTGAAGCTCTGGTTAAACACAGAGTGGAGGACCGAACCGGTTGACGTTGAAAAGTCTTCGGATGAACCTGTGGGTAGGGGTGAAAGGCCAATCAAACTGGGAGATAGCTCGTACTCTCCGAAATGCATTTAGGTGCAGCGTTCGTATATAAGTTTATTAGAGGTAGAGCTACTGATTGGATGCGGGGGTTTTTCATCGCCTACCAATTCCTGACAAAACTCCGAAATGCCTAATAAAATGTTCTACGGCAGTGAGGGGCATGGGGTGCTAAGGTCCATGTCCGAGAGGGAAAGAACCCAGACCAACAGCTAAGGTCCCAAAATATATGTTAAGTTGAAGCAACGCGGTTGGACTGCATTGACAGCTAGGATGTTGGCTTGGAGCAGCCATTCATTTAAAGAGTGCGTAACAGCTCACTAGTCGAGCGGTCCGGCATGGATAATAATCGGGCATAAACATATTACCGAAGCTATGGATTTGTATTTTAGATACATCTGGTAGGAGAGCATTCTATTTGCGCCGAAGCAGTACTGTGAGGTATTGTGGAGCGGATAGAAAAGAAAATGTAGGCATAAGTAACGATAAAGGGGGCGAGAAACCCCCTCACCGAAAGACTAAGGTTTCCTCAGCCATGCTAATCAGCTGAGGGTTAGTCGGGACCTAACGCGAACCCGAAAGGGGTAGTGGATGGACAATGGGTTAATATTCCCATACTTGCTCACACTAAAAAGGGGACGGAGTGCCGTACTTACTGGAGACTGACGGAATAGTCAAGGCTTAGCCTTCGGGCGAAGCTGCTGTAGGGAAAGTGCTTCCAAGAAAAGCCGAAGTGAAGCAACCCGTACCAAACCGACACAGGTAGTCGAGGAGAGAATCCTAAGGTGCTAGAGTGAATCATGGTTAAGGAACTAGGCAAAATAGTCTCGTAACTTCGGGAGAAGAGACGCCATCAGCAATGGTGGCCGCAGTAAAGAGGCCCAGGCGACTGTTTATCAAAAACACAGGACTCTGCAAAATCGAAAGATGCAGTATAGGGTCTGACACCTGCCCGGTGCTGGAAGGTTAAGGAAGGTGCTTAGGGTTAAACCGAAGGCATTGACTGAAGCCCCAGTAAACGGCGGCCGTAACTATAACGGTCCTAAGGTAGCGAAATTCCTTGTCGGGTAAGTTCCGACCTGCACGAATGGTGTAACGATCTGGGCACTGTCTCAACCATGAGCTCTGTGAAATTGTAGTATCGGTGAAGATGCCGATTACCCGCAATGGGACGAAAAGACCCTGTGAACCTTTACTATAACTTCGTATTGACTTTGAGTAAGTAATGTGTAGGATAGGTGGGAGGCTATGAAGTGGGCACGCTAGTGTCTGTGGAGCCGACGTTGAAATACCACCCTTTACTTACTTGGAGCCTAACTTCTTTTAGAAGGACATTGCGTGGTGGGTAGTTTTGACTGGGGTGGTCGCCTCCAAAAGAGTAACGGAGGCTTTCAAAGGTACCCTCAGCACGCTTGGTAACCGTGCGTAGAGTGTAATGGCATAAGGGGTGCTTGACTGTGAGACCAACAAGTCGATCAGGTGCGAAGCAGGACATAGTGATCCGGTGGTTCCGTATGGAAGGGCCATCGCTCATAGGATAAAAGGTACTCCGGGGATAACAGGCTAGTCTCCCCCAAGAGCTCACATCGACGGGGAGGTTCGGCACCTCGATGTCGGCTCGTCACATCCTGGGGCTGGAGAAGGTCCCAAGGGTTGGGCTGTTCGCCCATTAAAGTGGCACGCGAGCTGGGTTCAGAACGTCGTGAGACAGTTCGGTCCTCTATCTATTGCGGGCGTTTAGATGTTTTGAGAGGGCTTGATTCTAGTACGAGAGGACCGAATTGAACAAACCTCTGGTGTATCAGTTGTACCGCCAGGTGCACTGCTGAGTAGCTACGTTTGGAAGAGATAAGCACTGAAAGCATATAAGTGCGAAACTCGCCTCAAGATGAGACATCTTTTAAGGGTCGTGGGAGATGACCACGTTGATAGGCTATAGGTGTAAAGACAGTAATGTCATAGCCGAGTAGTACTAATTACCCGTAGATTTATAGCCTGATATGGCCGCTCGAAAGTGCAGCAAGGTTAGCTCTTTGTGAAAGTTTTTATCGCTTAAAACAGATATCAGAGATTAGATCTCAGATATCAGACAAATTCGTCTGAGATCTGATGTCTTGCATCTGACATCTTATATACAACCTTTAGGGTGGTTTTAGCGGTGGGGCTCACCTGTTCCCATTCCGAACACAGAAGTTAAGCCCACCAGCGCCGATGGTACTGCTAACGCGGGAGAGTAGGCCGCCGCCAGTTTTTATTTTATTTTTAAAAATCCTTTATCGCAAGATAAAGGATGTTTATATATACCTTACCTCTGTAATCTCCTCCCAATAAGTAATACGTACTCACTAACCAGTAATAAACAGTGAGCAATCCGAAGCCCATTCCTGATACTGGTTCTTCATGGAAGTCTTTACTCTTTATTCTTTATTCTTTATTCTTGTTTCTTACTAATATTTCCTGGTATCACTGCATACTTAGCTCTATTCCTCCTCGTTATTCAGGTTTTGGCTAAAGCCTTTTGGAATTGTTATTGATGATAAAGCGGGCTAAAGCCCACTTCTATTGAATGAATGTTGGATAGATAGATAGATAGATAGATAGATAGATAGATAGATAGATAGATAGATAGATAGATAGATAGATAGATAGATAGATAGATAGATCAGGTCTAACTCTAGATCCTTACGGGATGACAAGGTGGGTGATAAGTGATTATTGGGATCTACACTCTATCTTCTTCTAAGTCTATTTCTGATTTTTTATTTACCAGGGTTACCCTTTTTACATTTCAATCTTTTATTTTCTCACAGATCCATAGATCAATTCCTTATATCATTACAATTCTTTTTCCATAGTATATTGTCCTTCTGTAAGGAGCTCCCCAATGTATTATTTAATCAGCTTATTCTTTTCTATTCTTCCGAATAATCTTTTCCATCCTGATCCTGTATGGATTTTGTTAATACATTCTTTTAATTCTCTCTCTCATGCTCTTCTGCATAATCTTTGTCATTCTGTAAGAATCTCTCCATCCCATTATTTACAAAATCTTCCACTACAACTACCCACATCTAGTCTTCCATCAATAGGAGTGGGCTTTAGCCCGCTCAAATAAATAAAATAAATAAATCCCCTTCCTCTGGCTTTAGCCTCAACCTATTTCAATAATCTTTTCGAAAACGGGACGATACATTATATAATAACTTCCATTACTCATTACTCATTACTCATTACGTGTATAAAAATCCTTCTATAATATCTCCAAAACAGTATTAGAACACTTTTAAAAAACAATTCCACAATTGTGGATAAGTATTAATTGTTATTTAAGTATAAATAAATCAAATAGTTAATAATGATACTTACCAACAATCAGTATGTGTATGTAAAACTTTATGTTAAATAAAACTTGCGGGGTATGTATGAAGAGTCTATCTTTGCCCCACTGAAAAAAACGAAAGAGATTCGGTAAGCGCAGAAGGGCTTTTTAGATAAGCAAAAAAACAATATGATACTTGATAAGATATAAGCGAAAAAAAGCTTTATAAGTTTTTAGCAAATAAAAACTTGTGAGATAAAATAAAGTTAGTATCTTTGCAGTCCCAATTAAGGGAGCGCAGGAGTATAGAGATTGAGGTTAAGGGAGGAATTAAGGTTACTTAAAAAACTTTAAAATTTTCTTTCGAAACATTTGGTCATTACGAAATAAAGTTTTACTTTTGCACTCGCAAATACGGAGCGACACTGACAGAAAGATTGCTTCGTTACAAAGCGAAAGAAGAAAAGATCATTGACATACAATATAACAACCAAGTAAGGAAAAACTAAAGCGTTAAAAAACTTTGAGTGAGTCAGACAAACATACAATGGAGAGTTTGATCCTGGCTCAGGATGAACGCTAGCGGGAGGCCTAACACATGCAAGCCGAGCGGTATTTGTTCTTCGGAACAGAGAGAGCGGCGTACGGGTGCGGAACACGTGTGCAACCTGCCTTTATCTGGGGGATAGCCTTTCGAAAGGAAGATTAATACCCCATAATATATTGAATGGCATCATTCGATATTGAAAACTCCGGTGGATAGAGATGGGCACGCGCAAGATTAGATAGTTGGTGAGGTAACGGCTCACCAAGTCTGCGATCTTTAGGGGGCCTGAGAGGGTGATCCCCCACACTGGTACTGAGACACGGACCAGACTCCTACGGGAGGCAGCAGTGAGGAATATTGGACAATGGGTGAGAGCCTGATCCAGCCATCCCGCGTGAAGGACGACGGCCCTATGGGTTGTAAACTTCTTTTTGTATAGGGATAAACCTACTCTCGTGAGAGTAGCTGAAGGTACTATACGAATAAGCACCGGCTAACTCCGTGCCAGCAGCCGCGGTAATACGGAGGGTGCAAGCGTTATCCGGATTTATTGGGTTTTAAAGGGTCCGTAGGCGGATCTGTAAGTCAGTGGTGAAATCTCACAGCTTAACTGTGAAACTGCCATTGATACTGCAGGTCTTGAGTGTTATTGAAGTAGCTGGAATAAGTAGTGTAGCGGTGAAATGCATAGATATTACTTAGAACACCAATTGCGAAGGCAGGTTACTAAGCAACAACTGACGCTGATGGACGAAAGCGTGGGGAGCGAACAGGATTAGATACCCTGGTAGTCCACGCCGTAAACGATGCTAACTCGTTTTTTTTGGGGGCTTCGGCTTCAGAGACTAAGCGAAAGTGATAAGTTAGCCACCTGGGGAGTACGAACGCAAGTTTGAAACTCAAAGGAATTGACGGGGGCCCGCACAAGCGGTGGATTATGTGGTTTAATTCGATGATACGCGAGGAACCTTACCAAGGCTTAAATGGGAAATGACAGGTTTAGAAATAGACTTTTCTTCGGACATTTTTCAAGGTGCTGCATGGTTGTCGTCAGCTCGTGCCGTGAGGTGTTAGGTTAAGTCCTGCAACGAGCGCAACCCCTGTCACTAGTTGCCATCATTAAGTTGGGGACTCTAGTGAGACTGCCTACGCAAGTAGAGAGGAAGGTGGGGATGACGTCAAAATCATCACGGCCCTTACGCCTTGGGCCACACACGTAATACAATGGCCAGTACAGAGGGCAGCTACACAGCGATGTGATGCAAATCTCGAAAGCTGGTCTCAGTTCGGATTGGAGTCTGCAACTCGACTCTATGAAGCTGGAATCGCTAGTAATCGCGCATCAGCCATGGCGCGGTGAATACGTTCCCGGGCCTTGTACACACCGCCCGTCAAGCCATGGAAGTCTGGGGTACCTGAAGTCGGTGACCGTAATAGGAGCTGCCTAGGGTAAAACAGGTAACTAGGGCTAAGTCGTAACAAGGTAGCCGTACCGGAAGGTGCGGCTGGAACATCTCATTTTAGAGCGTCTTTTAGACGATAAACAAAATTAGTATCGAGAGATACAAGTACTTATTCAAAGTAAAGCTTTAGTTTTTTGTTTGGTTGATTTATATTAAAAATACAAAACCCACTAGAAATTAGTAAAGGGATTGAGAGAGACAAAGAAGATAAAAAGCAGAGAGAGAAAGACGAAGAAATTAGTCTATTATCTATCAGTCTATCATCTTTACGTCTAATAGACAGTCTCGTAGCTCAGCTGGTTAGAGCGCTACACTGATAATGTAGAGGTCGGCAGTTCGAGCCTGCCCGAGACTACTAATTAAAGGGATTTAAAGATTGAAGAATTTAAAGATTTAAAAATTAGCAGCGTTTAATTTTTAAATGATAAAATCATTAAATATTTAAATCTTGACCTAGAGGGGAATTAGCTCAGCTGGCTAGAGCGCCTGCCTTGCACGCAGGAGGTCAAGGGTTCGACTCCCTTATTCTCCACATATAGATGGTTTAATATTAAATAAGCAGATAGAGCCAAAAACAATATTTGCGAATTAGATCAGAAATAGCATAACGATCATTGACATTAACGGTAAAGACATCACAAAGAGATAACCGAGCACTTTCGAGTGCGAAGTTTACAAAAATATTGATAATTTAAATTATCTAGAAAAATACTGAACTAATAATAATATTAGGAAAGAAATCGTTAAGGGCGTATGGCGGATGCCTAGGCTTTCAGAGGCGACGAAGGACGTGGTAAGCTGCGAAAAGCTGCGGGGATTGGCACACACGAATTGATCCGCAGATGTCCGAATGGGGCAACCCGGCATGTTGAAGACATGTCACTCCGCAAGGAGAGCAAACCCGGAGAACTGAAACATCTAAGTACCCGGAGGAAAAGAAATCGAAGAGATTCCGTAAGTAGTGGCGAGCGAAAGCGGATTAGCCCAAAAAGTCTTTATATATTTAGAAGAACGTTCTGGAAAGAACGGCCGTAGACGGTGATAGCCCGGTATTCGAAAGGTATATTAAGATGATAAATGAGTATGGCGGGACACGTGAAATCCTGTCTGAATATGGGGGGGACCATCCTCCAAGGCTAAATACTCCTGAAAGACCGATAGTGAACAAGTACTGTGAAGGAAAGGTGAAAAGCACTTCGAATAGAAGGGTGAAATAGAACCTGAAACCGTACGCCTACAAGCGGTCGGAGCAGCATTAAGCTGTGACGGCGTGCCTTTTGCATAATGAGCCTACGAGTTAATTTTACTAGCGAGGTTAAGGTATTAAGTACCGGAGCCGGAGCGAAAGCGAGTCTGAATAGGGCGTATAGTTAGTAGGATTAGACGCGAAACCTTGTGATCTACCCATGGGCAGGTTGAAGCTCTGGTAACACAGAGTGGAGGACCGAACCGGTTGACGTTGAAAAGTCTTCGGATGACCTGTGGGTAGGGGTGAAAGGCCAATCAAACTGGGAGATAGCTCGTACTCTCCGAAATGCATTTAGGTGCAGCGTCGTATATAAGTTTATTAGAGGTAGAGCTACTGATTGGATGCGGGGGTTTCATCGCCTACCAATTCCTGACAAACTCCGAATGCTAATAAATGTTCTACGGCAGTGAGGGCATGGGTGCTAAGGTCCATGTCCGAGAGGGAAAGAACCCAGACCAACAGCTAAGGTCCCAAATATATGTTAAGTTGAAGCAACGCGGTTGGACTGCATTGACAGCTAGGATGTTGGCTTGGAAGCAGCCATTCATTTAAAGAGTGCGTAACAGCTCACTAGTCGAGCGGTCCGGCATGGATAATAATCGGGCATAAACATATTACCGAAGCTATGGATTTGTATTTTAGATACATCTGGTAGGAGAGCATTCTATTTGCGCCGAAGCAGTACTGTGAGGTATTGTGGAGCGGATAGAAAAAGAAAAATGTAGGCATAAGTAACGATAAAGGGGGGCGAGAAACCCCCCTCACCGAAAGACTAAGGTTTCCTCAGCCATGCTAATCAGCTGAGGGTTAGTCGGGACCTAACGCGAACCCGAAAGGGGTAGTGGATGGACAATGGGTTAATATTCCCATACTTGCTCACACTAAAAAAAGGGGACGGAGTGCCGTACTTACTGGAGACTGACGGAATAGTCAAGGCCTAGCCTTCGGGCGAAGCTGCTGTAGGGAAAGTGCTTCCAAGAAAAAGCCGAAGTGAAGCAACCCGTACCAAAAACCGACACAGGTAGTCGAGGAGAGAATCCTAAGGTGCTAGAGTGAATCATGGTTAAGGAACTAGGCAAAAATAGTCTCGTAACTTCGGGAGAAGAGACGCCATCAGCAATGGTGGCCGCAGTAAAGAGGCCCAGGCGACTGTTTATCAAAAAAACACAGGACTCTGCAAAAATCGAAAGATGCAGTATAGGGTCTGACACCTGCCCGGTGCTGGAAGGTTAAGGAAGGTGCTTAGGGTTAAACCGAAGGCATTGACTGAAGCCCCAGTAAAACGGCGGCCGTAACTATAACGGTCCTAAGGTAGCGAAATTCCTTGTCGGGTAAGTTCCGACCTGCACGAATGGTGTAACGATCTGGGCACTGTCTCAACCATGAGCTCTGTGAAATTGTAGTATCGGTGAAGATGCCGATTACCCGCAATGGGACGAAAAAGACCCTGTGAACCTTTACTATAACTTCGTATTGACTTTGAGTAAGTAATGTGTAGGATAGGTGGGAGGCTATGAAGTGGGCACGCTAGTGTCTGTGGAGCCGACGTTGAAATACCACCCTTTACTTACTTGGAGCCTAACTTCTTTTTAGAAGGACATTGCGTGGTGGGTAGTTTGACTGGGGTGGTCGCCTCCAAAAGAGTAACGGAGGCTTTTCAAAGGTACCCTCAGCACGCTTGGTAACCGTGCGTAGAGTGTAATGGCATAAGGGTGCTTGACTGTGAGACCAACAAGTCGATCAGGTGCGAAAAGCAGGACATAGTGATCCGGTGGTTCCGTATGGAAGGGCCATCGCTCATAGGATAAAAAGGTACTCCGGGGGATAACAGGCTAGTCTCCCCCCCAAGAGCTCACATCGACGGGGAGGTTCGGCACCTCGATGTCGGCTCGTCACATCCTGGGGCTGGAGAAGGTCCCAAGGGTTGGGCTGTTCGCCCATTAAAGTGGCACGCGAGCTGGGTTCAGAACGTCGTGAGACAGTTCGGTCTCTATCTATTGCGGGCGTTAGATGTTTGAGAGGGCTTGATTCTAGTACGAGAGGACCGAATTGAACAAACCTCTGGTGTATCAGTTGTACCGCCAGGTGCACTGCTGAGTAGCTACGTTTGGAAGAGATAAGCACTGAAAGCATATAAGTGCGAAACTCGCCTCAAGATGAGACATCTTTTAAGGGTCGTGGGAGATGACCACGTTGATAGGCTATAGGTGTAAAGACAGTAATGTCATAGCCGAGTAGTACTAATTACCCGTAGATTTATAGCCTGATATGGCCGCTCGAAAGTGCAGCAAGGTTAGCTCTTTGTGAAAGTTTTTATCGCTTAAAACAGATATCAGAGATTAGATCTCAGATATCAGACAAATTGGTCTGAGATCTGATGTCTTGCATCTGACATCTTATATACAACCTTTAGGGTGGTTTTAGCGGTGGGGCTCACCTGTTCCCATTCCGAACACAGAAGTTAAGCCCACCAGCGCCGATGGTACTGCTAACGCGGGAGAGTAGGCCGCCGCCAGTTTTTATTTTATTTTTAAAAATCCTTTATCGCAAGATAAAGGATGTTATATATACCTTACCTCTGTAATCCCCCACCAATAGTAATACGTGCTCATTAACCAGTAATAAACAGTGAGCAATCCGAAGCCCATTCCTGATACCTCGTTCCTGATTCTTGATTCTCATACTCATACTGCTACTTGCTCTTCATGGAAGTCTTTACTCTTTATTCTTTTTATCACTAATATTTCCTGGTATCACTGCATACTTAGCTCTATTCCTCCTCGTTATTTAGGTTTTGGCTAAAGCCTTTTAGAATTGTTATTGATGATAAAGCTAGCTAAAGCCCACTTCTATTGAATGAATGTTGGATAGATAGATAGATAGATAGATAGATAGATAGATAGATAGATAGATAGATAGATAGATAGATAGATAGATAGATAGATAGATAGATAGATAGATAGATAGATAGATCAGGTCTAATGTTGTCTAGACCCCCACGGGATGACAAAGTATGGGATAAGTGATTATTGGAATCTACACTCTATCTTCTTCTAAGTCTATTTCTAATTTTTTTATTTACCAGGGTTACCCTTTTTACAATTCAATCTTTTATTTTCTCACAGATTTATTCCTTGATATCATTATTTTATCATTTATTACTATATTTTTAGCCCTGATGTTCTATGTTAATTTGCAAATTATTTAAGTTAAAATTTTATCTTTTATATAATCAGAATTATAAGGGACTTTGTTTTTAACTACTCCAAAGCATATTCTTAAAAGTTTATTGCATACAGCGATGAGTGCTACTTTTTTAGGTTTTCCTTTAGCTAACAACCTTAAATAAAGTTCTTTACAATGGGGATTGTGTTTAATCGCCGTCCATGAACACACATACAATAAAACTTCGTATATGAGTCTTGGAAGTGCGACATTTTTCCAGGAGAATACGATTTTTTTTTCCAGATTGATATATTCTAGGAGCTAAACCAAAAATACTTAACTAATGATTGTGCTGAATTAAAATTTTTAAATCCTGAAGTAGCCGTCATCAATTGTAAAGAGGTTTTTTCTCCAATTCCGGAAACGGACTGTATAAGTTCTTTAGTTTTCTTAAAGTCTTTATCCTGAAGTTGGGGAAGGCGCTTTTCTACTTCTTTGATTTCTTTATCCAAATGCTTAAGCTTTCTTTCATAATGCTTCTCAGTATCTGGATTAATTTGTGAATGGTAGCGTAATGCTTTACAGACATACAATTGATCAGACTTACTTCTAATCCATGGCTCAAGGATAAATGAAGAATACGGCTGCTGAAATTCCCGGTTGCTTCAATAACAAGGCTATACTCTTGGGATGATATTTTTCTTATAAAAGAAAGAATCGAACGCTGGTTATTTTCTATATTGAAAACACATTCTTGATTTTGTTCATTAATAAAGCTTAGCGTTAAAAAAATTTAGCGCCAACATCAACACCGATAACTGATATTTTTTTGACATAAGCAATGACTTTATTAAAGAGGTTTTTCTTCTGATCCATCATGGTAAAAAGTTATTACCAAACAATGTTCTATCCGGATTTAGAAGAAAACAGCAGCAGGGGGATAAAATCAGGGGCGATATCTAGTATCTGAGAAGCGTCTGCCTTAATCCTGCTGCTTTTACTCTTTAGGTTTAATTTTTACACTAATTTACTCAAGTATTTTAAGTAATGTAAACTTACCATAAAAGCGGTTACCCCACAGCAAGTGTTGGCATTTAGGCTATGTTCCGGAAAAGCATTGGCGCGAGGAGTATGAGTGGATAGCAGGATTAAGCTCCTGAAAATTATTTTTGAATAAGTTAAAAGTCAGGATTATTTCTATTCATAAAAATTAAAATAGAGTAAATCTCTTAAAAGCCTTTTATTTATGTTGTAACTTTATTCTATGAAAGAGCATATTGTGAGAGGGTTCAGATTTGAAACTTACAAAGCACCGGAACTATCAGTATTTGATCGGTTACTGGAAATTTTTACAGATTTGTTAACGCATACTTCAGGAGATTTTGATGAAGCAATCGACTGGCTTCGCATGCTGGATGAAGAATATCAGCTTACTACTCCGGAATACACTATTGAGGATTTTATTGAGGATCTTAAAAAGAAGGGATATATCCGCGAGGAAATTGATCCTAATGGAGGAAATGGAATTCGTCTGAGCGCAAAAATGGAACAGAATATCCGTAAACAAGCACTTAACCAAATATTTGGAAATCTTGGGAAAAGTGGTAATGGGAATCATAAAACCAATAAAAGTGGAACGGGAGAAGATACAACAGGAGAATTCCGTAATTATAATTTTGGTGATCCGGTAGAGAAAATTTCTATTACAGAAAGTCTTAAGAACGCTCAAATCAATAACGGGATTGGAGATTTTCATCTTACTGAAAATGATTTAATTGTAGAAGACAGTATTCATCAATCACAAATGAGTACGGTTTTGATGATTGACATCAGCCACAGTATGATATTGTATGGAGAAGATCGTATTACTCCAGCTAAAAAAGTGGCAATGGCACTTGCAGAATTGATTACAACTCGTTATCCGAAAGATACTTTGGATATTATTGTTTTTGGAGATGATGCATGGCCTGTTAAAATTCAGGATCTGCCTTATCTGCAGGTTGGGCCTTATCATACCAATACCGTTGCAGGGCTTCAATTAGCCATGGATATTTTACGTAGAAAAAGAAATACCAATAAACAGATTTTTATGATTACTGATGGGAAACCGAGTTGTATTCGTCAGGCTGATGGCACTTATTACATGAATTCTTATGGTTTGGATGAATATGTTGTTCAGAAATGTTATAACATGGCATCTCAGGCAAGAAGACTTCATATTCCGATCACTACTTTTATGATTGCGCAGGATCCTTATTTACAGCGTTTCGTGAGTGAATTTACAGAAGCTAATCAAGGAAAAGCCTTTTATACGGGACTTAATGGATTAGGACATATGATTTTTGAAGATTATGAAAGCAATCGTAAGAAAAGAATTCGTTAGAAAGTTCATTAATTCATACAAATATTTCAAATAATTTATAAATCAGATTTTAAATAAAATGACTGAAAAGCCAAACATAAAAACACTGGGTTCATTAAGAGCATCAGGATATATATCAAAAAATATAAAAGACGAATTAAGAGATAATTTAAAAACTAAAATTCGTAATAAAGAATCTGTATTTGAAGGGATTTTCGGATATGAAAATACAGTTATTCCTCAATTGGAACATGCTATTCTAAGCCGACATAACATTAATTTATTAGGATTGAGGGGCAGGCAAAGACGAGGCTGGCAAGAATGATGACCTCTTTACTGGATGAATGGATTCCTTTTGTTGAAGGAAGCGAAATTAACGATGATCCATTGAATCCGATTTCCCGTTATGCTAAAGAATTAATTGAAAAGGAAGGTGATAATACCCCAATAGAGTGGCTTCAGCGTGATGAAAGATTTTTCGAAAAATTGGCTACTCCGGATGTCACTGTTGCTGATCTGATAGGTGATGTAGATCCTATTAAAGCTGCTAATCTTAAACTTTCTTATGCAGACGACCGTGTGATTCATTTTGGAATGATCCCGCGCGCGAACCGTTGTATTTTTGTGATTAATGAATTGCCGGATCTTCAGGCGAGAATTCAGGTTTCTCTGTTTAATATTTTGCAGGAAGGTGATGTGCAGATTCGTGGATTTAAGGTGAGAATGCCTTTGGATATACAATTTGTTTTCACGGCGAATCCTGAAGATTATACTAATAGGGGAAGTATTGTGACTCCACTGAAAGATCGTATAGGATCACAGATTTTGACTCATTATCCTGAAAATATCAATATTGCAAGAGAAATTACCAATTATGAATCCAGTTTAGACAGTCGTCAGAAAAATGGAGTATATGTTCCTTCTTTAGCAAAGGATCTTTTGGAACAGATTGGTTTTGAAGCTCGTGACAGTGAATATGTAGATTCAAAAAGTGGAGTAAGCGCCCGCATGAGCATTACAGCTTTTGAAAATTTATTGAGTACAGCGGAACGTAGATCCTTACTAACAGGTGATGAAATAACTTCTGTAAGATTAAGCGATTTTGTGGGGATAATCCCTGCGATTACGGGAAAAGTGGAATTGGTTTATGAAGGCGAGCAGGAAGGTGCGGAAGCGGTTGCTCATTTATTAGTTGATAATGCGATAAGAACTTTATTCAGCTCCTATTTCCCGAAAGTCGAAAAACTGGAGAAAAAGAACATTGATGGGCCATTTAGCCAGATTACGGATTGGTTTTTGGAAGACGATGGTTTTTTAGAAATTACAGATGAATCTTCGGATGAAGCCTATGCGAAATCTCTTAACAAGATTTACCCTCTTGATCAGATCATTGAAAAATATCAACCCAATACTCAACCTGAAGATGTCTTATTCTTAAAAGAGTTTATTCTTTGGGGGTTGGCTGTTAATAAAAGACTGAATAGAGAAAGGTTCAGAACCGGGGTTTTCTTTTCTTAAAGTTTCGAAAACTTAAAAAGCATAAAAACAAAAAGATGTGGAAAGTACCTCCACATCTTTTTTATTTTTAATCAGATAATGATCAAACCTGGATAACTCCCATATTAAATTTCTCTGTTATAGGTGAATGATTGGCCGCTTCTATCCCCATAGAGATCCATTTTCTGGTATCTGCTGGGTTGATGATAGCATCAGTCCATAACCTGGCTGCTGCATAGGTAGATTCCGTTTGTTTTTGGTATTTCTTTGAAATGGTATCCAAAATCTCGTTGTGTTCTTCTTCTGAAATTTCTTTACCTTGTTTTTTCAATGTTGATTCTTGAATCTGTGCCAATACTTTGGCTGCTTGTGTTCCGCCCATTACAGCAAGATCTGCCCAAGGCCATGCTACAATAAGTCGCGGGTCATAAGCTTTTCCACACATGGCATAATTTCCTGCCCCATAAGAATTTCCTGTAATGATTGTAAATTTAGGAACTACTGAGTTGGAAACAGCATTTACCATTTTAGCACCATCTTTGATGATCCCTCCATGCTCTGATTTGGAGCCTACCATAAATCCGGTTACATCCTGTAAGAAAATTAAAGGGATCTTTCTTTGGTTACAGTTAGCAATGAATCGGGTAGCTTTATCTGCAGAGTCAGAATAAATCACTCCACCAAACTGCATTTCTCCTTTACCACTCTTAACTAATTTTCTTTGATTAGCCACAATCCCTACAGACCATCCATCCACTCTTGCCGTAGCACAAATGATGCTTTTACCGTAATCTGGTTTATATTCTTCGTATTCGGAGTTATCCACAATACACTTAATGATTTCATAGGTATCATATTGCTCAGCTCTGGAAACCGGCATAATTCCGAAGATGTTATCAGGGCTCTCTTTTGGTGGGAAGCTCTCTATTCTATCGAAGCCAGCTTTTTCAGTACTTCCGATAGATTTCATAATATTTTTGATTCTGTTTAGAGCATCTTTATCATCTTTTGCCTTATAATCGGTAACTCCTGAAATAGAACAGTGAGTGGTCGCTCCGCCCAGCGTTTCATTATCAATACTTTCACCAATAGCAGCTTTTACAAGGTAGCTTCCTGCAAGGAATATAGAACCTGTTTATCTACGATCATAGCTTCATCACTCATGATAGGAAGATAAGCTCCTCCAGCTACACAACTTCCCATTACAGCAGAAATCTGGATGATTCCTGAAGCACTCATTTTAGCATTATTTCTGAATATTCTACCAAACATTTCTTTATCCGGGAAAATTTCGTCCTGCATAGGTAAGTATACTCCTGCAGAATCAACAAGATAAATGATTGGAAGCCTGTTTTCCATAGCAATTTCCTGTGCTCTAAGGTTTTTCTTTCCAGTGATAGGGAACCAAGCACCTGCTTTTACAGAAGCATCATTAGCTACCACAAGACATTGTCTTCCGGAAACATACCCCATTACTACAACAACTCCTCCGCTAGGGCAGCCGCCGTGTTCTTCATACATTTCATAGCCTGCAAATGCTCCAATTTCTATGGAATCAGAATCTTTATCAAGAAGATAGTCTACCCTTTCTCTTGCAGTCATTTTTCCTTCCTCACGAATCTTTTGAAGCCTCTTTTCACCGCCTCCTTTTTTAATCTCGGCAAGCAAGCGATTTATCTCTGATAATTTTAATCTGTTCTGATCTTCTCGTTTGTTGAATTCGATGTCCATAGAATTTTCAATTTTTTACGCTTAAAGATACTATTTTTATGAGGAATACGAATAGGAAGTAAAACAACTGTTTAATACTTTGGTTATTAGTAATTTGTGAAATTTTTAACTAAAAAATATTTTTAAATAATTTATATTTTTTCTAACTTTACAGTAGAGTAACAGAGGGTGATATCCTCTGCAAAATACTCTATTCCTAGTTTATTTTTTTAATAGTTTATTATTTGAAGGCCCTGAAAGTTTAACCAATTTTCAGGGTTTTTTTGTGAGGTTGCCAAGTAATTATTAATAGTATTTTCTGTATTCTATTATAGTAAGATCGGTGACCGGATCTTTAAATTTTTTGTATTTTTTAGCAGGAATAAATCCCAATTTTTCTGGAATTTTTTTGCTGGCTATATTCTCTTCATCTACAGGATACATTATATATTTAAAAGTAAAATTATTTTCCAAAAATTCGATGAGTGTTGTGATGATCTCAGTTCCTAATCCTTTACCTTGAGAATTTTCTTTAAGCCACAACCCAACTTCAATAGATTCCTCTGTTATATTATGAATACCACAGCATCCAATAAAGTCTCTATTAGAATCTAGAACCACCATTACAAGATCTGTATTTTGTAATAAATTTTCTTTTGATGTTTGTACAAAGTTTTCAATCTCTTTTTTGTCACCTTGCGGATTAAAAGGCATATATCTGGTAACCTCTTTTGTAAAATGTTCTACAATATCATCTATATATGAGTCATCAACAGGCTGTAAGGTGAGATGTTGGGTGCTAATTTTAATATCTGGATGTAATATCATATGCTTATAGAAATAGTATTGCTTTTCTTCTCTATTTGACCATACTTTTGAGAAAATGAACAGAATTGATTTTGTACTAGAAAGAAAAATGATTAAAAACCTTATTTTTCATTTTTTTATTAACGTAAATTTATATTTTTTATAAGATTTATAAAAGCCTATTTGTAAATTTGCCTGTTAAAATTTTAAAGAAGGTAGGTTATGCATAAATTAGCGCTTTTCAGATTGCACTTAATAGTATTTTTATGGGGATTCACTGCAATTTTAGGAAAACTGATTGATGCGAATGCTCAGATTCTTGTTTTTTACAGAATGCTGTTTGCTGCAATTTTTCTTTTTGCATTTATCAGAATATATAAAAAGGAAAGTATAAAAGTTTCAAAAAAAATATTTTTCCAATTGGCGGCAATAGGCTTTGCTATGGCACTTCACTGGTATTGCTTCTTTTTTTCAATTAAAGTTTCCAATGTATCCATTGCGTTAAGTTGTTTATCACTATCAACACTCTTTGCCTCAATTTTGGAACCTGTGATCTTTAAACGAAAGATAGATATTTCAGAAGTAGTGATGGGAGTGGTGATTGTAG
This sequence comes from Chryseobacterium tructae, assembly GCF_030409875.1. Lineage (NCBI taxonomy): Bacteria > Pseudomonadati > Bacteroidota > Flavobacteriia > Flavobacteriales > Weeksellaceae > Chryseobacterium > Chryseobacterium tructae. Next base: position 4,599,777 of record NZ_JAUFQR010000001.1, on the reverse strand, counting down.
CCTGCATTCTATTGATCTTCAAAACAGAGTTTCAATATAAGGAAGGGATCATATATGGTGTTTTCTGTGCTATTTTTGGGACAATATTTTCTGTTTTTAATGGTAAAATGTTTGGAAAGACAAGTTCCGGCAATATTATATTTTATGAAATATTCTCTGGTTGGTTTATTTTAATGTTATTTTATTTGTTTTCAGGCCAAATTTTTCAAATGAATGAAATAAACTATCGTGATCTCGCGTTAATATGCTTGTTAGCAAGTGTTTTTACTGCTTTCCCGATGCTTGAATCAGTAAAATTAATGAAGTATATATCTCCTTTTACTTTAATTTTAACAGTTAATTTGGAACCTGTTTACGGAATTATACTAGCTTTTTTTATCTTTGGGGAATCAGAACATATGAGCCCTATATTTTATATTGCCTCAGGAGTTATGATACTGGCTATCATAGCGAATGGATTAATAAAGGCCAGAAAAACTAAAAACTTTAACTAGCATCAATTTTATATGATGAAAAAATATTTTTTACTCGCATTTTCACTGCTCTATGGGCTGTCCCAATCTCAGATTATCAGGAAGTATTCCAATGAATTCTTAAATATCGGAGCAGGTGCCCGAGGGCTGGCAATGGGTGGTGCTGTAATATCCAATCAGGATGATGTGTATTCTCCTATGTGGAACCCGGCAGGTTTGATGTCTATTGAGAAAGACTGGCAGGGAGCAGCAATGCACGCCGAATACTTTGAATCTATTGCAAAATATGACTATTTAGCCTATGCCAGAGTAATGGAAGAAGGTGTTTTTGGAGTGTCGGTAGTAAGGCTTGGAGTAGATAATATTTTAAATACAACTCAGATGATTGATGCTGAAGGGAATATTGATTATGATAAAATCACAAAATTCTCTCAGTCTGATTATGCAGCTATCCTTCTTATGCATTCCGTCCTGGTGGAAATCCAAACTTGGATGTAGGGGTGAATGCCAAGATTGTTTATAGAAATGTAGGTAAATTTGCCAATGGATATGGTTTCGGTTTTGATGTAGGGGCTATTTATAAAGGGGAAAACGGATGGAAATTCGGAGGAATGGTACGAGATATAACCACTACAGTCAACTTTTGGAGTATCAACCAGAAAGAATTATCAACGGTAGTTAATGGAGAAGAATTCAACCCGGCACCAAAGGATAAATTGGAACTTACAATGCCTAAGCTGAATGTAGGGGCGAGTAAGCTATTTGAAATCAATAGCAGTGTTTATGTATTGCCAGAAGCAGGAATCAACGTAGATTTTGCGAAGACTGCTTCTCTTATTTCTACTGATTTTGCGAGTATCAGCCCTTATGCTGGAGCTGAACTAGGATATCAGAAAATGATTTTTGTAAGATTAGGGATCAACAGATTCCAATCTATTACCGATATAGAAGATTTAAAAAGAAAAGTTTCTTTCCAGCCTAGTGCAGGGATTGGAATTAGATATAGAGGACTAACTCTGGATTATGCGATTACAAATTCAGGGATTGGTGGATCTAATTTCTATTCCAACTTCTTCTCACTTAAGCTGGATATGGGAGCCTTCAGAAATGATTAAAACGAGGATATGAAAAAGTTATCAATGTTGATGTTGGCTATTTGCTCAACGGCTGTTTTCGGACAGAAAGTTTCAGATTACAAATATGTATCTGTTCCTGATAGGTTTACAACCTTTAAGGGAGATTACGGTTTAGAGGATGTTTTAACAAAAGCATTAAAAAGCAAGAAGTATGCAGTATTGCCTACAAGTAAAGACCAGTGGCCATGGGAAGCTAAAGATAACCATTGTAATGTTTTGAATGCTAATGTAGTAAGTGTTAAAAGCTTTTTTACAAATAAATTAGTTCTTGAGTTTAAAGACTGTAACAATAAAACAGTTCTTGAGTCAAAAGGAAGCTCAGATATAAAAGAATTTGAAGAAGGGTTGGCAGATGCTTTGAAAGTTGCCTTAAAGAATGTTGGAGTCTCTAATCCTGTTCAGAATTCTGTTTCTCAAACTCCATCGGTAACTTCAAACGAGGGAGCTAATTATTCTAATGGGAAGATTGATGTACAGAAGATACAGATTGATGCCAATCAGTTTATTTTAGCAAAATCAGGCAGCTCTGTGCCATTTGCTATTTTTAAAACAACTTCAAAAAAAGAAGTGTTTATGGTAAAACTTTCAGATAATACAAGTACAATGACAACTGGTTATTTTGAAAATGGAAATATTGTTATTGATATTCCGCAAGCTGACGGAACATACTCAAAAGAAGTCTTTACCCAAAAATAAATTATTAGATTTTTATCTGCATATTAAAATAAGCTCTTGAAAAAGAGCTTATTTTTTATTGAATATGTTGATGTGTTTTTTATGATTTGTAGAAAATATTCCATCCTGTAACCATTTTGACCAAATGGATATTAGTATCAATTACATGAAAGCGATGATGAAAAATAATAAAGTAGAGTACTGCTATATGTAAATGATAAATAGATATCATTTACAGAATGAGAATTTTTTTCATGGTATTATTGTTTTTGATTAACAAAACTAATTTACGAAAAATCTATAAATAATGATATTATTTATGTTATTTTTTAAATATATTTAATTTTTGTTAATCGTAATTAAGTGTTGTGGTGGTTTTGGTGATTTATGTCTCTTTTTGGGAGAATGGGGTAGTCGATGAAATTTTTATAAAAAGCTTCATTTTATTTGTAAAAAATAGATTAATGTAGTGGATGCAATTAGCTATTGCTATTGAAAAACTCCCAAATCACTTTTGCTTTACTTTTACCCAAGATCTCTTCAAGCGTTTCCTGATTGGCTTCTTTGATTCTTTTTACAGATTTAAGTTTAGACAACAATAATTCGATGGTTTTTTCTCCTACACCAGGAATTTCCTCCAACTCTGATTTGATAGTTGAGTTTTTTCTTCTTGTTCTGTGATGTTTTACTCCAAATCGGTGAGCTTCATCCCTTACTCTTTGCAGGATCTTTAAAGTCTCAGATTTCTTGTCAAGATACAAAGGGATAGGATCTTCCGGGAAGAAGATTTCCTCCAGCCTTTTGGCAATCCCTACGATGGTGATTTTTCCGTACAATCCTAATAATCTAAGGCTTTTGACTGCAGAAGATAATTGTCCTTTTCCACCATCAATAAGAATAAGTTGCGGCAGGTTTTCCCCTTCGTCCAACATTCTTTTATATCGACGGTAAATGACTTCCTCCATTGTTGCAAAGTCGTTCGGCCCTTCTACCGTTTTAGGGTGGAAGATTCTATAATCTGCCTTGCTGGGCTTACCATCTTTAAAAACTACGCAGGCAGAAACCGGATTGGTTCCCTGGATGTTCGAGTTATCGAATCCTTCAATATGTCTCGGCTCTACAGGCATTCTCAGAAGCTTCTGCATTTCAGCCATGATTCTGTTGGTATGTCTTTCCGGATCAACAATCTGAACTTGTTTTAATTTTTCCAGACGATATTCTTTGGCATTTTTTTCAGAAAGCTCCACGATTCTTTTCTTATCTCCAACTTTAGGAACAATAAGTTTAACATTCGGAATTTCTACTGACAGGTGAAAAGGAAGTAACACCTCTTTGGAATCAGAACTAAATTTCTGTCGGATTTCAATGAGTGCTTCTTCCATAATATCCTCATCAGTTTCTTCAAGGATCTTTTTGATCTCGGTAGTGAAACTCTGAATGATATTTCCATTTCTTATTTTAAAGAAATTGACATAAGCAGCCGTTTCATCACTGGTCATACCAAAAACATCCACATCATCAATATTTGGATTGACTACAGTGTTCTTAGCCTGATAATCTTCCAGAATATCTAGTCTTTCTTTAATAATCTGAGCTTCTTCAAAATGAAGGTCGGAAGCCAATTTCATCATCTGATTCACCAGATATTCTTTTGCCTTTCGGAAATCTCCTTTGATGATTCCACGGATGGCATCTATTTTTTCGTCATATTCTTCTTTGCTTTCAAGATCTTCACAAGGTCCTTCACAGTTTTTAATATGATATTCCAGACAGACTTTATATTTGCCATCTGCAATTTTAGCAGGAGAAAGATTCAGATTGCATGTTCTGAGTTTATAAATATGTTTAATGGTATCCAGTAATATCTTTGCCGGACGTACCTTGGCATAAGGCCCATAATATTCCGAACCATCTTTAATCACATTTCTGGTTAAAAAAATACGGGGAAAATCTTCATTTTTAATACAGATCCAAGGATAAGTCTTGTCATCTTTCAGCATGACATTGTAAAATGGTTGATGTTCTTTGATCAGGTTATTTTCCAACAAAAGAGCATCATATTCACTGTTTACAATCGTTGTTTCCAAACGTTGGATCTTACTGACCATAATTTTGATCCTGTATCCTGAAAGATTTTTATTGAAGTAGGAGAGAACCCTCTTCTTTAAGTTTTTAGCTTTTCCTACATACAATAGCTGCTCGTTTTTATCATAATAACGATAAACACCAGGTTCCGAAGGTAAAGTTTTGAGCTGTAATTCTAAAGAAGGATTCATATAACAAAATTAAGGAATCTTTCTATTTAAAAAGAAAAAACCTGCAGTATGCTCTATGAGTTTTAAAATTTGGGTTTGAATGCTATTAGTCTTATGTATAATAGTTTTTAATTTCGGCGATTAAAATAACAAATTAATTCACCAATTCAGATAAAAAGATAAAACGATGAAATTGAGTTTCTCCAATTATTGCAAAATGCGTAATTTTAAGAAAATTTTTTAGAAATGATATACGGAGTAGATGTTTTTACTTTCCATGATGTTCTGGAAATATGTAAAAAACCTAATAAAGCCAAGCTGAATAAAGCAGCCAAAGACCAAATTTTAAAATCTCAAAAGAACGTACAGCAAATTGTAGAGTCCGATAGATGTGTATATGGGATTAATACAGGCTTCGGGCCACTCTGCGATACCAAAATATCTGCGGATGAAACCGCTCAATTACAATATAACCTGATTATCTCCCATGCAGTAGGAGTAGGAAAACCAATTGAAAAGGAACTTTCAAAAATCATGATGATTGCTAAAGTTCATGCTTTATCAAAAGGATTTTCCGGAGTTTCTTTGGATGTTATTGAGCGAATGATACTGATGCTTGAAAAAGATATCATTCCTGTAGTTCCGGAGCAAGGCTCTGTAGGGGCGTCAGGAGATTTGGCACCTTTAGCTCACCTGGTTTTACCTTTATTAGGTCTTGGACAGGTTTGGAATGGTGATCAAGTTTCTGATACTATGGAAGTATTAGAAAAGCATAACCTTGATCCATTGACTTTAGGGCCAAAAGAAGGATTGGGATTAATTAATGGAACACAGTTTATTCTGGCACATTCCATTAAAGGATTAGAGAAATTTGAATATTTGTTGGATCTTGCTGATATGACGGCTGCAATGAGTATTGAAGCCTACAGAGGATCTGCAAGCCCATTCAAAAAAGAACTTCATGAAATCAGACCGTTTGAAGGAAGTAAGAAGGTGGCAGCAAGAATGCTTAAGTTCCTGAAAGGATCTGAGAATATGAAAGCTCATGAAGACTGTGAGAGGGTTCAGGATCCTTACTCTATGAGATGTGTACCACAAGTTCATGGTGCGAGCAGAAATGCCTTTGAGCATCTTAAAAGCATGGCAGAAACAGAATTGAATTCTGTAACTGATAACCCGATTGTATTAAGTGCTGAAGAATCTATTTCAGGAGGAAATTTCCATGGTCAGCTAATGGCTTTACCTTTAGATTATGCAACCCTTGCCGCAGCCGAATTAGGAAATATTTCAGATAGAAGAAGTTACTTATTATTGGAAGGGAAATATGGTCTTCCAAGATTATTAACGGAAAGCTCAGGATTAAATTCAGGATTTATGATTCCTCAATATACTTCTGCCGCTTTGGTAACAGAGAATAAAACATTATGTTTCCCGGCATCTGCAGACTCTATTCCTACAAGTTTAGGACAGGAAGATCACGTTTCTATGGGGAGTATTTCCGGAAGAAAGTTCAATCAGGTTCTTGGAAATCTGGTTAATATTCTTTCCGTTGAATTAATGTTTGCTGCTCAGGGATTAGAATTCAGAAGACCATCAAAATGTTCTAAAATTATTGAAGAGAATGTTGCCATTCTTCGTTCCAAAGTTGATAAGCTTGAAGACGACAGATTGATAGGACAGGATATGCTGGCCATTGCTGAGCTGATCAAAGAAAGAAAGTTTGTTGTAAACTAATAAAAATAAAAATGAAAAGCTTCCGAAAGGGAGCTTTTTTATTTCCACCAATCTTTTAATATAAAAATATGACTATACATAGAACCGATTCTCGCTCTTTAGATTTCCAAACTTTGGTAAAATATCTTGATGCGAACCTTGCAGAGCATAATGGTGATGATAATACATTCTTTGCTCAGTATAATAAAATCGATATGATTAATAATTGTATTGTTGTTTACATCGATGAAGTTCCGGCAGCATGTGGAGCTTTTAAAGAATTTTCAGAAGGCACTGTTGAGATCAAAAGAATGTTTACCCATCCTGAATACAGAAAACGCGGATTAGGTTCTGCTATTGTTAAAGAACTGGAAATCTGGGCCAAAGATTTAGGATATAAAAAAGCAATTCTTGAAACTTCCCAGGATTTAACGAATGCAATTTCCGTTTATGAAAAAAGTGGATTTCAAAGGATACCTAATTATGGACAGTATGTAGATGTTGAGAGCAGTGTATGCTTTGAAAAAGATTTAATATTTTAAAATGTATTTATTTGATTATATCATAGTGTAATCCATAAAATTAATATTCATATAATGCTAAATTCATTTTTTAAAAGCTTTTAATTCTCGTTAAAGTGTTATATTGTGATTCCAATCAAAATTATAACATATGAAAAAAAGTGTATTTTTCCTAGCATTATTTTTTGCTTTAAATTCCTGTACGCAGGAAGAACTTCGTAATGAAAATCCCACCATTGGAATGGTTCAGAAAGATCCTCTGACAGCCAAGCAGGTCAATGAAAGGATCAATGAAGCCATTAAAAAAGATGGTACTTTCAATTGGAAGAATGAATCTGATCATTTCCTTTGGAGTGCTATTTTTCGTGGAAACAGAATGGTATCTATTGGATTTGGTTCATCCAAAGATGATTTTGACAGAAGTAAATCTCAGGATAACAAAGAAATGGAGAATGAGATTTTAAATGTCATTGAAAAATCTGAAGGAAGAGGGTCGGCTAGATTTCTTCTGAATTCGGATAAATATCTTAATCAGATGGATGTTACCATCGAAAAAGAAGAAACGCTTGTAGCGCTTCGTCAAATGAAGAACATCCGATATGTAGAACCTGCAGACTATCATTATTTTGAAAATGAGACGAACTACAATACTACTTCAAAATCCTCAGGGAGTGGTTCTTCAGGATGTGGCTTTTCTACGGCCACTCTAAGTGCTGTAGATTATACATCTACCACACCCAGTGCAAAAATTCCATGGGCATTTGCCAAACACAATATTCCTGATGCCTGGAACTACAGTACAGGAGCAGGAGTTACTATCGGTCTTATTGATACAGGAGTTTCTCCAGATCAGTCTTTATTGGGTTCTAGTTTTAATAACGGAGCTTCATCAGGAAGAACAATCACTAAGTTTGGTATTTATAACTCAGATGGTTCAGCAGATCAGTGTGGACACGGAACCAAAATGGCTTCTGTAATGACTGCTCCTAGAAACAATGCGGGACTTCCGGTAGGGGTTGCTTATAATGCTAATCTTATTGCTTATCGTGCTGCTGAAAACGTTGTATTGGAAACTTCAAGTGAGCAAAATGGAGTGAAAACTGCATTTACAGAACTAGGGAATAATACCAATGTAAAGATCATTTCTATGTCTATGGGACATATTTTTTCAGTAGGAAAGATTGAAGATGGTGTGAAATATGCCTATGCCAGAGGAAAACTGATTTTCTGCGCAGGAGGAACATCTACAAGCTTTACGAATTTTGTTGGCGTTATTTTCCCTGCTTCAATGTCAGAAACTCAGGCCATAACAGGAGTGAAAGAAGGAACTTCCGACCAAAAATGTAATGTTTGCCACTCGGGAAGCCAGATTGATTTTACTTTCCAGATGGAAAGAGCATCAGGAAATACGGTTCCCGTTTTAAGTTATTACAATGGGCAGGCTGATTATGTAGGGGGGTCTTCAGTAGCAACTGCTGCAACCGCTGGAATAGCAGCTTTGGTTTGGGCTAAAAATCCATCATGGACAAGAGATCAGGTTCTTAATAAAATGAGACAATCAGCAACCTATTATCCAAATGTCAATTCAAGCTATGGGTACGGAAATATCAATGTTTTAAAGGCTGTACAATAAATAATACAATTATAAAAAGAAAAGGAAGCATCTCATCTGAGGTGTTTCCTTTTTTTGTCATATATGTTATCCAATCCTTACACTTGTCATACTTAATGAGCCGCCAATCAATTCGTCATTAAATAATTTGAGTTCTTCAGATTGATTTTTCAAACCCAAGGTATAGAGTAAAGGAAGGTAATGATCCGGAGTAGGAACAGCATACTGTAAAGATGTTCCCTGTTTGTGATAATCAATAATATTCTGGAAATTACCATCCAAGAGCCAATTGTTGGTTTTCTCCCGAGCTTCTATTGCCCAATCCCAGCCGGCACCTACGGTATTGATATTTTTCCAGTCAATCATACGTAAGTTATGAACAATATTTCCACTGCCGATGATGAGGATTCCTTTTTCACGCAGCTTATTCAATCTTTTAGCAAGGTCATAGTGATACTGTGGAGGTTTGGTATAATCGATGCTTAATTGAATCACCGGAATATCTGCATCAGGATATAAATGTCTGATCACCGACCATGCTCCATGATCAAGTCCCCAATTGTGATCTTCTTCCACTTCTACAGGAAGCAAAGCTCAGCAGCTTCTTTAGCCAGTTCCGGACTTCCGGGAGCAGGATATTGTACGTCAAACAATTCTTTAGGAAACCCATAAAAATCATGAATTGTTTTAGGCATTTCCATAGCAGTAACAAAAGTCCCTGGAGTATACCAATGCGCAGAAATACATAAGATAGCATTAGGCCTCGGAATTTCCGTGGCTATTTTTCTGAATCCTTGTACAAATTGGTTTTCTTCAATAGCATTCATCGGTGAACCATGTCCAAGGAATAAGACAGGCATTTTTTGTGTGTTCTTGAAACTTTCGCTTATATTTTGAAGATCGTTGAGGTTCATAATTCTTGAATATTAATAAAAAAGAAAAGGTTCAAGGCTTTTTAGTAAAAATCCCTGAACCCTTTATAAAGTATGTTTTAAATTAAGCTTGTTTTACAAACTGTAATTCTCCAGCGATTTTTACATCATCACTTACCATTACACCTCCTGCTTCAAGAGCTGCATTCCAGTTTAATCCGAAATCTTTTCTGCTGATTTTTCCTTCAAAAGAGAAACCTGCTTTTGTATTTCCCCATGGATCTACATTGATTCCTCCGAAATCTACATCCAATGTTATTGGTTTTGTAATTCCATTGATGGTAAGATTTCCAACAACTTCATTGTTTAAGTTCTGAGATTCAAAAGTAATGGTTGGGTGAACTTCAGTATTAAAAATTCTGCAGACTTTAAGTGATTATCTCTGTCTGTATTATTAGTGAATACAGAATCAGTCTGAATAGTAGCTGTAGTTTTAGCGTTTGCGAAGAATTCATCTTCAGATTGAATTTCAGCAGTGAAAGTTCTGAAGCTTCCTTTTACGTTAGAAATCATCATGTGTTTTACTTTGAAAGTAATTTCACTATGCGTTGGGTCTAATGTCCATGTTGTTGCCATTGTAATTTTGTATTTTTTGTTATTATTAATGATGCAAATTTAGAACAGAGGACACATATGAGTCATTGATATAGGATAAGAAATGAAATAACCTCATTAGAATGATGAATTTTTCCCATAAAAATTTCCAATCCATGTTCTCGAAAATAAAATCCTTATGTTTAAAAATGTATTCTTTTAAACAAACTTTGTGTCTTTATGTTTCCCCAACTCACATCACAAAATTCTACCATTAAGGTAAGAAATAATTTCTATCAATTAATTAATTCCATTTTATGAATGTTTTATTTTAACGTTTCTTAACGGATGGTTTTTATTTCTTATTTTTGACGGATTCAATTTTATACAATGAAATTACATAAATTTTCTTTATTGATGCTTGTTTTGGGTAGCTCAGCATTTGCCCAGACACAGAAGTTTACAATGGCGGAGGCTGTAAATGGAATGAGAACCAACCTTGCCGTGAAAAATATTTCACAATTTTCATGGTCTGCAGACGGAAAATCCTATATCCAATCTGTAAAAGGCGGGTATCTGGCTACAGATTTAAAAACCAATAAGCAGGATACTCTGGTATCTCTTACACAGCTGAACAGACAATTTACAGATAAGAAACTTACTGCTGTTCCACCCATTAAGTTTACAGGAACATCCAACGGGTATTTCAATACAAATGGGACAATGTTCTGGATCGAAAAGTCAGGAAACGACTGGAAGGTAAAGAATTCAGCAAAAATTGATCTTGATGCTGCCAACGTAAAAATGTTTGGTGATGGACAAACCTTTGCTTTTACTGCAAAGAATAATTTATTTGTTAATAAAAATGGGAAAACCATAGCCATAACCAATGAGACTAATGAGAATATTATTAGTGGTCAGACCGTTCACAGAAATGAATTTGGAATTGATACCGGAATTTTCCCGGCACCAAATTCTGAAAGCGTTGCATTCTACAGAATGGATCAGACAATGGTCGCAGATTATCCGATTATTGATTGGTCAGTAACACCGGCTGTCAATCATAATATCAAATATCCAATGGCTGGGCAAACATCTCACCAGGTAACATTAGGTGTTTTCAATATCAAAACTCAGACAACAATATTCCTGAAGGTTGATGGTGAAAAAGACAAGTATCTGACTGCTGTTACGTGGAGTCCGGATTCAAAATATATTTTTGTAGCGGTACTAAACAGAGGGCAGAATCATATGAAGATGAACCAATATGATGCTGTTACAGGAACATTGATAAAGACCTTATTTGAAGAAACAGACAGCAAATATGTTGAACCACAGCATCCGCTTACTTTCTTCCCGAATTCAAATACAGATTTCATCTGGCAAAGTCAGAGAACAGGATATAATCACTTATTTCATTACAATCTTGAGAAAGGATTAGTCGCTCAGATTACAAAAGGAGACTGGTTGGTAACTGATGTCCTAGGATTTAATGAAAAGAAAAAAGAAATTTTCTTTACTTCTACTAAAGAAACTCCTTTAGAAAGACATTTATATAAGATCAACTGGACGAATTTCAAAATGGAGAGACTAGACTCTGAGGCAGGAATGCACTTTGGGATTCTGAGCAATGATGGAAATCATCTATATGATGCTTACAGCAATGCAAATACTCCAAGAGTAGGAAATATTATCAATACATCCAACTTAAAATCTACCAATATCCTTACTTCTGAAAATACATTAAAAAATTATCAGAGACCAGAAATTAAAAATGTAGAATTAAAAGCTGATGATGGAACACCATTATATGGTAAGATCATCCTGCCAACAAATTTCGATCCTAATAAAAAATACCCTACGATCGTTTATTTATATAATGGGCCGCACTTGCAATTGATTACAAACAGCTTCCCAGCTTCAGGAAACCTTTGGTATGAATATATGGCTCAGAACGGATATATTATTTTCACAATGGATGGAAGAGGTTCTTCTAATCGTGGAATGAAGTTCGAACAGGCTGTTTTCAGAAACCTGGGAACAACAGAAATGAACGACCAAATGAAAGGAGTTGAGTATCTAAAATCACTTCCATATGTAGATGGTGATAAAATGGGTATCCATGGATGGAGCTTCGGCGGATTCATGACAACAAGTTTCATGCTTCGTAAGCCAGACGTTTTCAAAGTAGGAGTAGCCGGAGGGCCAGTAATTGATTGGAGTATGTATGAGACGATGTACGGAGAAAGATATATGGATACCCCTCAGGAAAATCCACAAGGATATGCCACAGCTAATCTTCTGGATAAAGTTCAGAATCTGAAAGGAAAACTATTGATGATCCATGGAGCGCAGGATGATGTCGTAGTATGGCAACATTCTATTAAATTCATTAAGTCAGCAGTGGATAATGGAGTTCAGCTAGATTACTTTGCTTATCCGGGACATCCGCATAATGTGATCGGAAAAGACAGAGTTCACTTAATGCAGAAAATCACAAATTACTTTGATTTGTATCTGAAAAAATAATATCAAAATCCAGCCATTGCGGTTGGATTTTTTTTGTTTGTGTATTGGTGTTGGAAAGCGCAAGGGAGCAAAGAATATTTAATATAATATGGCTTTAAGGCGCAAGGATTTTATCTGCGATAAAATTGTATACTGCTAAATGATCGCCATGAACGCACAAATAAATTCATTCGTGCATCCGTGGCAAAAAATCTACATTATTTTTGCTGAAAATCTTTGATTTTCTTACGCCTTAAAAATAGCATAATCTTTAATTCCTTTGCGTCCTTTAGTTTGTACTATATTTTTTTAATGATTTCATTATTAGTTTTATAGTATTAATTAATCCACAAGAAACAGGGTGAATCAGTTTGCGCCAGAGGATGCTAGACCTATGCAAAGATTATGAACCCTGCTTCTTTGAAAGTAAGGTCATAATAGAAATTTAGGCTTTAGACCTATTATCAAGGACTTAGACAAGACTTTCAATGTGGATGATAACCCAAAAAAAGTTATGAAACAAAAAGTACATTATCGGAATTGATATTTCCAAATCAAAATTAGATTGTGCAGTAATGGATTCTGAGTATAAGATCCAATGCGAGTTGATTATTCCCAACACAGAGAAAGGAATTGCTTCTTTTTTGAAAGATATTTTAAGAATGCTAAAAATAACAAAAGAAGATCTTTTGATTTGCTGCGAAAATACTGGGATTTATAATCGGCCATTGGAAAAATTCTGTTCAAAATTAGGGTATTTTCTTTGGGTAGAACACCCAATGAAAATCAAAAAAGCAGCAAGTGATTTAAGAGGAAAAGACGACAGAAAAGATGCCAGAAGAATTGCAGAATATGCTCTGCGTTATTATGATAAAGCAATGTTTTATCAGGAACCAGATGAAGTTATACAACAAATGAATGTACTGGCAAAAATCCCGTGATACTTTACTGTTGCAAAAAAACAGCTTTGGAAAAATCAATTAAGGGAAGCTAAAAAGCCACGATTTGTATGTGTTTTAAGCTATTGACCCAAGCCTTTTTCAAAAAAACGCTAAAAAAACTCTGACAACGTCAATAAAAAGCAATAGAAAATGAGCTTTCAGAACTCATGGAGATCCGAGATGAGATTAAGGAAAAACAAAGAACTTTTTGACCTCAATTCCTGGAATCGGAACTCAATGTGCTCTTAATTTAATCATCATTACCAATAACTTCAAATCGTTTTGATAACGCTAAACATCTGGCTTGTTATGCGGGAGTTGTTCCGTTCAAAAAAATCAATCAGGAACCATTGTGAAAAAAAGAACGTGTATCGAAAAATGGCGAATCAAAAAAACTGAAAAAAAGCTGCTCCATTTATCTGCCATGGCAAGTATAAGAACAGACAAGGAATTAAAGACCTATTTTCTGAGAAAAGTAGAAGAGGGTAAAAATAAAATGAGCATTCTTAATGCTATAAGAAATAAATTAGTACATAGGATAATGGCCGTAATCAAACGAAAACAGCCATTTTTTCCTAAAGAAGAATTTTTATCAATAAAAAACACTCATAATACTTGCTTATTAACATAGAAATCTTTGTGTTGTCCAACATCATAAAAAATTATCAGTGTTTAAAGCATATTATCGATCTTATCAAAGATCAATGCATCTCACATTTTATAGCTGTATTTTTGTATAACTAAAATCAACAATATGGAATTAGGAATAGGAATGTTCGGAGATTTAGCTTTCGATCAGTCAACAGGAAAATATAGAGATGCAGGAACCAAGCTTCATGAAATTCTGGAGCAGGTGAAATTGATGGATGAGGTAGGAATAGATGTTTCGCTATGGGAGAACATCACCGTCCGGATTATGCTGTTTCTTCCCCGGAAATGGTATTAGCAGCAGCGGCAAGCATTACCAAAAATATAAAATTAGCAAGTGGAGTAACTGTTTTGAGTTCTTCAGAACCGGTAAAAGTGTATGAAGACTTTTCTACACTGGATTTAATTTCAAACGGAAGAGCCGAAATATTTGTGGGACGCGGAAGTTTCATTGAATCGTTTCCGTTATATGGTTATTCGTTGAATGACTATGAAGAACTTTTTGACGAAAAACTGGACTTATTATTGAAAATCAATTCTGAGGAAAATGTAACCTGGTCAGGAAAGCTTCGTGCTCCAATGAATAATCAGACCGTATATCCAAGAGCAAAAAATGAGGGTAAGCTTTCGATCTGGAGAGCCGTAGGAGGAACTCCGCAATCTGTTTTAAGTGCCGCCCAATTAGGAATGCCATTAGTGGTAGCAATCATTGGCGGAATGCCAATTCAGTTTAAAAATCTGATTGAATTCTACAAACAGGAATATCAAAAAGCAGGGCATGATATGTCTAAAATGCAGATTGCAATCCATTCGCATACTTTTGTAAGTGACGACCAGAATGTAATAGACGGATATTTCCACAATTATAAATCTCAGATGGATAGGATAGGGGCTTCCAAAGGTTGGGCTCCTTATACCAAAATGCAGTATGATGGCGGAAGAAGTAAAGATGGTGCTTTATTCATCGGAAGTCCGGCTGAGGTAGCAGATAAAATTGCTTACATGAAGGAAATCTTTGGAATTACAAGGTTTATCGGACATATGGATATTGGTGATCCGGCTCATGATATCATGATGAAGTCTATTGAACTCTTCGGAAAAGAAGTGAAACCTGCTATACAGGGATTATAATAACATTTTATAGAAATGATTAAGGAGACCCGAAAAGGTCTCCTTTTTTTATTTTGTTTTATATTTCAAGCAATCTTATTTTTTTAAATATAATAAACAGTTAATCATTTATTAACATCGTAATCTTTTAAACTTCATTTCTTTACAGCAATGAAACAAAGCGATAGCTATTAATGATTGACCTGTCTATGATCCGCATGATACAAAATCTGTATCATACTGAGAACGAAAATTTCTCCCCTACTTCCATTTCACAAAGCAGGTCGTTTGGATGTTCCAAAGTCTATGATCATTCAATATATCTTCGTTATGATGCTTTTTCAATTGCTTCATGCCTCAACATTCTGGATGTTCTGTTAATCCAGTCACTCCAAAATTTAAACAAAAAACCATGTTTTTAAATAATATTCTATTTTTTTCGGTGGATCCGGATCTCAGTACAGGACTTGTTATTATTTTCATCCTGTGCCTGATAGCTGTTGTGGCTTTTGAGTTTGTAAATGGTTTTCATGACACAGCCAATGCTGTAGCAACTGTGATTTATACCAAAGCTCTTAAGCCGGTTATTGCAATTCCTTGGTCAGGCTTTTGGAATTTTCTGGGCGTTTTTACAGGAGGAATAGCTGTTGCGATGGGGATCTTAAAGCTGGTTCCTATGGATACACTCATAACGCTGCCGGTTGCTGTAGGAGCCTCATTGGTTCTTGCTGTTTTATTGGCTTCCATCATTTGGAATCTGGGAACCTGGTATTTAGGGATACCGTGTTCCAGTTCTCATACCCTGATTGGTGCCTTGATTGGTGCTGGCTTAGGGTTTACCTGGTATTATGGAGGAGGAGTAAACTGGCATAAAGCTGAGGAAATCGGTATGTCACTCATTTTATCCCCGATAGTAGGATTTTGCTTAGCGGTTCTGCTAATGTGGTTCTTTAAATATGTAATACGTTATAAATCGCTCTTTCATATTCCGACGGCTGAAAATGACAAACCGCCTTTGGCTATCAGAGCTATTCTAATAATAACATGTACTTTAGTAAGCTTTTTTCATGGTAGTAATGACGGGCAAAAAGGAGTAGGTCTTTTTATGCTGATCCTGATTGCTTTTATGCCTGCTCAATTTGCAATTAATCATGATATTCCCAACGATAAGATTATTTCTATCCTGAATACAACGGAACATACATTGCAAGCGACAGCCAACCATAATACTCAAAATACAGATGAATTTAAAACGTTGAATCTGACCATTGAAAATGTAAAAGAAAATCTGATACATAAGAATGAAAGAGACAAAGCGGCCACTTACAAATTCAGAAAACAGGTTGACAATCTTATTGATTCTCTAAAAAAACTGAATGAAAGTAAAGCCATAGTGATTGACGAACCCAACAGAGCGATACTTACCAGCCAGATTAAGGAACTTAAAAAGCTAACCGAATTTGCTCCTCTATGGGTAATTATTATTATCTCTGTATCGCTGGGGCTTGGAACTACTATAGGGTGGAAGAGAATTGCAGTAACCATTGGTGAAAAAATAGGAAACGAACATTTGAATTATGCCCAGGGCGCATCCAGTGAAATTGTTGCAGCATCTACTATAGGTATAAGCACATTTCTGGGATTGCCGGTAAGTACCACGCACGTTTTGTCAAGTGGTATAGCAGGTTCTATGGTAGCTTCAGGAGGTAAAAGTAACCTTAATTCGGGTACATTAAAAAGTATTGGCCTTGCCTGGGTATTGACCTTACCGGTTTCTATTGTATTATCTTTACTGTTATTTATATGTTTCCATCTGTTTATTTAGTGACAGATTTTTAATTCAATAATCTTTTATTAAAACCGAAAAAATGAAACAAATATTAGTTGCCTCAGATTTCTCCAACAACGCAGGTAATGCGCTGTTGTATGCGCTGTCCCTTGCTAAGACTATCAATATGAAAGTAACAGTACTGAATGCCATTCACCCTACGGAAGGTATTAACAATAGTACATACAACGCTATTTTTATTGAAGATTACTATGCCAGAAAAAGATCAGCTTTGAAAGAATGGACTGAAACTTTCTGTAATAATGACGAATATAAAGACATTCAGGTTAAAACGGTTTGTGATGTTGGCTTTTTGAGAAATGTCATTACCAAATACATAGAATATAATGATGTATCGTTTTTAGTCATGGGAATGACGGGAGCTACGGGCATTAAAGGAATTATAGGAAGCAATGCCAGTTTAGCCATTAGTAAAATGCGAATCCCTACATTAATAGTTCCTGCAGAAAGTATACTTCAACAAACACCTGTTATCACTCTGGCCGCTGATTACAAGACCACAAAATTATCTGTAAGGGATATAAAAGCATTGAACCAGATCCTAAAAGTTTCTGATCCGAAGAAGCTGGAAGTCCTCCATATTTCGGATAAAGATACAGCTGCAAAAACTATAGAAAATGGGGAAAAGAAATTAAAAGATCAGCTTTCTTCTGTAGAGATTACCTTTCATTACGTTGAGGATGATAAACCATCTAGCGGAATTATTGATTTCATAGAAACCAATAAAACAGATATTTTATGTCTTGTAAAGCATAATCATAATATTATTTACCGATTGTTTTCCGGAAGTACTGTAGATGAGATCCTGAATAAATCAGTGAAGGCTGTATTGATTCTTCATGCGTAACTTTTTAACCAGTTTTAGTTTAATTATATAATCTCAATAAGACTTCCCCTTTCCTCGTCTTTGATAATATTCAGAGCTGTAGGAATCTTTTCTTTAAGCTCTTCTACGTGAGAAATAATTCCCACAATTCTATTCTCCTTCATCAGATTGGTCAGGGTTTCAAATACAATATTCACGGATTCTGTATCCTGAGTTCCGAAACCTTCATCAATAAAGAAGAAGTTTTTATCAGCCTGAGCATTGGATTGAACACTTTCAGCCAGTGCCAAAGCAAGGCTTAAAGAGACTTGGAATGCCTGCCCGCCCGAAAGCGTTTTTACACTTCTGCTTCTGCCTTCGTTGAGGTAATCGATGATCTCGAAGTCATTGTTTTCATTAAGCTGCAGGCTCAGTTGATTTCTCGTCATTCTGTGGAAGCGGGTATTGGCATGATCACATAGCTGCCTCAGATAAATTGAGGAGACATATTGTACAAAACCGGCTCCTTTGAACAGATTCATCATCAGTTTCAGGTTTTCAGAACGTTTCTGAAGCTTTGTCAATTCTTTCAGAAGCTCCTCTTTTTTCTTGTATTCCTTTTCTAATCTGTCTTTTTCAGCAGTCATGGTCACCACAGCATCGTTGATCTGTTTCAATTCCGCCTGAGCCTCGCCCAACTGTTTTTCAGCCAATGAAAACTGTTTGTCATCAAAAGAAAGCCCTTTCAATTTCAATTCCAGCCCTTCAATCACTTTTTTCAAGGTTTCAAAATCAATTTTGAATTGCTGGATTTTAGTTCTAACCTCCTGGATGTTGATTTCCTGTTGCAGAATATTTTCAACCTCATTAAATGCTGTGAAATTATGCTCATTTAAAGCCTTATCAATAGTTTGTTGATTCTCCGAAATCTCTTTTTCAAGATCTGCAATCTGTTTCTCCGTTTGGCTGACAATAGCTTTCTGCTCTGCAAGTTTAGGAGCAAGGTCTTTTTCCTGTTGTGAGGCTTTTTGATACTGTTGTTCAGTTTCAGTATTAGATTGTGCTAATTTCTGATAAGCTTCCTCAACTTCAGTTATAGTTTTTTGTTCATAAGACTCCCATTCCAGAATTTTAAGATGGGAGCGACTGATAGTGATCTCTTTCTGCTTCGTAGCTTCTTCCAGCTTGAAAGTCTCCAAAGCATTTTTATATTTCTCCAGAACTTTACTTTCTTTTTCTAAGGTTTCTCGTTCCTGTGTAATGGCTTTGTCTGTTTCTTCAATCTTTTTTTCCAGAGCGAAAGAATCTGATCTTTTTTTCTCAAAATCATCCTCATGATCCGGGCTGAACTGCTTCCAGATGAATTGCTGAAGATGATTCTCCATATCTTTCTGAATCTGTTGAAGACCTTTTTGTTCAGAGATCAGCTGCTCATCAAAGATTTTCTTTCTATCCAGAATTTTTTCAATAGCCGTTTCCTGCTGTTGAAGCTGATAGATTTCCTGTTCAATGGCCTTAATTTTCTCCTGAATATCTTGTAATTCCGTATTTACATCATGAAATTCCACAATATGTGGATGTTCCTGAGAGCCACAAAGCGGGCAAGCCTCACCATCATGAAGTTCACTGGCAAAACGAGAAAGTTCTTTTTGAATTTTCAGATGATCCAGCTTTTGAGAAAATTCCTTTTTCTGTGTTTCAAGTGTCTCTTTCTTGCTAGCGAAATCAGCTTTAAAGTTGTCCTGAAGAGCAAAAGGCTTCAATTCCTCAGCGATGAGTTCAATTTGCTTTTGGTTTTTTCCAATTTTTTCAACCTGTTCATAATGTGATTTTTTGAAGTTTTTCTGTTGAATAAACCAATTTCCCACATTGGAAAGTAAGGCTGCATCAAGCTTCTGTCCTTTTAAAACCTCAATGTTTTTAGACAATTCAGTAATTTTTTTCTGAATAGCATCCCTTTGAACTTCTACTTCCGCTACCTTTTCCGATCCTTTCTGAGTTCTTTCATTAAGCGTTTTGATCTCTTCATAAAATTTCAGAATCTGAACAATAAGATCAAGGTCGTTTTCTTGTATTTTAGATTGCTCCAAACCTTTGAATTTTGGTTCTAAAGCTGTGAGCTGCTCCTTTATCGCTTTAAACGTAACTTCAGTTTCATGTAAAGTTTTGATCTGACTTTCTTTCTCATTTCTTTTTTCAGCACTACTCTTGGAAAGCCTGTTTTTTTCAGTAATCAATGGATTGAAAATTCTGAAAGTACGATCATACAATTCTGTTTGAGCTTCCAGTACATCCATTTGAGCTTTCTGCTCAGAAAGGTTATTGAAATTTTCCCGGTTTTGCTGTAAGCTATCAAAATCTGTTTTTAGATTCTTCAGTTGTTGATAAGTTTGAGAAATCTTTTCAAACGTTTCATTAGCTTGAACCATTTTTTTTTGTTCCTCTCCTAAAATATCTTTTTGAAGTTGAATTTTTTCCTCACTGATTTCCTCAAAACCCTTCAGCTGACCTTCAAGTTGATCCAATTCCGATCTGTTTTTAGTATTCAAAGCTGAAACATTATTTTGTAAATCATATTGCTGAAGGTTGAAAATTTCCTTCATCATATTGGTTCTGTCAGCAGCTCCCAATTCAAGAAACTCCTTGAACTGCCCTTGAGGAATAATGATCGTTCTTTTGAAATTGGCATAGCTTAAACCAATGATAGCCTCCGCATTAGAATGCTCTAAAGGAATCCACTTCCCATTACTATTTTCATAGAAGGCTACAGAATTAGGCTTTACATCCTCAAACTTTTTAGAATTTCGTCTGAAATCCCTGGTCGCACGGAAAACTTTATTTTCATAATTAATAAAATCAAACTCAATATAAGAGCTGTTGGATTTTAAGTTCATCATATTATATGCACGCTTATCACGCATATTCAGACGTTCCGTTTCACCATATAAAGCAAACGAAATAGCTTCAAGAACTGATGATTTCCCGGAACCCACCGCTCCAAAAATACCGAATAATCCTGCATCCGTAAGATTTTTGAAATCTATAGTCTGGCGCTCCTGATAAGAATACAGACCTTCAACTGTTAATTGAATAGGAATCATAGCTTAGGAATTTAAAATTTCGTTAAACAATTTCATCAGTTCTTCATTGGCTTCCTGGCCACCATTTTTTGATTTAAAATAATCCTTGAACAATGTTTCTATATCTTGATTTAAATTAATTTCATGAATCGTTTCCTCACCGGATTCTTTGTTTTTAACTTTAGGAATCAGATGCACAATTCCATCATGAGCCTGATAGATCAGCCTGCGTTCATCAGCCGTTAAAAAAGTTTCACTTTCTAATGTCAGCTCAATAAACGTATATGGATTTCCTCTTAGCCAAAGAACGGCTTCATCAACGGATGTAAAGGCTTTTCTAGCTAAAGCTCTTCCGCTTTTCAATACCTTTTTTTCATAAGAAACAGGCCTTCCCGGTTCAGCATCAATGATAGAAACATATTTTGTCTGTCCTGCCTCACTAAAGCTGTAGCATAGAGGAGAAGATGAATAAATTACAGGCTTCTCCTTTGTTCCGATATTCTGAAAACCATGCAGGTGACCTAAAGCCGTATATTGAATCTGTTCAGGAATACTATCTGAGAAAATAAGGTCAGCGTTTCCGATTTTTATCGGTTTTTCACCTTCAGGTTCTTCTAAAATATCAGCCCCCTTTTTATTCATGTACAAATGGGCTGTTAAAAGATTAACTCCATTTTCATCACAAAACTGATCGGCAAGATCTTTCCATGTTTTTGAAAGTACATTATTGATCTCTTCCTCTTTATTTTCTCCTAAATATTCCTTCAGACGGATTTCATTAGCGTAAGGAGTATGTAATAGCCTTATGGGAAAATCAAGAGTCTTGATCTTTATTTCTATAAAGCCTTCTTTTGAATGGGTAATGTTAAAATGTTCAGTTCCAAATGGCATAATTTCCGCTTTGGGATGACCTATTAAAATAATTCCGCATTCTCTGGCCAGCGGATCGGGTGCATTGATGAGGTTCGGAGAGTCATGATTTCCTGAAATAGCAATAACAGGACGTTTTCCGTTTTGAGACAACCGTTTCAGGGTTTTATAAAAAAGTTCAACGGCTTCTACAGCGGGGTTAAAATTATCAAAAAGATCACCGGCAACAAGAATAAGGTCTGCCTGTTCTTCATCAGCAATCGCAATGATTTCCTCCATCACTGAACTCTGCTCTTCCAATCGGGAAAAGCGATCCAGTTTTTTTCCTAAATGCCAGTCGGCGGTGTGTAAAATTTTCATAAAAAGTTGATCATAATGTAAAGGAAGTGTCCAAAGATAGATGAAGCTGTATTTTTAAAAATATGGTTTACCTCAATTTATCAAGAAGTATATTTAATCAGAACGTTAATGGGCTTGATAATGAACGGGTTTTATAGTTTATTATCGTTTTCTTTTGCTTTGAAATCTGCCTGAATCTGTTTTAAACGTGCTTTTCTTTCTGCTTCAGCATTTTGCATTTTCCGTTTTTTCTGATCAATTTGCTTTTTATTTTTTTTCCTGTTGGCGTCGTTGTTTTTGCTCATATTGGTTTGCAGCGAATCATTTTTATGGATAAAAATTGCTTCATCAAAAATAAGAAACAAAAACGCAAAGTGGAAATATATTAATCAATCAACCTATAGTCAGAATAAATCTTTTTCGGGTAGACTTTTTTTATTAGTATTTTTGGAAAAAAATTATTTCCTCATGAGAGTTGTATTAACTTTTTGGCTTGTTTTATTAGCTTTATCTATTAATGGTCAGAATATTTCCAGAAATGCTGAAATTAGAGCAGAAGGAGTAGAATTATATCAAAGTGAAATGGCAAGTTGGTATGGTACTGATATTTTTAAGAGTCAGTATGGCAAAAGTGAAAATGTAGGGGGATATTTTTCTTATATCGACGGAAAAACACCCAGATGTATCTTCTTTTCCAAAAACAATAAAGTAATAGCAACCATATCTTTTCCTACTACTTATAATCCGGAAAAGGCTCAGAAAGACTTTACTGAGAGAGATTTTACACCCCAAGAAATGGATTATTTCAGTATAAGACAAAGCGCAATTAAAAGAGTACAGAATGATACTATTTTTAAACATTATAAAAATGCCAGCCTCAATTTGATCCCTATTATCAGAAATGGTGTGAAAAAAGTGTATGCACTTACAGGTCCTTCTATAGATAATATTGTCATTTTTGGTAATGATTATCTTATTACTTTTAATGGTAAAAATGAAGTTAAAAATGTTGAGAAATTACATCAGGGGATGATTGTTCAAAAGATTATTGACGAAAAGGGAGGATCTGTTGGTGGTGCACATAGCCATGTTTTGGAAAACTGGCAAGAAATAACTCCAACAGATATTTGTACATTGATGCTTTATCAGAGATTTACCAACTGGGATTATTATACCGTTGTATCCAAAGAATATGTTAGCTATTGGGACTGTAAATCAAATGATTTGGATATAATGACTTCTGAAGAGTATGAAAAAATGACAGATAAAGATAAAAAAGAAAATAAATAAAGATAATGTCAGAATCAAAAGATCCTTTACACGGAAAAAGACTTGATGCCATTCTTGAAGAGTTGGTAGAATATTATCAGGGCTTTGAGGAATTGGGAAAACAAATTAATATCAGATGTTTTACAGATAGCCCGAGTGTCAATTCCTCATTGAAGTTTTTACGAAAAACAGATTGGGCAAGAGCAAAAGTTGAAAGTTTGTACTTGTATGTCTTAAGACAGAAAAAAAGAGACGAAGAGAGAAAAAAATAATGGCTGGAAGCTTGAAGAATGAGGGTGGAGGCACAGTTTGTCTTATTACATGTATGAACTAATAAGGTAAAAAAGACGATATAGCTGTTCTTTATGCCTTTCATAGCTTCCTTCTTCCATCTCCCAGCTTCTCAACTCATCAAATTATTTCAAAAAGAGTATATTTGTATTATTGTTAATCGTAAAAAAAATTACGACAAAAAAAGAAAAATATGACAATTGAAAACAATCACGTTGTAGCTGTAAAGTATATCCTTCACACTATCGAAGCAGATGGAAGTAAAGTTCTTGTAGAAGAAACAACAGCAGAAAATCCACTTACATTTTTGTATGGTGTTGGAATGATGATTCCAAAATTTGAAGAAAATATCCTTGGTTTAAAAGCTGGTGATAAAGCTGATTTTGTAATTCAGCCTGAAGAAGCTTATGGTGAAAGACAGGCGGATGCTATTGCTCAATTGCCACTTGAAATGTTCAAAGAATCAGGAACTCCTCCAATTGGAGCGATCCTACCTTTATCAGACAATCAAGGGAATAATTTCCAGGCTTTTGTAGTAGAAGTTACTCCTGAAGCTGTTGTAGCAGACCTTAACCACCCAATGGCTGGTAAAGTGTTAGATTTCCAGGTGGAAATTTTAAATACTCGTCCTGCAACAGAAGAGGAATTATCACACGGTCACGCTCACGGAATTGACGGAACTGACGCTCACTAAGAAAATATAAATGTCCGATTTTTCGGACATTTTTTTGTGCTACAATTGCATTGTAAGACAATATAAAAATAACCAGTAGAACTCTCTGCTGGTTATTTTTTTATATAGTAAGATAAGTATAATGCTTGGCATTCCCCTCCACTGGAGGGGTGTCAAATCAAAGATTTGATGGGGTGGTTTATCCCTTTCTTACTCCGCATCATACTCTGTCACATCAATAAAGGTAAGGAACCATTTTCCATCAATCTTTGTCATGACAAAATTAAATCCGTTAATAGGAGCTTTTTCTTTACTGTTCTCTGCAAGCATTACAAAAACGACATTTTTGGGATTGGAATTGATTTTAAAAATCGTCTGATCCTTTACAGCGTATAATTCTGAAAATTGGTCAGCATAATCATTGACTGCACTAGAATTAAACTGAACAAATAGCCCTTCTTTTGTCCATTTCTTGTTTTTAAAATCATATCCATCATTCTGGTCGAATTGCATTGGAAACTGATTTCTGATATTCCATGCTTTTTTGATATATCCTAACGGCATACTGAAATCAACATTTTCATTTAAAACAAATCCCAGAGCACCACTACTTTTAAAAAGAACGCCCACACCATAGGTTTCGTTCACATATTTATTCATGAGATCGCCATTTTTGGTTTGGAATCCCTTTAAGATATCAGCTACGGCCGTGGAAACTTCCTTTTTATCCTCTGCGGTTTGTGCAGTGAAAAAGCTGAAACTGCAAAATAAAAAAAGCAATGTGTAAATAAAATTCTTCTTCATAGTTTTAATCTAAAAATTCACCTGAAACATAATACCAACGTTCATGCATTTTCTGAAAAGCAGAAAATTCGTGATGGATTTGAGGATGGCTATCCTGGTCTGTATAATAAGCCTTAAATTCTACATGGGTTAAAGTTGGTGTCTGGATAATTTCCAGTTTTGTCCATTCATTGATCTCGCCCCATTCCTGTAGATCCCGTTTGTTGTGATATTTTCGTTTTCCAGGAAGCGTGGTTTCCATTAAATATTCACCATTCGGGATGGCGAAGGCTGAAAATCTAGAACGCATTAATGCTTCAGCAGTGGGAGCATGTTTTTCTCCGGTATGATATGGCTTACAGCATTCTTCGTAGGATTTTCCTGAACAGCAGGGACAATTCATCTTTTTTATTTAAAGTTTTAAGCTGCAAAAATAATGAATATCAATAGAAGCCGCTTTGATTTTTTACTTCTGTTGTAATGTTATTGTTGGAAAATCGCAAACGCGCAAACTGTTTATTTTCTAAGTTGCTTTTAAGGGCGCAAGGATTTTATCTGCGATAAAATTATATACTGCTGAAGAATTGCCACGAATTCACGAATGATAATATTCTATATGCCTTTGTGGTAAAAGATTTTAAACCGCATAGGTACATAGAATGTAATACTTCATATTATGAGCTTTAATAAAAAAATTGCGCATTCGTGGCAAAATAAAAGAAGCACTCTTAAAAGAATGCTTCTCGTTGTATTATTTAATAAAACCTCTGTTTCTTAATAAAGGTTTGATATCCGGATCGTGTCCTGTGAAATCTCTGAATGCCTGATTAAGATCTACAGAATTTCCTACAGAAAGAATATATTTTCTGAAACGGTCACCATTTTCTCTGGTTAATCCACCGTTCTTACTAATCCATTCCCATGCATCGTTATCCAATGTTTCAGACCATAGGTAAGCATAATATCCAGCTGAATATCCACCACCCCAGATGTGAGCGAAGTAAGGAGTATGGTATCTTGGCGGAACGGTTGCCAAAGTAAATCCATGGTTGGTTAAAGATTGCTTTTCAAAATCTAAAACAGGAATAAACTGGCTTTCATTCGTTACAGAATGCCAATCCATATCTAAAGCCGCTGCAGAAATCAATTCCGTAGTCATGTATCCTTGATTGAAGGTAGCTGCTTTTTTAATTTTATCTACTAAAGCCTGAGGAATTGGCTGCTTGGTTTCATAATGAACCGCATAGTTCTTGATGACCATCGGATCCAGTGCCCAGTGCTCATTGATTTGAGAAGGGAATTCTACAAAGTCTCTTGGTACATTTGTTCCGGAAAGAGATGGGTATTTCTGGCTTGCAAACATTCCGTGGATAGAGTGTCCAAACTCATGGAAAATGGTTGAAACATCATCAAAACTGATTAATGAAGGTTTTCCAGGAGCAGGCTTCTGATAGTTATAGCAATTTACAATTACTGGTTTTGTTCCCATAAGATAAGACTGTTCTACAAAGTTGCTCATCCAGGCTCCGCCATTTTTAGAATCTCTTGTGTAAAAATCCAGATAATAGATGGCAATAGATTTTCCATCGTGATCGAAAACTTCATAAGTCACTACATCCGGGTGATATACTGGAAGATCAGTTCTCTTTTTGAATGTCAGTCCGTAGAATTTTTCAGCAGCGAAGAAAACTCCTTTTTCTAAAACAGTTGTAATTTCAAAATAAGGTTTAATTTCACTTTCATCAAGATCAAATTTAGCCTTTCTTACTTGTTCAGCATAGAAATTCCAGTCCCAAGGCTCTACCTTGAAACCTCCTTTTTGCTGATCGATAAGCTCTTGAATATCTTTTGCTTCACGTCTTGCCGTTTCTACAGCAGGAGTAGCCACTTGGTTCATTAACTTCGTTGCAGCTTCAGGTGTTTTTGCCATTTGATCCTGAAGTTTCCATTCAGCATAATTTGTTTTACCTAAGGTCTGCGCTTTTTTAAGTCTAAGCTTTGCCAGCTTTTCAATTGTTTCTCTGGTATCGTTAGCATCTCCTTTTTCAGCTCTTGTCCATGAAGCTTTGAATAACTTTTCTCTGGAGGCTCTGTTTTTCAGGTTCTGTAAAAGAGGTTGCTGAGTGGTATTTTGTAAGGCAAGAAGATATTTACCTGGTTGTCCGGCTGTTTTAGCATCAGCGGCAGCCGCTGCAATTTCGTCAGCAGAAAGACCATCAAGTTCCTTTGCATCAGAAAAGAATACACCCCCTTGTTTTCTAGCTTCCAGTAATTTATTAGCATATTGAGTAGAAAGTGAAGCCAATTCCTGATTGATTTGCTTCAGTTTTTCCTTATCCGCAGCAGAAAGATTAGCTCCTGCGATCTCAAAGTTTTGTTTATAGTATTGTACTAATCTTTTGCTTTCAGGATCAAGGCCATCTTCTTTGATAGATTTGATTCTTTTATAAAGATTTTCATTCAGGTACATTTTATCGGAATGTGCAGCAAAAATGGGAGCATATTCTTCATCCAAGGCCTGTAGAGTAGGGTTGGTATTCGCACTGGTAAGATTAGAAAATACAATTTGTGTTCTTCTCAGTACTTCACCACTTTTTTCTAATGCAACGATGGTATTTTCAAATGTAGGAGTTGCCGGATTATTGGCAATCTTTTCAATTTCAGCAGCATGCTGCTTTAATCCGAATTCAAAAGCCGGTTTAAAATGTTCGTTTTTAATTTTGTCAAACTCCGGAGCTTCGTATTGAAGCTTACTCTTCTTCATAAAAGGGTTTGAAGATAATGATGGATCAGGGGCAGGAAGTTCCTGCTGAGTATCGGTCTGTTTCATTGTAGTACAAGATTGATTGAACGCCAAGGCAGAAATTAATAATACCGATGAAATATTCTTCATAAATATAGTTGTTATTAAAGCATAAAGATATTAAAAACTTGCCTTATAGCAGATATTTTGGCTAATGTATTTAATGAAACGGGTGTTTTGAACATTTTTATGTAAACCAAAATAACAACTTTGCTGTTGTTAATGTTTTTCAACTCTTGAATTACAGAGACTAAAAGGATAATGAGAAGAAGATGTAATATTTTTTATATTTTAGTTGTTATTAAATTATATAATCAAAAAAATAATATAAAAAAGAAATAAACATGAAAAAAAGAACTCTTTTTATTTTTTCAGCCTTAGTGGTTTTAGCCTCATGTAATGAAAGACATGAGAAAAAAAACAAGGAAAAAAGTGGTTGGGTAGAGAAAGTTATCACTAAAGAAACAGGACCTATTCAGCAGAGAGAATTCAATGGAGATTTTGATGAAATTCAGGTTTCCCAAGCAATTGAAGCAGAAGTGATAAAATCAGATATAGAAAAAGTGATCATTTCAGCACCACAAAGCATCATCGATGAGGTTCTTGTAGAAAATAGTGGTGGAAAACTGCATATTCATTATAAACCTGGAATCAGAGTGATGAACATCAGTAAAGTAACTGCGAAAATTTATACCAAAGACTTTACAAAATTGGTTGCAGAATCAGCGGCAAGTATCAGTGTAAAAGATAAGTTTACTCAGGAAAAAACAAGTGTTGAAGCCTCAAGCGCCGGAAGTATCTCAGGAAATCTGGAGGCTAATGACTTAAATATTAATACAGACAGCAGCAGTAATTTCAGTGGGAAAATATGGGCTGTAAATCTTGAAATAGAGTCCTCTTCAGGATCAAGCATTGATATTTCCGGAAAAGCAAAAAATGCAGATATCAGTTCTTCTTCCGGGAGTAGTATTTCAGCTAAAGGAGTTATTGCAGATAATGTAGATGCTGATGCATCCAGTGGAGCCAATATTGGAATCAGTGCAGTTTCTTCCGTTAAAGCAGAAGCTTCTTCAGGTGGAAGTGTAGACATCTCCAGAAAAGGAGATCTTAAGAATGTTACGAAGAACGAAAGCAGTGGTGGAAGTGTGAATATCGAATAAATTAATCCTGGGAGTCTTCCTCGTCTTCTTCTTCGGTAGATGAGGAACCTTCCCAATTTTTATTATCAAAATTAAGATTATCATAAGCTAATAGTTCCTCCTCACGCTGTAGGATCTCTTTTGTAGTAAACAAGGCAATATCACTATCTTCTGTTGCTTTTGCTAGTTTTCTGATAGAGGCTTTATCAATCGCCATAAATCGCTGCCCATTCGTCTTGCTGCATATTTTCTCATTCCTGTTTCATGCAGTACATCCACAGCCATATCCACAGCAGTTCCCAGAGTTTCCCGATAAATATGATTGACCCCATTATTAAGATATTCATAGGCATCAATTCTGTTTTTGGCCCTTACAAAGATTTTCACATTCGGATAATGCTCACGCACAAGTTCTGCAATAAACATATTGTCATCTGCGTCATCAAGGCACAATACCAGGATTTCAGCCTCTTCAATGCCTGCTGCTCTTAGAATAGGAATTCTTGTAGCATCTCCATAATATACTTTAAAACCATAGCTTCTCAAAAGTTTCACACGATCGGAATCTCTGTCCAAAACGGTTGCCTGTATTTTATTGGCCTTTAAAAGACGCCCTACAGTGCTTCCAAAGTGACCAAAACCTACAATGATGATCTTCTTCTGACTTATATCGTTGTCCAGGATATTATAATCATTCTCCTCTTCAGGAATTTCCCTGATAAACTTTGGCGTAATAAATTTATCATTAATAATAAGTAGAATAGGAGTGATGCACATAGTAATCGCTGTAACGGCCATTAGCTGAGCATTGAGTTCAGGTCCAAGAAGATAAAGATCTGAAGCATAATTAATCAGTACAAAGGCAAATTCCCCCACTTGCGAAAGGGCAAATGCATAGAAAAGACTTTGTGGAGTATCTATTCTGTAAAATTTTCCAATTGTATATAATACCAAAAACTTTATTGCTAGTACTGCAAACACAGTACTGAAAATAAATAATGGATCTTTTTGAATGATATTAAAATTAATTGTTGATCCTACACTGACAAAAAATACAGCCAATAACAATCCTTTAAAAGGATTAATCTGTGCTTCAAGTTCATGTCGGAATTCACTGTTCGCCAGCATTACTCCGGCAAGGAAAGCTCCTAATGCGGGAGAAAGCCCAATAACGATCATCAGTTCAGATACTCCGATAACAAGAAATAGGGAAGAGGCCGTTAATAATTCCGTCATTCCAGATTTTGAGACATAGCGCAAAAAAGGAACAAATACATATCGTCCCAATAAGATTAATAAGGCCACTCCAAAAATTACAGTACTTGCCTGAAGCCATTCCGGAAGCTTTTGGATCAGGATCTGAATTTCATTATCATGATGTTTTGCTTTATAATTAGCAATAATCGGAAGAATTGCCAAAATAGGAATCACAGATATATCCTGAAATAAAAGGGTAGAAAATGATGCTTCTCCCGCTGTGGTTTTAAAATTATTCTTTTCCTGCAATGTTTGTAATACAATAGCTGTAGAAGACAATGCAAAACACATGGCAACGGCAATAGCCTTATCAATTCTCCAGCCTACACTAATGAATACGAGAAATAATAATAAAATGGTCAGCAGCATCTGGGTGAGCCCCAATCCCATTATTTTCTTCCTCATTTCCCAGAATTTTCGGGGTTCCAATTCGAGGCCAACGATAAATAAAAGCATGATAACCCCAAATTCACTGGCGTGCATAATGTCATTTACATTATTACCTGTAAGGCTGAGGACATAGGGGCCAATGATGATTCCTCCTAAAATATAACCGATCACAGAACTCAATCCCAATTTTCTGGCCAGTGGAACCATGATAATGGCTACACCTAGAAAAAGTAATGTGTTCATTGCTAAGCTGGACTCCATATATTATTGATTGAGCAGTTCTGTAAACTCTTTTTTATGCAGAATAATTTCTTTTTTAGACAACTTGTTGGCTTCGTAAACGATTTTGATGTGTTTGATATCAGCCTTGAAAACCTTCAATGAAACGATCAGTCCGCTGATGAGTTCATCAATCGTGTACTGATAGGTTCCTTCTTTACTAAAAGATCTTTCTTTTCCTCCGGTGGTTATCAGAATGTACACTTCTTTGTTTTCTAGAGGGTTTTCTTTTCCAGGCTGTAGCCAGTCCCGGTCAAAAACTTCATCAATCCATAATCTCAACAGAGGTGGCATTCCGAACCATATCAATGGAAACTGAAAAACAAATCGATCATAATTGGCTAATCGTTTTCTTTCCCTGAAGGCGGCAATATGGAAATCAGGATATTCTTCATAAAGATCTCTTAAGGTATAATGCTGGTGACGAACGTAGAAATTGATAAGCTCTACATTCGAATTAGAGTGCTCCAGATAAGGGTGTGCAAATACTACCAGCGTCTTCTTCATAATCCTGTTTTCAGTAAATATAGTGAAAAAATATTGAATAAAAGGTAAGTTTTGTGTTGATTTATTAATTTTTTAATATGTGAAAGTGCATTTAATGTTAATTAAAGTCAAAAAAACGCTATTATTTTAGATTTTAAATAAAAAATCAGGTCTTTGAGACCTGATCTGTTTATAAATGATTGTAATTATTGTAAGATTACCATCCTCCGGATGCACCGCCGCCACCGAAACTTCCGCCACCGCCGAAGCCTCCAAAGCCACCGCCACCTCCGGAACTTCCACCACCGCCTCCAAAACCACCTGGGAATGGGAAAAACCCACCAGGATAATTCCTGCGGCCTCTTCGGGTAATGATTACATCATCATCGTCAGAACTACCACGACCACCGCCACCACCGCCTCGATTACCAAAGAGGATCGCAATGATGATAAAAATAACAAATGCGATAATCAGAACCTTGAGTGCACTGCCATCGCCGGAAGGAGCTGTAGTAGCCACCGGTTTGAATTTGCCCTCCACAGCCTCCATAATCGCAGAAGTACCACGGTTGATGCCTTCATACCAAAGCCCTTTTTTAAAGTTGGGAGTAACGATATAATCCAGAATCTGTCCTGCAACAGATGCCGTAAGGTATTGTTCTACGGCTCTTCCCTGTTGAATAGACATCGTATGATCTTCTGTAGCAATCAGAAAAACAACCCCGTTATCCACACCTTTTTTTCCGATTTTCCATTGTTCACCGAACATTGTTGCCAGAAAGTTAACATCTTCGCCTTTGGTAGACTTGATAATGACCACTTCAATTTCGGTGGAAGTGGAATCAGCAAACTTGATAAGTTTATTATTAAGCTCATCTTTTTCCTGTTGGGAAAGAATTCCGGCTTCATCAAAAACAGGGTATAAAACTGCTGGTTTTTGAGGAATAGTGTATTGTGCTGATACAAATGTGTAAAAGCAAATCAGTAAAAATGAAAATACTATTTTAAGAGAACGTAATTTCATTTGGAAGTTGGTTTGGGTTTTCTCCTTCTATAGGAAAATGTTTTTTAAGTTCAACGCCTGTTTCCAGAATAGCACTTTTCAATGCTTTATAGTAGTTTCCTTTGGCAAATTCAGCAGTGATATAGTCATGCAGATGATCCCAATACGTTTGGTTTACTTTTTCATGAATTCCTAGGTCTCCGATAATGGTAAGGTATTTTTGTTCAAAATTTACATGAAAAAGTACAGCATTCCTATCAGTAGTTTTATCCATGCGTAGTTCTTTGAAAACATCAAATGCTGTTTTAGCATCCCGTTTTTCTGTATTAGAGTCAATGTGTACTCTAATTTCTCCTGTAGAATGGTCTTCTGCTGACTGAATCGCTTCCACAAGGGAAGCGATCTGTTGATTTGTAAGGAAATTGCTCATTATTATTTGAATACTTCAGGGGCTTTCTGAGCTCCTGCATCAGCTTTGAAATAAGGTTTCTCTTTAAAATTGGTGAAATTCGCCAAAATATTATTTGGGAAAGTCTTGATAGAAGTATTGTAATCCTTTGCAGCATCGTTATAATAAACAGTCTCTGTTCTGATACTGTTTTCAATAGCGGTATATTCTCTCTGGAAGTTGATATACTGCTGATCTGCTTTTAAGTTAGGATAAGACTCTACAACAGCCATTAACCTGCTTAGCGCACCCGATAATTCTCCTTGTGCAGCCTGGAATTTAGCAATATCAGCTTCAGTCATATTGGTAGGATCAATATTGATAGAAGTAGCTTTAGAACGTGCTTCTACAACTTGTGTTAAAGTTTCCTGCTCAAATTTTGAATACGATTTTACTGTTCTTTCCAGGTTAGGGATAAGATTTGCTCTTTTCTGATACACAGTCTCTACATTAGACCATTTTGCGTTAACGGTCTGTTCTTTGTTGACAAAGCTGTTATATCCGCTTTTTCCCCAAAAGAATAGTACTGCAACAATAATAAGGAGGGCAATACCAATGGTTCCGGCGCCCAGACATCCTTTATTTTTCATAGTTTATTTTTTTTAATTTTTTGTGCTAATCAAATATACAAATTATGTGCTAATTTTGTAAAAAATTATATTTGAATGACAACAATAGTGGTAGCTATGGGAGAGAAGAATGAGATTGGTTTTGAAAACCAGTTGCTTTGGCATCTTCCGAAAGATTTAAAACATTTTAAAGACCTTACCTCGGGGCATCCGATCATTATGGGAAGAAAGACGTATGAAAGTATTGGAAAACCACTTCCTAATCGTACGAATATTGTTGTTTCAAGAAAAAAAGATTGGTTTGAAGAAGGAATTCTGATTGTGGGAAGCCTAAAGGAAGCCCTTAAATTTGCCAAAAAGATCGATGAAGAGGTTTTCGTTATCGGTGGTGGTAATATTTATGAACAGACAATGGAGATTGTAGATAAGCTTGAAGTTACCTTAGTAAAAGCAGATCTGGAAGCAGATACCTATTTCCCAAAAATCGATGAGAAAATCTGGAAAAAAACCAATGAAGTCTGCCATGAAAAAGACGAAAAGAATGGCTATGATTTCTGTTTTCAGACTTTTGAAAGAATGAAGAGTGAGGGTTAATTATCAACCGTTAATCTTTACTTTACAAAGTGAATTGTGAATTTCTTTGATCTATTAAATCATTGATCACCGTATCGAATCAACCATTCACCATTGACTTTTTGAACTTTAACCTTTAAATTTATTATCTTTGCACTTCTAAAATTTAGTAATGAATAAATACATAAAAATTGCGGTAGCAGCACTTCTTATCCTTCTGGGACTTTATATGATGTTTTTCACAAGAAGTTTAGGTTGGGGAATTGTTGTATTTCTTTTGGCAGCAATTCCAATTGCTCTTTTCTTTAAAAATGAATATATTCTTTTGGCATTCTGGCAATTAAGAAAGCAAAATATGGCAAAAGCAGCTGAATGGCTGACAAAAATAACAGACTACCAAGGGCAATTACATAAGACTCAATACGGATATTACCATTATTTATTAGGGCTAACACAAGCTCAGGATCACCCGGCAAAAGTAGAGCCTTTAATGAAAAAAGCTTTGGAATACGGCTTGAACATGAAGCATGATAGAGCAATGGCTACTTTAAACCTTGCAGCAGTTGCTATTTCTAAAGGAAGAAAGCAGGAAGGGCAAAAGTTGTTGGAAGAAGCTAAAAAACTTGATAGCGCAGGAATGATGACTGATCAAATCAAAATGATGAAAGATCAGCTGAAAATGCCAACCATGCAAAAGCACATGCACAATCCTAACATGAGACAGAGAGGGAAATTTTAAGAAAATATCCGATACATATACTAAAGTCCTGAATTTTCAGGACTTTTTGTTTTTTCTAAGAATGAGTTCCGGAATTTTTGAAAAAAGAGTATTTGAATATTTTTTTCTCTAAAGACTGACTGGATTCCTATCGGATTGAATTGACTTCCATGTGTACTGGAGAATAAAGGAACCACCAGTTTCTTATAAGTTACATTTCAGAAGTATGGTCATAACCATAAAATTTAGGCATTTGCCATTGGTATTTTACGGCAAGTGTTCTGATGGCAACAATCAATAAAATCGTAAAGATCTGTATAAAAGTATAGGATAATGGGGTATACTTTGTCATGAGTAAAAATGCAGCTCCCCCTACAATACATGCTGTAGCATAGATTTCCTTTCGGAAGATCAATGGAATTCTGTTGAGCAGTATATCCCGGATAATTCCCCCAAAACAACCTGTAATAGTTCCCAGACCAATGCAGATTAAAGGATGAATACCCACATTTAGTCCTTTTTGAATACCAATAATGGTAAACAATCCCAGTCCAAAACTATCGAAGATAAATAAGGTAACCTTAAAGTTTTTTTCAAGCGATTTGAATACCATGGAAAAAATACTGGTCATCAGAATCAGGGCACACATCAGAAGATCATGCATCCAGAATACAGGAATATCCAACAGGAGATCCCTTACAGTTCCTCCACCCACGGAAGTCACAAAGGCAATAATAAGAACGCCAAAAGGGTCAAGTCGTTTCTGCATTGCTGCAAAACTTCCTGACATGGAAAACGCAATGGTTCCAAGTACTTCTATGGCAAAATTGAACTGTTCGTGCATATATTATGATGAGTAATGAATAATGAGCAATGAATAATAAAAATTATGCCACTTAAATTTGAGATAATTTATATTGGGTCATCACTTTTATAAGTTCTTCACATTCTGATTTTAAATGTAGAATTTTTTCTGGACTTATGGATTCTAGTTCTTCAATAATTTCAAGCCAAAGTGGTGTCTCATCAATTTATTCAACTACAATGCAATTTTTTTTCATTGCTCATTACCTATTACTCATTATATCTATCTCTCAACTCTTACGGAATCTGGTACCATAAGTTCGTATTCGCCACCATGGGTAATGATTTCTCTTACGATACTGCTACTGATGAATGATTTTCCGGATGAGGTTAATAAGAATACGGTTTCCAGTTTTTTGTGGGCTAATGTTCTGTTGGTATGAGCAATTGCCTTTTCGAATTCAAAATCTGCCGGGTTTCTCAGTCCTCTGATGATGTATTGAGCATTCTTTTCAAAACAGTAATCTACTGTTAATCCTTCGAATGAATCTACTTCTACATTCGGAAATTCTGCTACGGAATTTTGGATAAACTCTTTTCTTTTCTCAAGAGGAAACATATATTTCTTCTGGGAATTCTGCCCGATAGCAATAATTAATTTATCAAATAGCGGTGCCGCTCTTTCTATAATATCGTAATGTCCTAAAGTGATAGGGTCAAATGACCCTGGGAAAACAGCAATTTTCATGTTGTATGAGTTATGATTTTGAACGATCCATATATTGGTTTAAATTCTAACCTCTAATGTCTAGTTTCTACTATCTATTTTCTTTTATTTAAAGCTTTTTCAACTTCATTTCCACAAAGATCCATAATGGAGATCCCATAATGTTTTGCCTGTTGAGGGAGAATACTTGCAGGAGAGAATCCTGGATTGGTATTCATTTCAAGCATATAAGGAATGCCGTCCATTAAAATAAATTCACTTCTTGAGAATCCACTCATTCCAAGAGAATTGTAAGCTCTTTTGGCAATTTCTTCTACTCTTTTTGTTGTTTCTTCGTCAATTCTTGCGGGAGTAATTTCTTCGGATGCTCCTTCATATTTAGCTTCGTAATCGAAGAATTCATTGGTAGGAACAATTTCAGTAATTCCTAAAACAATGGTTTCTCCTTTAAAATCGATAACGCCTACAGAAACTTCCATTCCGTTTAAGAAACTTTCGATAAGGATTTCATCATCTTCTTTAAAAGCGATTTCTGTAGCAGCAATCAGTTCAGATTTTTCTTTTACTTTAGAAATTCCCAATGAAGATCCGGATTGATTTGGTTTAACAAAAAGTGGAAGATCTAATTCTTCTACAATTTTATCTACATTGATTTCTTCACCTTTTCTTAAATAAATGCTTTTTGCTGATGGAATTCCATATTTTGACAATACAGCAAGAGTATCTTTTTTATTGAAGGTAAGGGCGCTCTGATAAAAATCGCAACCAGTATATTTTTGACCTATGGCATCCCAATAAGCCTGTAGAATACCATTTTCACCTGGTGTTCCGTGGATGATATTGAAACATGCATCAAACTTCAATGTTTCTTCATTATCTAAGGTAACAGAAAAATCGCCTCTGCTAATAGGA
This sequence comes from Chryseobacterium tructae, assembly GCF_030409875.1. Classification (NCBI taxonomy): domain Bacteria; kingdom Pseudomonadati; phylum Bacteroidota; class Flavobacteriia; order Flavobacteriales; family Weeksellaceae; genus Chryseobacterium; species Chryseobacterium tructae. The sequence goes on along the minus strand of NZ_JAUFQR010000001.1, from coordinate 4,562,652 downwards.
TGTTTTTTATCATTTTCTCCTAAAAAATACCATTCATCTTTAAGAACGACTACTTTATATACGTCATACAGATTTCTGTCTAAAGAATCATAGATCAACTGTCCGCTTTTTAAGGATACAACATATTCATCAGAATAGCCTCCCATTACTACGGCAACACTTTTTTTATTCATAACCATATAGTATCAATTGAGGCAAATTTAAACATTTTATGCAATGCAATACGGGAAATCCGCAAATTTTAAAATCAAAAATGAATTGTGTTAAATAAAAAGTCCATTCTAAAATTATTAGCTATATTTGCGGTTATAATTAAAGTATTTTTAAGTATGCTTAAATCACTTTTCAATTGGAAAGTTTTAGTGAATTTAGTAGTGGCAATCGGTGTTTTCGTAGGGCTGATATGGCTTACGTTCCGCTGGTTAGAGTACCATACTAATCATGGTCAGGAAATTCCTGTCCCCAATGTTGTAAATAAATCAGTGCATGATGCCGTTAAATATTAGATGACACGGGCTTGGAATATGATGTGGACAGTGCTAATTATGATCCTAAATACAGACCGTTTCAAGTGCTGCAGGTTTATCCTGCACCGGGTTCTCGTGTAAAGGATGGAAGAACAGTGCGTCTTAAAGTAAATCCAAGAACATGGGCTCCTATTGTAATTCCGGATGTAATCAACAAATATTCGGGGCTGGCGTTCCAGAGATTGGATCAGGTTGGTCTTAAGATTGGTGATACCATTTTCGAACCAAGTATCCAGAAAGATGCTCTTTTAAGAATTTTATATAAAGGAAATGCCGTAAATCCGGGTACCAAAATTCCTAGATTCTCTATTATTGATGTTGTAGTAGGATCAGGACCAATGAGAAATATTTCTATCCCGAATGTAGTGGGACTTTCTGTAAAAGAAGCTAGGGCATTGATTACAAAAAGTATGTTTGAAGTTGGATTGGTAGAATATGAAGATGGCGGTAAGGATGAGTCTGATATTATCTATTATCAGGATCCCGCGGCAGGAGATGTTCGTGACCAGGGAATGCAGATTGATCTTTGGGCAAGTAAGAAAACACCGGCAGAGCTTAGAGCAAAAGTGGAACAGTTGAATTCTATTTACCGAATGAAGGTAGATACATCCCTGCCACCGGTACGATATGAGGAAGTTCATAATGAGCCTCACTATGATGCACCTGTAGTACCTGCACCAGTGCCTAAAAGAGAGATGCCAAAGACAGAAGCTCCCAAAACGGAGACTCCAAAGCCTCAGTCTACAACTCCTAAACCTGCAAGTACAGGAACGGAGAAACCTAAGGCTTCTACTACCAGTACGCCTGCTACAGGAAACACTGCAAAACCAGCAGCTTCAAATCCTACACAGCAGCCTGCTCAAAAGCCAAAGGCTAAGAAAGTAGTCGTAGAATAAATATAGATTAATAATAAAAATATAGGCTTCAACTGCAAAATGTTGAAGCCTTTTGTGTAAAAAAATAAATACAATGTCAGAAGATAACGAAGATTTTTTAGACGAAGAATTGTTAGATTCCAATAGTATTGATAATATCGATATTGACGAGGAAAACAAAGGGTTATATGAACATCTTAATATCACTGTTGATCCTGGACAGGAATCATTAAGAATTGATAAATTTCTTTTAATACACCGCCAGAATTCTTCAAGGAATAAAATTTCTCAGACCTGCAGGGCTGGAAACGTTGTAGTGAATGGTACTGCAGTAAAGCAGAATTACCGAGTGAAACCTGGAGATCAGATCTCTATATTACTAACTCGTCCTCCAAGGGAAAATGTGATTATTCCGCAGGATATTCCTGTGAATATTATTTATGAAGACGATGACCTGGTCGTTGTAGACAAAGAACCTGGAATGGTAGTGCATCCGGGACACGGAAACTGGGATGGAACATTAGTCAATGCTCTGGCATTTCATTTTGAAAAAAATGGCTCAAAATCTGACCTTGACAGAGTAGGACTTGTTCATAGGATTGATAAAGATACTTCGGGACTTCTAGTCATTGCTAAAAATGAATATGCACTCAGCTTCCTGGCTAAGCAGTTCTTCAACAGGACAACAAAAAGGTTATATTGGGCTTTTGTATGGGGAAATCCTAAAGATGAAGAAGGAACGATAAGAGGTCATATTGGGAGACATCCTAAAAACAGGATGCAGATGTCTGTTTACGAAGACGGAAGCCATGGGAAACATGCAGTGACCCATTATAAGGTCCTAGAAAGATTCAAATATATGACATGGGTAGAATGTAAGCTTGAAACGGGGAGAACGCACCAAATCAGGGCACATTTCAAACATATAGGCCATACATTGTTCAATGATGAGCGTTATGAAGGGCATACGCCTTTAAGAGGAGTGAATCTTCCAAAATATAAACAGTTTATTAAAAATGTTTTTGAAATTCTTCCAAGACATGCATTGCATGCACATACCCTAGGATTTATACACCCAACAACAAAAAAGGAATTATATTTTGAAAGCCCAATGCCCAAAGATATGGAGGATGCTGTAAAAAAATGGAGAATTTATTTAGAAAACTAAAAATATATTGAGATTTTTTTTATATTTGTTGAATTGAAATCAAGATTTGTTATGAGAAAACTATATGCTATCGTATGTTTAGCTCTTTTGTCAAATGCATACAAAGCACAAGAATCACTACCATATTATCAACAGTATCTTTTGGATGGTGACTTCCTGTTCAACCCAGCTCAGTACGGTAAAACAGACTACGTACAGCTCAATGCCATTTATCAAAAGCAATTTTCAAAATTCAGCGAATCCCCAAACGTACAATCAGTGGGAATCAATGCTAACATTTTCGATAGAGTAGGTGCCGGTCTTACCGTATTCAGAGACAGCAACGGAGCAGAATCTGCAGGTGGTGTTACAGCGGGAGCTTCATATTTTATTCCTCTAAGTAGTGAAGGAGACAGAAAAGATCAGTTCTCATTCGGTACAAGTGTTAGTTTCTATAATAGAAATTTTGATTATTCTAAAATCAATGTTGAAGAACAGAATGATCCATTAATAAGAGGTAATGGAGAGAACATTTTCATGGCTTATGCTAATTTCGGTTTAGCCGCTACCTATAGAAACCTTTTCGGGGGTGTTTCAGTAAATGATATCGCATTAGGTAACGATAAACCAATTGTAAACGGGTTTGAGCCTTCGCCAATTAAGTTTTTCTTAAACTTAGGATATAACTGGAATATTGCAGATAATATCATGTTGACTCCTGCGATGATGATCAACCTGAACACCAATTCAACAAGAGTAATGGATTATAACCTAATGGCTACATTCTCTAATGAAGTCAATGCATTTTCTGTTGGGGTAAGTTATAGAGCTGCTCAGAATAGATTTGACAGCCAGCAGTTGGAAATTGCACCGATTGTTAAAGTAAGATTCAACAAATTTATGATTGGAGCTACTTACAACCTTGGATTGTCTGATATTCAGCAATACGGAGGAAACAGCTTCATGATCGGACTTGGTTATAATTTCGATAACTTTATTAATGTTCGAGGATATAGATATTAATCAATTTAATTTAAATAAATTTGAGCTCTGAATTTTTTCAGGGCTTTTTTTATGATATATATTCACATTCCTTTCTGTAAGCAAAAGTGCAGCTACTGTAATTTTCATTTTTCAACATCTTTGAATTTTAAAGATGAAATGCTCCATGCCATGAAAACTGAAATACAGCTTAGAAAGGATGAACTGCAGAATCGTAGTTTACAATCATTATATTTTGGAGGAGGAACACCTTCTATTCTTTCCGTGGATGAAATCAATTCTTTAATTGATGAAGTGCTGCACTATTTCAGTTTTGAAAAAGATATTGAGATCACATTGGAAGCCAATCCGGACGACCTGGATAAGAATTTCTTAAAGCAGTTGTCGGGAACACCTGTCAACCGTTTATCAATTGGGACGCAAAGTTTCTTTGAAGAAGATCTTAAATTGATGAATCGTGCACATACAGCCTCAGAAGCAGAAGGATCCATTAAACGTGCCCAAGATTTCGGATTTGAAAATCTGAGTATAGACTTGATTTACGGTTCACCTACTTCTAACCTTGAGATCTGGAAAGAAAACTTACATAAAACCATTGCACTGGAAGTACCTCATATTTCCTCTTATGCCTTAACTGTTGAGCCAAAGACAGCTCTTGATAGTTGGATTGCAAAAGGGAAAGTGAAAAGTCCGAAAGAAGAAGAACAAAACAAAGAATTTTATTATCTCTCAGATTTTTTAAAAGATCATGGTTTTGAACATTATGAAGTTTCCAATTTTGCTAAACCTGGCTTTTATTCAAGACATAATTCTTCATATTGGAAATATCAGGAATACTTAGGAATAGGGCCTTCCGCACATTCTTACAACGGATTTGATATAAGAAGCTGGAATATTGCTAACAACCAGCAATACATTAAAAAACTCAGTACAAAACTTTTAGCAAAGGAAGAAGAAATTCTTTCCAAGGAAGATCAGTTTAATGAAATGATTATGATTGGTTTACGAACGATTTGGGGAGTTGATCTGAAAAGCCTAAAAGAAAAATTTGATAACCGTTTCATGGAGCATTTCCAAAAGGAAATCAAGCAGAAAATAGAAGAAGGGGTTTTAAGTATTGAAAATGAACATCTGAAAATCCCGGAAAGACATTGGTTTATGGCAGACGGAATTGCTTCTGATTTATTTATGGTTTAATTCAGCATCCCAATTCAATGTGAGAGTTGAATCGTCTTAAGAATGTTGTATTAAATACAAGATAATACAATGTAAATACAACGTAAATTCATTAATTTTGTATAAAATTTCAGTTCGTTTGAAAACTAAAAAACAAGATTATTCGCATCTTTCATCCAGCCAGCCTATCGGTATTTTTGATAGTGGAGTAGGAGGTCTTACTGTTGCTAAGGAAATCAAAAGGCTTTTGCCTAATGAAGACCTTATCTATTTTGGAGATACCAAGCATCTTCCTTACGGTGAAAAATCAAAAGAAGCGATTATAGAATATTCAACAAAGATTACTAATTTTCTGCTTCAACAAAATTGTAAAGCAATTGTAATTGCCTGTAATACGGCTACAGCGAATGCTTTGAATGAAGTAATGCAGTCAGTTGCAGGGAAAGTTCCGGTCATCGATGTTATTAATCCCGTGGCAGAAAGGTTTCTTATGAAATCCATAATAATGTGGGAGTCATTGCTACTAAAGCTACTGTGAATTCGGGATTGTATAAAAAGAGTATCCGAAAACATAATAAATGGATCAAGGTAGATGAATTGGCTACTCCTTTACTGGTTCCGGCTATTGAAGAAGGTTTTAAAAACCATCCGATCACTCATGCTATCATTTACAATTATCTGAGCAATAGCAAGCTGAAGAATATTGAGACATTAATTCTGGGCTGTACTCATTACCCATTGTTAATTGATGAGATTAAACAGTATTATGGGAATAGGGTCCGTGTTATTGATTCTCCCAATATTGTAGCCAATCATTTGAAGATTATCCTAGACAAATATAATCTTATGAATGAAAATAACCCTAAGCCGAATTACCATTTCTACCTTTCGGATCTTACCAAAAACTTTGAAAAGATCTCCAAGAAATTTTTCGGTAAAACGATCGATTTAGAACTCAAAGTATTATAAATAAAAAGTCTGCCTCATAAAGAAGCAGACTTATTTATTTGTGTTGGATAACGCAAAGGCGCTAATAAAGTATTAGATTGCGTTTTTATGGCGCAAGGATTTTATCGCAGATAAAATTTTATGCTGTAATTATTGTCTCGCAGATCTCACGAATTACGCAGATTCTTGTGCGGTATAATCTGCTCAATCTGTATAATCTGCGAGACTATGAGCCAATATCTTGTGAAGATATTTGTGAATTTGTATTCCAAAATTAGGCTTCCATAATTATTTTCTCCGGTTTTAATCTTGATTTTGGATTGAATTTCGGCTGATTTGCATCAGTGTCTAGTTTCTCACCTATTGCAACAGCGAAAAGTGTCTCATATTTATCATTTTTCAAAATCTCATCATACAATTCCGGCTCTATTCCTTCCATAGGCGTCGAATCAATTCCCATATCTGCACATGCAGAAAGAAGAACACCTAGTGATAAATATACCTGATGCGCTAGCCATGATTTTACAAATGCTTCTCCTTTTAGTTTTACCCTTGTTCTGTAATAGTTTACGGCACCTTCAGGTAAATTTTCCTCAATCTGTTTTTCAAAATCTTCAGGATTTGTAAGAACTTGGAAAATAATCAGATGACTGCAGTCAATTACTTTTTCTTTATTGATGAAAGAAACCTCTGCCAATTGTGATTTCAGTTCTCCACGATTTACAAAGATAAAATTCCATGGCTGGCTGTTGATAGACGAAGGACTTAGGTTTAGAATCTCTTTTAATTGAGAGATTTTCTCTTCGCTGATGTTACCTTGTGGGTTATACTTTTTTACAGTATATCTTGTTTTCATTTTGTCTAAAAAGTTCATAATTTTATACTATCATTTTTATAGTTGCAAAATTAATGTAAGTTTATTAGCTTTGCAATAACGGTTAAAAATGATAGTATAAAAATGTATACAATTGATAACAAATCTTACCCTTGCTGTACAAGTGTAACCATGAGATTTATAGGCGGAAAATGGAAGGCTGTAATTTTACATCACCTTATTAATGGAGCTAAGAGATATAATGAATTAAGGAAAGAGATCCCAACTATAACAGAAAGAACATTGAGTCTTCAGCTTAAACAGCTGGAGGAAGATAATATTATTGATAGAAAGGTATATACTGAGAAACCACCTTTAATGGTAGAATATACCTTAACTGATTTTGGAAGAACATTACTGCCTGTTCTGGAAGCAATTAAGCAATGGGGAATAGAATCTCCGATTAATTCAAAAAAAATAATCAAGAACTAAAGTTCTTGATTATCTTCTTTATTCGGATCAAAAAAACTAAAACTTACGTTTCCGTATTTTCTGGTGTCTACCAAGTTAGGGTGATCAAGTTTCATACGGCTTTGGTGTTCTACAATAAGAACTCCGTTTTCTTTCAGGTATTTATTGTTTAAAACCAGGGAGATCAATTCATGGTATTTTTTTTCTTCCATTTCAAAAGGAGCATCAGAAAAAACAATTTCAAAAGATTTATTATTTCTGAATTTTTTCAGCCAGTCGAATACATCACCTCTCTGTACATTAACCTGAAGTGCCATATCTAATTCAGCCGCTGTAGAATTGATAAATGCAGTATGTTTTGGATTCATTTCTACCGAAGTGATACTCTGGCATCCTCTGGAAGCCAGTTCTAGTGTAATGGAACCGATTCCTGCAAAAAGATCCAATACGGAAATTGATTGCATATCGTATTTATTTTCCAAAATACTGAATAAAGCCTCTTTCGCAAAATCCGTTGTCGGTCTTACGTCAAAGTTTTTGGGAGCGGCAATTTTTTTGGCTTTCCATTTGCCTGATATTATTCTGAACATATTTTTGTTAGGGTTTAGGTAGTAGATTACAGGAGGCAGGTGATTATGCTTGGGCTTTATTCCCTGCGACTTATAACCTAATTAAGTATAAAATTCTTATTAGGAATATTGTCAAAAACGATTTTCAGGTTTTTTACAAACTTCTGAAGCTCGGAAATAAATGTTTCGTTCTCTGTAGTTTCCCCGTAAGCATAAAAAGTAGTTTCATTGATTCCGAAACCAATTTTACTTAAAGTAAACATAACGAAATAAAGGAAATCTACCTCAGAATTTACATCCAGGTTATTGTAAAGGATGATTTTCTTATTATCAATAGCGAAAAACTCACATTGGTTATGATAAAGGTTAATATGGATTTCTTTATTATTCTTATTATTGATGGAGCTTAAAAACTTTTCTCCTGAAAAATTAAAATGTACCGGTATCGCCAGTTCTTTTATTTTCTTGTAGTAATTTTTGGGAAAAGTATAATAAAACTGAATGTTGAATTTTTTGTTAATAGAAAGCATCAGCTCTTCTTTATCTCTATCTGCCGGTGCATTGAATGAGATGAGGTCAAATCCTGCATCATGATCGGAAAAACCTTCCGGCATCAATGTAAAGTGATTTAGGGCAGAAATCACCTGGATCTCATCAAAACGCTGTTTGATAAGAACTTCATCCAGTTTTTCCTCGATAAGGTTGGCTGGTGTTTCTTCAGTCACAAAATAAGATTTTTCCTCCAGAATGCTTTTGTTTTTAACAATCTGATAGATCAATCCGTCTTTGGTAAAAAGTAAATTAAGTACGTTCATATTTCAATTCCTGCAAATTTAGTGAAATTCTACCATTACCGCACCCGATTGATGGTGAAGTATTTCCTTATTATAAAAATCAATATTAACCTGGCTTTCCAAAACATCCCGAACCATTCTCTGTAAAACCCCATCCCCAATTCCGTGAACGATCTCCAACCTCTTAAGATTGTTCTTTCTGCAAAACTCTATCACTTCGATCAGTTTTTCCTTTTGAATAAACAATCTTTCAAAGCTGTCATAGTCATGAGGATTCTTTACCAAATTATGAAAATGAAGGTCTACAACCAAATGATTTTTCTGATGTTTTTTAGAAATAATTTTTTTAGGTTCTGCTTTTTTTACCACACGGATATTTTCATAAAGATCAGTATCCTTGGGAACCAGTTTTTCTTTGGAGTATTGATGGATGAAACCAAATTCATCTTTAAAAAATACAATATTTCCCTTCACGGAAGTTACCACTCCGCTTAAATCTTCATCCACTACAGATACTGTATCACCAATTTTCATCTTTTTAATAATACTTCGTTTTCATGCTCTAAACCTGTTAGGCTTTATCCAGTTCTTTATACTCTTGAGCTTGCTAATCATCTCCAGAGCCTCTATTTCTTTATTTTATTTAACCTTGATATTCTCAAACGCTCAAATTCTAGAACTCTTAAACCCTCGGGCCTAATTCAATCACTTCAAGATCCTTTATCTCTTCACCATCTACCACAAAACGCATCATTGTTCTCACTTTATGCCAGCCTTGTTTTCCACAAGCTCCCGGATTCAGGTGTAAAAGGCTGTTTTTTTCGTCATACATAGCCTTTAAAATATGAGAATGTCCTGAGATAAATAATTTAGGAGCCTTTTTAGCAATCTCAGTTTTGGTCAGTGGAGTATATTTTCCGGGATAGCCACCAATGTGAATCATTAAAACCTCCAGCTTTTCACAGAAAAAACGATTAACCTCAGGAAACTCGGATTGAATTTTGGGATTATCTATATTTCCGTAAACACCTTTTAAAGGTTTTATTTTTTCTAGTTGTTCAATAATTTCCATACTTCCGAAGTCTCCACAATGCCAGATTTCATCTGCCTGAGATGCATATTCAAGAATGCGGTCATCTATATAAGAGTGCGAGTCCGAGAGAAGAAGAATTTTGGTCATTATCTAAGTGTTCTTTGGGTAATATTTTCGTCGTATTTTTCTTTAAATATGGTAAGACGATCAGGGTTAAGGTCTCCATACTGATTGATCACTCTTTCTTTTAACAACCATCTTACGAGTTTTTCCATTCCTTTCTTGGAATTCATAAAATTGGCGATTTTAGCTAAATCAGTAGATTCTACTTTAGTCTTTTCTGATAAAAAATTGAGAATAAAGTAATCGTCGTTTACATATCTCGGGGTTTCATTATCCATGTATCTGTACATCAATATTTCTTCATCATCTTTCATGGAAAAAAATGAATATTGGGTAAGATTGATCTTTTCTGCTTTTAGAATTTGTTTTCCATCCAAGAGAACTTTATCGTCTTTAATCGACACATCCTGAGAAAAGTATAAATTGCAACTCGCTATCAATAAGAAGAAAGCGAATAGTCTGTTTATTATCATTTTTACTGTTTTAAATTGCAAATATAAAGAAGCTTTACTAAAACTATTTTTATTGAAGCTGATAATTTCGGTAAAGCTTTTTGGACCTTAATAAGAAATATTTTTTGTTCTTCGTATAGAATCCAATTTCTTTTCGATATCCGCGCTGAAAACTTTTCTCAGTTTTAGTCCATTTTCCGTAAGCCTTGAAATGACAAAAGTTCCATCCATACTGTTATTTGAAGAAAACATAATGGCTATGGTGGTGTCGGATACTTTTTTCCAATTTCCCATATAGCGTTCCATTTTTGAGGCTTTGCCCGGGAAATCTTCTTTTGAATCATATCCATTGGCAGATTTGCTTAAATTTCCAATGATTTTACCGTTTTTACTAAATTTTAAACCTGGGCTTTTGGCATTAAAGATATTCTGTTTTTCATAAGTATAAATATAGTTATCCAATGTATTCAGTTTCCAGGTTTGTAAGAGTAAAGGATCTGAGGTTCTGTCCTGGCTCTTCATAAATCCCGTTGCAAAAAATACCATTATAAAAATGGCAATCGACTTTTTCATACTGTAAACTTTAATGTAAGCAAAATTACGCTTTTCAATAGAAGACCGAAAGCTTTCTATTGAATATAAATTTGCCACAGACACTTACAATTCCTATAAAATCTCATGTTGAGACATTTTATATTTTTCTGCTGTTTTTTTATTTAATTCTTAAAACTGTATTTTTTAAGATACCATAAATTGCTCTTTGCTATTAAAAACGGGGAGCGATAAAATTTGCGTATTCACTTTTTGGTGTATTAATTAATTTGAGTTATCTGTTTTAATATATTGATAATCATGTTTTTAAATTGTTCATTTTCGGTATTTTAAATAATTCTTTTGCCAGGTGAAAAATATGTATATATTTGTCTTAATTTTTATTTAATCTAAACAAAGATAATAATGAGTGTCGGTTTGTACTTATTGGAAAACAAAAACTGGTATTATTTTGACCTTATACCAAAGTTTGATGAAGAGTTGTCAACGTTCATGAACAATTGTTCTGAAAGTAAATTCATCCGAATTAATATTACAGGTAAGGATTCTTATTTAATTGTTCCTGTAAAGAATTTTTCTACTACCGGAGTTCACTACATAGGCAAAGAGGTAGGATATAGAGAAAAAAGAATGGGCGAAATCGTTAAGATCAGTGCTGAAGAAGCTTATCGATTTCTTATTTCAACTGCTTATGGAGGGAATACAACATTAGAAAATCCTGAAGAAGCTTATATCAAATATTTTTCTGAGGAATTTGATGAGTATTTTGATCCTGGACTTATCATTGCAGAAGATTCTGATTCTTTCAGTGGTTCCGTTAAAGGAGGGGCAGTCTTTAATTTCTTTGGGTACGATAATGATCACCTTCTGGAATTCATTTCTAAGAATATAGCATTGGAAACGGATTATGATAAAAAAGGAGCCATTATTCGTTGGTTTTCAGAATATACCCATTCAGTGCTGAAAACAGCAGTTGGAAAGTATATAGAAGAAGGAATAATCTATAACAGCAATATTGAGCATACATTTGTTCACCAGAATGCAGATAAGGTAAATGTAAGTTTTGATCAATATATTCCAGGTGGATTGGGCATCAGAAATGAAAAGGCAGAGAGCTTCATCAGAACTCACGTGGTCTATTACAATCTTTATCCGGTTCTCAGACATCTTGCGTATTTGGGATCCATTGAAGAAGAAGTGCTTTATCAGATCGTAGATACAGAAATAGATTCTTTGAAGGAAATATATGGTGAGGCCATGAATTTCATTTATGAAATGATAGAGGCCAGGCTTTTCCTTAAACAGGCTCACAGTGTGAATGAAGATATTTGGAAAGAATATATCAGGCAGCATAACTTCCTGATTAATCCTAAACATTACTCTAAAAAGCTTATAAAACCTGATTACGGAGAAATCCTGCATAAAAGATACTTTAATAACGGTACTTTAGAAATTACGCTTAGAGCTTTTAATCCGGAAACAGATATGGAGTTCCTTCATGAGTGGTCTAATATGGAGTATGCTAAAAAGTATTGGGAGATGGATGTGGATCAGCATGAATTTGAGGAGGCTTACATCAAGCATATGGGGGTTGACTATTCTCATCCTTACATCGGTCTCTTGAATGGCAATCCTATTTTTACTTTAGAACTGTATTGGGCAGTAAAAGATGAAGTAGGTAAATATTACCGTTTCAATCCGGGAGACTATGGCTTTCACATGCTTATCGCTCCGGCAAAAGAAAAAATTCCAAACTTTTCAATGAATGCATTGGCCATGTGTATGGAATATTTCTTCTCTTTCCCACAACTTACAAGAATGATTGGTGAGGCATCAGCATCCCACAAAGGAACGCACAACCTGATTACTAAAGTAGGGTGTGAATTCAACAGATCACTGGCACTTCCTTATAAAACATCCAACCTGACGTTCCTAAGCCGTGAAAAATTCTACGAAACAACGGAAGATATATTTAAAAACTCGGTGTTGAAAATAAACATTACAACATAATACTTGAATACTGAAAAAATAATTTATGAAATATGATATCATTGGTATAGGAATAGGGCCATTCAATCTAAGTCTTGCGGCTCTTCTTGAAGAACATAACCTGAAAACCATATTTTTTGACAAAGCACCAAGATTTGAATGGCATAGTGGTTTAATGATCGACAGAACAACTCTTCAGGTTCCTTTCCTGGCAGATTTGGTGACGATCGTAAATCCTACGAGCCCCTTTACTTATATTAACTATTTAAGGGAGAAAGGGAAGATTTTCCGTTTCTGTTTTAAAGAAAGTTTCTATGTAACGAGAACGGAATATAATCTTTACTGTAAATGGGTTGCCTCACAAATTAAAAGTTTGAATTTCAGTCACACGGTTACAGAAATAGATTACAACGAAACCCATGAATGCTATGAAGTTTCAGTGATTGATCTTATAAATTGTGAAAAGAAAGTTTATCTCACCGATAAAATAGTATTAGGAGTAGGCTCCATTCCTAATGTTCCTAAAATAACGGAAAGTTTCTCTAAAGAGCATATTTTCCATTCTTCAGAATATTTACACAGAAAACAATATTTAAAGAAAGGAAGTACTATTACTGTATTAGGTTCAGGGCAAAGTGGGGGTGAAGTATTTTATGATCTTCTTGCTGCCAGACCAGAATTAGATTTAAAATTAAATTGGGTAACTGCTGCAGACCGATTTTTCCCAATGGAAAATTCAAAATTCACTTATGAATTTACTTCAATGGATTATATTTCCTACTTCAACAGGCTTCCTTTGCCGAAAAGAAGAGAAGTAATCAACAAACAAGATATTCTTTACAAAGGAATCAATGATGAGCTCATCAGTACGATCTATGATGAACTTTATCATCAGCAGATGAAAGAGGAACAGCCTCTTCCTGTGAAAATTTTGACCAACAGCTTACTTGAAGAAATGTCATACGATGAAGACTATACTTTAAATATGAGGCATCTGGAAGAAGAAAAATCTTTTTCACTCCATACTGATTATCTTATTCTGGCAACAGGCTATCGATATGAAGTTCCTCGTTTCCTACAGCCTATTGAAGGTCGTCTGAATAAAAGTCAGCATGATGGGACATTATTATCTTCAGAAAACTACACCGTTGATGTAAATGACAATGAAATATTCATGCAAAACGGTTGTGTAGATTCACAAGGGATCATTACTTCAGATCTTGGAATGGGGCCTTACCGAAATGCCACCATTATCAATAAAGTTTTAGGACACGAATATTACCCATTAGAAAAAAATATTGCTTTTCAGCATTTCGGAGCATTAGAAACCATATAAACATGAAACGTATATTTTTTCTGATCTCTGTATTTTCTTCCTTGGCATTGGCTGCTTGCCCAATTACTTTAGTGGTTAAGAACATTAAAAACTATCATCACGATGATATGTACGTGATCATTAACGGTGAAAAGAAAAAGATTTCAAAACAGGGAACTGTAGATTTTGCTGAGATACCAGATGGTTCTGTAAAAGTATCTGTATTTTATCAAAATAAACTTATTTATAATGATACGATAAGTATCAATTGCCAGTCGAGCCAGAAATATGAAATAGAGATTTCAAATGCAAACAACATTGATGAAGTTTATATCAGAGGCAAAAGGAAACTGGAAAAATTGAAGGAAACTCCATTGAGCGTCAAAATTGTGGATATGCAGGCCGTAAAAAGTCAGGCAAATAACATTGGAGAAATACTCAATATGGCCACCGGAGTTAAGATTCGTACAGAAGGAGGCGTTGGGTCTGGATTTCAGGTCAATCTTGGAGGTCTTCAGGGAAAGGCTGTGAGAATTTTCAGGGATGGAGTTCCCATTGAATTTTACGGACATAGCTTTAATCCTAATGTTTTATCACCCAATATGCTGGATAGGGTAGATGTATACAAAGGAGTAATGCCGATTGCTTTGGCATCGGATGCTTTAGGGGGCGGGATTAATTTTATCTCGAAACCGATACAGAAAGATAACCTTGAAATTTCAAATGAGATTGGGTCGTTTAGTACTTACAAGTCTCATATTAATGGAGTATTTACAGGAAAAAAAGACAGCTTATTTTATATAGGAACACAGGCTAGCTATGTGTTTTCCAAGAACAACTATAAAATTCTCGGAGATGTTATAGATCCTGAAACAGCCAATCTTAAAAAAGTCGAAGCCAGGAGGTTTCATGATGATACCGAAGCTTCTTATATGGAACTGTATTCTGGGGTAAGAAATAAAAGCTGGGCCAATGATTTTAGAGTAGGGTTCATCTATTCTCAATTTTATAAAGAGATCCAGAATGATCTTGAGATGAGAAAACCTTACGGAGAAGCCTTTGCAAAGGAAAAGAATGTGACCGGTTATCTTCAGTATAAAAAAATGTTCTTTGATAATCGTCTTAAAATAGACTTAATGGCTGCTTTTGCCAGATATAACAATTCTTTTGTGGATATCAGCAAAAGAAGATATAATTGGTTGGGAGAATACACTTTCAGTAATGAAAATAGTGTTGGAGAAATCAATAAAGGGAATGATCTGAAGATGAATTATAATATGCTTCACACAAGGCTAAATGCCGCATTCCGTATCAATAATAATCACAGCCTGGAATTTGGAAATGTCTATTTCTACCAGAGAAGAAAAGGAAGTGACCCTTATGGAGCTGTCAATGTATATGGAGACGATGTCCTTAAGACTCCAGCTATCTACAACAAGAATATTGCTGCTTTAGGATTAGTATCTCATTGGCTTGACCGTAAAGTGGAAACAGTGCTTGGAGTAAAGAATTATTTCTTCAGTTCGAAAGGATATACTACGGATAAATATAATTTCAGCTGGGATTCTGATAAGAGCAAACAAGCATCCGGATATATGGCGGGAATAAGCTATAAGCCAAAGAACTTTATCCTGAAATTATCCTACGAAAAAGCCGTTCGTCTTCCTGATGAAACTGAAATTTTCGGAGATGGAGTTCTCATTAAAGAAAATCTCGATCTGGAACCTGAGAAAAGTGATAATGTAAATGTAGTGTTGGATTATACTTCTTCGAATTATAAATTGAATACAAGTTTAAACCTTTTCTACAGGAATGTGAAAAACACCATATTCATGATTCCGGATAACCCTTATGGAAGGTATCAGAATTATTATGACAACAGAATTCTTGGATTGGAATATGAAATCAATTATCAGCCAATCAAAAATATTCAAACAGGATTCAATTTTACTTATCAGGATATAAGGCTTAAAAATCTTTCCGGTAATGAAAGTATTTGGGAAGATGCCAGACAACCCAATATTCCTTACTTATTCGGGAATCACTATCTGAGAGTGAATTTTTCAGACATTTTCAAAATGAAAGATAAAGTGGAACTGTATTATAACATCAATTACGTTCATCGTTTTATGCTGTATCCGGTACCGAAAAATCTTGAACCAGGATTGTTTTCTAAAGCAAATATAGCTTCCAGTAATCTTCTGGTTCCAAATGATGGAAGAACAGGAATGGTAGATGCAGGCGTAGGAATTACCTATTTCCTGGCAGATCCTAAACTGGCCATTAATTTTAGTGTTAATAATCTTCTGAATGAAAGACTTTATGATAATTATAATGCACAGAAACCTACAAGATCTTATCATTTGAAACTAACTTATACAATTTTTTTTAATATTATAATCATGAGAAAAATCAAAAACCGTTTTCGATAATTTTATCAGCGTTAAGTTTATTGTTGTTTACTCATTGTAGTAGTAATGATGACACTATTGAAGAACAGAAACAACCAACAACAGAAGCTAAAGACAGCTGGATCATTTATAACAGTACATCCGGATGGGGAGGAAATATCTATTCATTCTCAGAACTGCCTCAGGGAGAACTTTCATTAGCCGATAAAAAACCTTTCTATCAAATTGCTTATTCAGCAGGAGGGAAAGCGTTTGGAGAAAATATTTACAGATTGGGTGGAGCAGCGTCTTCAGAAGAAGGTTTCTCTAAATTGACTGCCGATAATACCGGGAATATTAGTTCAAAAGGGTTTATTGCTACCCAAAATAATGGATTTGAACCTAATTATTTAGTGGTAAGTGATAGCGAAGGATATTATTGGGATGGTTCAAGAGGAATGCTTAAAATTCAGACCTTTAATCCTGGTACCATGCAGCGTACAGGAGAAATTGACCTTTCTTCATTAGCTCAGACTATTGACCCTGCAGTGCTTGAACCGGGAGAAACAGCTTATCAGGCAGCCGGACAATTAATTCTTATAAAAAGAGATGATAAACTATACCTTGATTTACAGATTGGTAAAAAAGGATCAAACTGGCAGATCAAACCTGTTGTAAAAGAAGTAGCAGTTGCAGTCTATAACCTGACTTCAAAAAAAGTGGAAAATATTACAAAATATCCAAATGCTACAAACTTGGGGCTTTTCACTGACCATGTTCTATGGAGTATTGATGAGGTAACCAAAGATATCTATATGGTAGCCACATCAGATATGAAAGCTCAGGAATCCGCTTACTCATCAAAGATTCTTAGAATAAAGAATGGGCAAACGGTCTTTGATTCTACCTTTGAAATTGATATGAAAAATTATGTGCATCCAGCAGAATTTAACAGAATCTTTGCTTATAATAATAAAATTTATACAACCATTCCTTCTACAGGTGCATCTTATTATGCAGGTGGACATGGGGTAAGCTATAGAAATGATATCTGGTTCTGGAATGAGATTGATGTTCAAACCAAGAAAGCTGTAAAACTTGATATTCCGGTGGATAATTTCTACAACTATCAAAACCCATTCTTGTATAAAAATAGAATCTATTTTATGTCTAATAATAAGGCTGATAACTTCTCAGGCTTAAGTTCTTACGATCCTGTTTCTAAAAACACAAAAGTTGAGTTTAAACTGAAAGGAAGTGGAAGATTAATGGGAGTAAACATCATTTCTAAAAAATAATTTCTTTTTTGTTAGTACATTAAGATCATTTGATTTATCGAGAGCCGGGAGAATTTTCTTCCGGTTTTTTGTGGGGATAAGTAAGGAAATGGGAAGATGGAGGCAGGAAATTATCGTAGACATGATTATTAAAACTCAGCTTGCATTACAAGTTGGGTTTCTAATAACTTCCTTTTATTTATAACCTAAGAGTACTTTCGGCATCCATCTTCTGGCTTCCAACCATATAAATCATAATTTTCTTATTCCGGACTCAGGTTATTTACTAAATTTGGGAAAATTAAAAAAATAATGAAGCAGAAATTTTCTTTTTTCATTTTTCTCTTAACCGTAGGATTGGCAAATGCACAGGTTGAAGAAAAAAAACTGGATGATCTGATCCAAAATACGCTGAAAACCTTTGATGTTCCCGGAATGTCAGTAGGTATTGTAAAAGATGGAAAAATGATCTATTCCAAAGGATTTGGAGTACGTTCTCTTACCTCCAAACAACCAATGGATGATAATACCTTGGTTGGAATTGCTTCCAACTCTAAAGGGTTCACTTGTGTGGCATTAGCGATTTTGGCAGATGAAGGAAAATTGAACTGGAATGATAATGTTTCAAAATACATTCCAGAATTCCAAATGTATGATCCATATGTTTCTCAAAATGTAACCATCAAAGATTTGATTACGCACAGAGCAGGATTAGGATTAGGGCAGGGAGATCTGATGTTTTTTCCGGAAGGAGGAAGCTTAACCGTTAATGATATTGTTCACAACGTAAGATACCTGAAGCCTGAAAATCCTTTCAGAACAACTTTAGATTATAATAATATCATGTTCATTGTTGCAGGTGAAGTTATTCACAGAGTTTCTGGATTAAGCTGGGCCGAATTTATTGAACAGAGAATCATGAAGCCTGTGGGGATGACTTCCAGCTTTGGAAGCTACAACAGAGCAAAAGCTACAACCAATAAAATTGATGCTCATGCTCCTGTAGATGGAAAAGCTATTGCTGTTCCTCACGATTGGAACGAAACGGCTAATGCTGCCGGAGGAATCATGAGTAATATTAAAGATATGACCACTTGGGCAGAATGTTTATTAAACAATTTCACCACCAAAGAAGGTAAGAAATTAGTTTCCGATAAAAATGCACAACAACTTTGGAGCCTGCAGATCCCGGAGAGAGTAGCTGCTAAAAATCCTTATGATACCAGTTTCTACGGATATGGTTTAGGTTGGTTCCTAAGTGATGTAAAAGGGCATAAACAAGTACAACATACAGGAGGATTAATTGGAACAGTAACCCAATTTACGTTAATTCCGGATCTTAAATTAGGAATCGTAGTACTTACAAATCAGCAGTCTGGAGCAGCATTCAATACAATTACCAATACAGTGAAAGACTCTTACCTTGGAGTGGCAGACAGAAACTGGTTGAAAACGTATGGAGAGAGAATGGCAAAAGCGAATGCAGAGTATGATAAACAAAAGAAAGAAGCATTCGCGAAATCAGAAGCCTTTAAAAAGGAAAAAGTACTTCAGCCAAAAGCGGAACAGTTTACAGGAACTTATAATGATGTTTGGTTCGGTGATGTAGACATTGCTCAACAAGGAGGTACTTACAGAATTTCATGTAAAAATTCCCCAAGATTAAAAGGAGAATTATTACCATATTCCAACAATTCATTCATCATTAAATGGGATGACAGAAGCTATGATGCTGATGCTTATATCCTATTCGATTACGATGAAAATGGAAAAGCTCAGTCAGCAAAATTGAAACCAATTTCAGATGTTACAGATTTCAGTTTTGACTTTGATGATCTGGATCTGAAGAGAAAATAGACTATTCTTTTAAGAGGAAATTTAATAAATCCATATTTATTTATATCTTTAAATGTAAATAAATATGGATTTATTGTTTTGTAAATGAGTGTTTTATATTGGAGCTGAATTTAATTATTGTCATTATGAAAAATAAGCTTTTTGCAATTATTTTTATCCTTCTTTTTATCTCAACAGGAGTTTTTGCGCAAAAACAAATTCCTGTTATTAAAGCAACAAGTGATAATGCTGTTATTTATGATGGTGCAAATGTTAAAATGAATTGGAAACTAGATCCCAGAGTAAAACCTGATATTTATTACACTAATCTGCCTTATAAAAAAAGTAAGGTTGAGCTGGTTACAGACCAAGGAAAACTAAGCTTTAATACTGAATATGGTAAAAGCTATGATTTAATAGTTCTCCTTAATAATAAAGACAGTTGCTTAGTTCGCATCATGGCGAAAGAAGATCCATCTTTTATTTCACTCAAACAGAATAAAAAAAATACTTATCCTCTGGAAATTCCTTTTACAATAACAGGATCTCGAATTTATTTTAAAGGATTTTTGAATGAGAAAGAAGAGGTGAACATACAGTTTGATCTTGGAGCCGGAACCTCTTGTATTAATAAGCTATCGTCAGAAAAACTAAAAGTGGCTTTTACTGATAAAACAACAGTAAGTAACACGCAGGGAGTAAATGAAGTACGTAAGAGTTTGGGAAATATCTTACAAATAGGTAATGCCATCTGGAAAGAAGTTCCTCTTACAGAAGTTGGAAATATGAAGCCTGATGAAGATTTAATTGTAGGGAATGGCTTTTTCAGGGATAAAATTATTGAGATTGATTATGACAAAAAAGTAATGGTTATTCATGATAAACTACCATCTAACACCAAGACGTTTCAAAAACAGCCAATATTCTATGAACAGAACCGTCCAAAATTCAAAGTTGATTTTACTCAGCATGATAAAAAATATTCTTTTTGGTTTCTTTTTGATACAGGGCGGGAGGGAACAATGCTTATTGGAGATGATTTTACAAGTCAGGGAGAAAACTGGAAACAGCTGAAAGAACTGCAAATGGTGAATGAGAGAAAGCTGGTTCGGTTGAATGCCTTTATTGGAGGAAGAGAATTTAAAGATATTGTAACGAATGCTGCAGACCCTTTAAAACCTACAGGCAGGCCAACTTTATTTGGAAATCAAATTCTCAGCCAGTTTAATGTAATATTAGATAATAGAGACGGAGTACTTTATTTAAAGCCCAATAAACGGATCAATGAACCTTATATGAACTATGATAGATATTTAAAGGAAGTGGCTCATAAAAAATAGCAGAGAATAGAGTTTATGGCAATAGATCAAGATCCAGTTCAACTTTGGCAAGTTCTGAATTGAGATGATATTTTTCAAAGAAACTTTTTAATTCAAGAAGCCTTTTCTTATTGTCATAATGAATACTGGAGTTGAGTTTTCGCTGGCAGAGTGAGCATGCTCTGGCATAATGAAAATCTGTTTCGGTAAGGGTATTGGTTCCGTTCATCACACAATTGGCATTCAGACAATGGCTGATCCCAAACATATGCCCGATTTCGTGAGAGCTGATCTTCATCAATCTGGTAAGACTCTTATTAAAATTAGAATCTGTAAGATGCCCGTTGGCAAATCGATAGATTGAAGTGACACCCACTCCATTTTCATAAGATGCAAATCCAAAAACATAATTCCATTCAGGCTTTGGGAAAAGATCTCTTTCTGTGATTCCCATCAGTACCGCTGCATCTTTTGGCTTTCTTTTGATTAAAACACTGTCTAATACATATCCCGCTAATATTTGCTCTTGTCCGTCCTTAAAGATTCTTCTTACAGTTTTTGGGAAAATAGTATTTGATAGTACAGGGAGTATTTTCGTATCCAGCTGAAAATATATCTTTAAATATTCTCTAGTGAGTTCAATCTCTTTTTTCTGTAATTCATCAAAGTCTCCGATAGGCTGCAGATAAATGGTGTTTTTTTCAGGTTCCGGCTTTATCTTTTTTGATTTTTGGAAATCTTCAAATTTCTGAAATTTTTCATCATGATTATACCTCCAGCTTCCGGGTTGAGGAGTGGTAGAAAGCTTTACATCATTAAAAGCAATTGCTTCAAAATAGGGCATCTTCTTTTTCTGACATGAAAAAAAGAAAATAAAGAGTGTTGCATATAAAACTGTATAGTTGAAGTTATATTTTCCCGGGCTCATAAAAGAACAATAGTTTCTTTTGGGCTCCGTCAAATTCAGACCAGGATTCACAGTCTACTTCAAAACCGGCAACTCCACAGGTCGGAAAATGAAAAATATTTTCAGAAATGGAATTCGCAAAATTGGAAATTCCATTGTTATGAGAGAAAAGAGCCACTGAGCTTATTGTATCATCCAGATCATAAATTACAGATTCAAAATTTCTTTCCGAAGGATTATATAACTTTTCATTCGTAGAACAACTTAGCTGATACGTTTGATTGAAAATATTACACGTATTTAAAGCACGGACTGCCGGGCTGGATACAAAATAATCGATAGAAATATTATTGTTTTTCAGGAATCTGGACATGTTCATAGCATCCACCTGGCCTTTGTCTGCCAAAGGTCTGTCAAAGTCTTCAGTTTCTTCCGGCCAGTCGCTTTTCGCATGTCTTACGAGGATGAGTCTCTTCATATATCTGTTTTTTGGAAGATTAAAATTAAAAAAAAAAATATGGAATGAAACATGATTTATATAAAAAAACTGCGTTATGAATAAAATCAGTAAATTTTACTAAATTTGCAGACTTATGGGACAAATCCTTGCAATTGACTATGGAAAAGCTCGTTGTGGCATTGCTGCAACGGATGATATGCAGATTATAGCCAGTGGGTTAGAGACTGTAGAGAACCGAAATTTAATGGAATTTTTGAAAAAATATTTCAATGAAAATAAGGTAGATGAAGTAGTCATTGGACTTCCCATAGATTTGAAAGGAAATGTTTCAGAAGTGGAAACTGATATTTTAAAATTCATTGAAGAATTTCAAAAAGAATTTTCGGATATTGCTGTTCACCGTTTTGATGAAAGGTTTACTTCCAAAATGGCTTCATTCTTTATTTCTCAAAGCGGGAAAAGTAAGAAGAAAAGACAGGAAAAAGGATTAATAGATAAAGTAAGTGCAACCATCATATTGCAGAATTTTTTAGAACAAAGATTAAGATGATACTACCGATAAGAGCTTTTGGGGATCCTGTTTTGAGAAAAGTGGGAAAAGATATAGAAAAAGATTACCCCGGATTACAGGAACTGATAGATAATATGTTCGAAACGATGTACAGCGCAAACGGAATTGGTCTTGCAGCGCCTCAGATCGGTTTGGATATCCGTCTGTTTGTAATAGACGTTACTCCTCTTGCGGAAGATGAGGATTATGAGGATATTAAGGATGAGTTGGCAGAATTCAAAAAGGTATTCATTAATGCCAGAATTCTTGAAGAATCTGGTGAAGAATGGAAGTTCAATGAAGGCTGTCTGTCTATTCCGGATGTAAGAGAAGACGTGAAAAGAAAGGGAACAATCGTTATTGAATATTATGACGAAAATTTTGTAAAACATACAGAAACTTTTTCCGATATTAGAGCCCGCGTAATTCAGCATGAATATGACCACATTGAAGGGGTTTTGTTTACCGATCACCTAAGTGCTTTGAAAAAGAAACTGGTAAAAGGAAAACTGTCAAAGATCTCTCAAGGGGATGTAAGCATCGGTTACAAAATGAGATTTCCAAAATAATTTAAACAAGGATTAAAAGAAATAATAAAAAGCAAAAAGCTTAACGCTGATTGCAGAATTTACAAAAAATAAAATTATGCTGTTAGAAAAAATAATTTCAATTTCTGGAAAACCAGGACTTTACAAATTAGTTTCTCAATTAAGAAACGGATTCATCATTGAAGATGTTACCAACAAGAAAAAAGTAAGCATTGGAAACTCTAGCCAAGTAAGCTTATTAGATAATATCGCAATGTTTACATTTGATAAAGAAGTTCCTTTGTTTGAAGTTTTTGAAAATGTAGCTAAAAATAACGATTACAAAGAGACAATTTCTCACAAATCTTCAGATGCAGATTTGAAAGATTTCATGTTAACTTCTCTTCCTAACTATGATACTGAAAGAGTATATGCTTCTGATATCAAGAAATTGGCTCAGTGGTATAATATTCTTCATAAAGCGGGATATATCACTCCAGAAAGCTTCGTAAAGGCTGAACCTGAAACTTTAGATGGTGAGCCTGCAGAAGAAGTAAGCTTAGATATTGATGCTAAAAAAGCAGCTCCAAAGGCAGAAAAGCCGGCAGCTCCAAAAGTGAAAGCTACTTCAGCAGCAAAATCAGCTCCGAAAAGTACACACAGAAAACAAGGATAATTCAGAACTGAATTAACAATACTAAGCCTTGTCAGGAATTTTCCTGACAAGGCTTTTTGTATTTCAGATAGCAGATAATAGATAGTTCATATCCCAAAATCTAACAGGTTTCTGAAACCCGTTAGATTTAAAACAAATACTCTACCACGTTATCGATAACCTTGTATCCCGAATCATAAACCTCGAACCCAGCAACTTTCACTCTTAACGTTTGTAATGGTGACCGAATAACCCTTACATTTGTATAAGATTGAATTTTCAATTACTTATGAATACAAAACAGGAAAAATTAGAAGCTTTCGGGAGATTATTGGATATTATGGATGATCTGCGTGAGAAATGCCCATGGGATCAAAAGCAGACGCTGCAATCTCTTCGTCATCTTACCCTTGAAGAGACATATGAGCTTTCTGATGCTATTTTACAGGAAGATTTGCAGGAGATTAAAAAAGAATTGGGCGATGTATTGCTTCACCTGGTTTTTTATTCTAAAATAGGTTCAGAAAAAGAAAGTTTTGATATCGCAGATGTGATTAATTCCCTTAATGAAAAATTGATTTTCCGCCATCCTCACATTTATGGAGATACTGAAGTGAAGGATGAGGAAGAGGTAAAACAGAATTGGGAAAAATTAAAACTCAAAGAAGGGAACAAATCTATTCTGGGGGGTGTTCCGAAAAGCCTTCCAAGTTTGGTGAAAGCTTATAGAATTCAGGATAAGGTAAAAGGAATTGGTTTTGAATTCCATGATGCTGAAGATGCCTGGAAAAAGGTAGATGAGGAGATTCAGGAGTTTCATGCAGAAACAGATTTGGATAAGAAGGAACTGGAATTAGGCGATGTATTTTTTTCTTTGATTAATTATGCGAGAATTTCAGGACTCAATCCGGATTCTGCATTGGAAAGAACCAATTTGAAGTTTATTTCCAGATTCCAAAAGATGGAAGTTCTTGCTGAGGAACAAGATCTGAAGCTTGCGGATATGTCTTTGGAAGAAATGGATGTCCTTTGGGAAAAAGCCAAACGATTATCTTAAGCTTCGATTGGAACAATTAATGCTATGTATGTTCAGTTAAAAAATAAAAATATGCTACGTTTTCTTATGTTACCCGCTTTCTTTTTGTTGAGTTGTAATCCAAAGGCTCAGAATTCTCCTGCCAAGGACAATGAATTAAAAATACAATTTGCACTTCCAAAAAAATTAAAAGAAGTCTCCGGAATTACTTTATCTAAGGATAAGAAAACCATTTGGGTAATAGAAGACAGGGGAAATAAAAACGCTGTATATGGTCTTAATGACAAGGGTCAGATGATGGCTAAAGTTCCTGTTGAAAATACCGAGAATACCGACTGGGAAGATATTATTTCTGATGCCCAGGGAAATGTTTATATAGGGGATTTTGGAAATAATGATAATGACAGAAAGGATCTGGCTATTTTAAAAACTGATTTGAAGGATATTACTCAAACCACTACAAAAGTCGTTCAGACCACTAAATTTCATTATGAGGGACAAACACAATTCCCGCCCAAAAAGTCAAATTTATTATATGATTGTGAGGCATTTGTAGAAATGGATGGTAACTTCTATCTTTTCACGAAAAACAGAAGCAAAGGATTTGACGGGACTTTCCTTGTGTTTAAGGTTCCTAATAAAGAAGGAGATTTTGAAGCTAAATTGATTGGTAGATTGAGGCTTCAGGGAGGATATAACGATGCTGCTATTACTTCTGCAACAATTAACAGCACAAAAGATAAGATTGTACTGCTTACTCACAAGAACGTTCATGTTCTTACAGGGTTTAATGCTGATGATTTCAATGCAGCGAAAATTAATAAGATTCCTTTAAACCATAATTCTCAGAAAGAAGCTATCGTCTTTGCTGATGATAAAACATTAATCATTGCAGATGAAAAAGGAAAAGACGAGAGTGGAAATGTATATCAATTTTCATTTCAATAAAATTTTCTATTGACAATATATATTATAAGAATCCACAGCATTTTGCTGTGGATTCTCCATAAATAAATATAAGTAGAATGAAGTTATGGTGTCAGATAGGAGATATGAATATTTCCGCTTGATAGTCTGAAATCCTGAGTATAACGACAGCGTATTCTGAATGTTTCTCCCGCATTAAAAAGGTAATAGATGAAAGGTTATGATTTAGTCCTGTAGTGCGTTCCCCATGTCCTGTAGATATTGCTGAAAGGGTTACAGTAGAACGTGATACTTTCTGGATGTAGGAATTGGCCGTTCCTGCAGTATATCCGTTTCCGTTTAAATTAAGATCATAAGTCACATACGGTACAATATTGTAATATCCCTGTTTTACTACCGTAAAAAGACCGGTACTGGTATTATAGGTAAGGTAAGCATTATCAATTTTATTACTGATATTATAAACATACGTCTGTGAATAATTTTCATGAGTACTCACAGGAGCCGTATGACTTCCTTTATAACTCCCACTGCTAGGGCTGATGGTTGTTTTATTTCCAACGAAAACAACTTTCAGAAAGTTTTCAGATTCTATAGTTCTCCATACCGGAGGATTGTCTATACCGTTTGACATCAGAAACTCACCTCTATTTCCTGAATTTCCTTTTGTATTTGCGTTTCCTCCTACATTCAGATCTTTTACAACCTGAAGAGAACCATTAACATGTAAAGTATTTTGTGGTGTGGGAGTATGTATCCCTACTTGTGCATTTGAAATTATGGACATAGCAAATAATGCCATGTATAATAGCTTTTTTATCATTCCGAAGTGTTTTTTTAATGAATAATTTTGAACAAATATAATTTTTTTGAATTATTCATCCTTTTTAGCAGTTGGTAAGCATATTGATCTATGGGTAGTTCAAGGGTATGATGCCTGAAATATGAATTGTTATTAAAGTTCATATTTGCTTTATTGTTGAAAATCTGTAAATTAAAGTGTAAAATATTAAATTTTATTTATTTTTACTATTAATACAAATTGAGGAAAAGGTAAAAAAAAGAATCAACACAATTTGGCAGATTCTTTTTGATTTTAAATACATGTTTTTGTTGTATTAGAATTTCATTCCTACACCGGCAGAGATTCTTCCGCCATCTGATCCATAGAAATAATTCAGTCTTGCAGACATCATTTCCACAATGCTTAACCAAACTCCTGCACCTACTGATTGATGCCATTTCTAGAATATTCTCCATCATTCCATACACGGCCAATATCATATCCAACCAGAATTCCTAAGTTGGCAGGCGCAATATTATTTCTGATTCTTCCAAAATCCCAACGAATCTCCGAGTTGTTGGTAAAGTATGATCTTCCGGAAAATCTCTCATTTCTGAATGCTCTCAATCCGTTGTTGCCCCCTAATGTAGCAGCTTGGTAGAACTCAAAATTATCATTGTTGATCCACATAACATTGCTGGCATTGGCAAATACAAAAACCCCTTTTTTATCGATTCTGTGATCAATGGCAAGCTTTCCTTTTAAAGTCAGGAAGTTTTTATTGAAATTAGAAAAAGTGGCTTTCCAGTCAGCATTCAGCATCAGTTCCATGCCTAGGGTTGGAAAAGCTACATTATCTGCATTTTTATAACTGAATGTATAATTGGCGCCTAAGAACTGCTGGCTGTTGAAGACCTCAGGTCTTACATCTGGAGAAGTATTGATAAAGCGACCGTCTTTTCTCTGTACTTTATTATCTTCAAAAGTAAGCTGGAGCTGGTGATTAAAATTCATCCAGCCTTTCTTCGAGATAGAAGGAGCCACATTGAATTTGGAGATTCTTGCTCTGTTGTATTCCCTTTCTGTATTTTCTTTATCATATGGGCTTTCATTGGAAAGACCAAAGAAATTCTGAGAGAATCTTGGAGTCGTATAAGCTGCATCAAGATTAAAATCCCATCCAGAAATTGCTTTTTTGAAAATCCCTTTATAAATAAGACTAAATCCAGCAGTAGCAGTATAAAAATTAGCTTTTAAACTATGCTTTTGAGTAAAAGGATCACGGATGAAATTATTTACGGTATAATTAGCCAAAATACCAACAATCACTCCATCATCAGGGTTATAATCAAAGTTAGGATATCCGGCAAAAGCATTATACTTTGGATGCTTATAATTATAGGTATTTATATCATAATCATCTGCAATATTTTTCGTAGCATTCCCCGAATTATAAGTATTCTTTTGAGATTCGAAGTCATAGATTTTTACTTTTCTTCCATCTGTCACATTGTATACATCATGGTTATTACCACCAATTAGTCTGATGTTCATTCTAGGACGCCCGGTTCCTACTACCTCATAAATATCATCATCCTCCAATCCATAGATCCACAATTCTTTAGTTTTTGAATCTTCATAATTCTTTTCAAAAACAAGTTCATTTTTATCCTTGTTTTTACCTAATTTATATTGTTGTACAAGAACAGAATGTCCGTTTTTGGTGATCACAAATTTATCTGGGTTAGCGGTTCCGGCTAAAGGAACTTTTTCCTGAAGAACATTGTAGTAGTCGGAGGCGTACCTCTGTAGTTTTGTTTTTCTTATTTTCAGTTTTCTTTGGATATCTTCAATGGTATCGTCCTGAACTTCCTTTGGAAGATTATGAAATGCATCATCAATATCAGCATCGGTCAAATGCTCCTGAATATATTTTGCCTGGGCTTCCCACTCTTCCTGAGTAGAAGCTTTTAAAAAGACAAGATCCATAGGATAGGGCTCCATAGCCAACCATTTTACACTGCTGATATCTTCTGTAAAGGTCTTCATGTGTCGGATGGCAGGAACATTCATGATAAGTTTAAATGCTGCACCGTCATATTTGCTAAAGGCCTGATCTCTATCCTTAGGAATAGGTTTATAGATGATTTTATTACCTTCTTCATACTCTGCCCATTTCCACTGATCCGAATGCCTGTCCCAGTCACCAATCAACATATCAAATAATCTTGCTCTGATGTAAGAAGTTCGGTCTACAGAATATTTGTAGTTTTTGGTCAGGTTTTTTAGAACATCATCAGTAGAAACAATATCTTTTGCATGATCTAGATAAGCCAATGTTTTTGGATCTGAAGAATAGCGCTCTTCAATCATATACATTTCATCACCATAATCTTGATTATATTTCCCTAAAGCCTGTTGTTTAGGAATATAATATAACTTTGGATTGCTGTGGAATATATTCAGTTTTTCTGACATATTTCCTATCGTAAACGGTGTGAAAGGATGATTGGTCGTATAAAAATCCAAAAGGAATTTTTCCGGAAAAGTATTGGTAAGTTCTTCTTTCAAAGTACTTTTTGTAAAGGCCATATTGTTTAGAAACCGGACAGCACTTTTTTTCACTCCTCGCATCACGAATTCCTGTCCGTCATTAGCTTTTAATCTTAGACTATTAGACTGATTTCCGCCTCCTTCCCTGAATGGGATATAGCCACCATTCAATTCAGAAAGATTGGCTGTAGGAGCTTCGATAGGCATTCCGTAGTATTTTCTGTAATGTTCACCCCAAAGCCATCGGTAGAAACCTTTTTTTTGGGTAAGCTGAACCGGATAGATCGTAGAAGAAAATGTAGCTGGGAATGTATTAGGAAAGTTATTCACAAATACATCAGGTTTGGAGATAACAGAAATCTGTGACAGTTTCTGAAGTTTGGCATCTTTTGTAGAAAAAAACTCTACATCAGAACTCTGATCTTTTCTAATATTAAGAACAGCAAAACCACTTCCTCCATAGGAAAAGTCTGTTTTTTCAACGATAGTAGACGGATTGGTTTTAGACCCTGCGCCACTAATGATCTGCCTCATATTTCCTTCTTCATGATACTGTAAGTTGTGATCATGGCCGGAAACAAAAATGATATTATCTCTATCTTGAACGATACTTTTCAGGCTGTTGGCAAGATCCGCATAATGTTGATTATTGATATCGGCAGGGCTTATCCCTGAAGAACTTCTGAGAATATTGATGGCACTGGCAACTCCTGGAATCGGTATTTTACTACCAAGAGGAAAAAGATGAGATTTTGCAGAATGAAATCCTGCATGAGTTCCACTGCTGATGATGGGATGGTGCAGGGCAACGATGATTCTTTTTCCTTGATTTTTGATGATAAGATCTTTAAATTCTGTATAAAAATCCTCACGGGTTTTGATGTGACAGTTTTTATTGATTCCTGGGTAGTTATCCCAGTTTGTAATCACCCATTCCGTATCAATGGCGATCAGTTTGATATCTTTGGTAATACTGATATCATCAATAGGACAGCCGTTTTTAGGCAGGAATGCTTTTTTATCGTCAAAATACTTTTTCACGAATGATTCCTGAGCATTGAGCCCGCTTAATCCGCTATACCAGTCATGGTTTCCTGGAATAACAAGGGTCTTTCCTTTAAAATTTTTAGTGATGGAAAATTGGTCTTCCAGTTTTTGTTTGGCTAAAGCATAGCCTTTGTCTGATTCTTTCGGCATTCCATTGGGGTAGATATTATCTCCAAGGAAGATCAGCATCGAGTTGCTGTCTGCAGAATCAAGCTTGCCTTTTAATAAGTCTAATGTTTTTTGTGCCTGTGGTTCATCTGCATTTCCGGCATCTCCAATCAGGAAAAGTTTAAAATCGTTTTCAGATTTTATCTCGGAATCTTTTACTTCGAATAAGTTTTTGCCTTTTTGTACGTTATATGTTGCGCAGGAATACATGACTCCAGCGGACATTACTGTTCTCAGAACAATAGAAGTATTTTTTAGATGAGTTTTAAAGGATAAATTCATAAATTTACATTAACAAAAATTCAGGAATGAGCATTCTAGACAAAGCTAAAAATTATGTTGAAATCTTATTCAAAGATAAGTTATCTTCAGTATATTTTTACCATAATTTTATTCATACTGCCTATACGGTTAATAAGGCCGAGGAGATTATGAAGCATACCCCTGTTTCTGAAGAAGATCAGGAAAAAGTACTTTTGGCCCTATGGTTTCATGATACAGGATATATAGAGTGCGCTATGAACCATGAAGAGAGGGGAGTGGAGATTATGAAAAACTTTCTTCATCAGGAAAATTATCCGGAGAGCTATATTGCCGATGTAGAAAAACTGATCCTAGCCACTAAAATTACCTATGTACCTCAAAATTTATTAGAGAAAATTGTAAAAGATGCTGATTTCAGTCATTTTGCAGGTCATGATTATAATGATATTTCTGATGCTCTAAGGAAGGAATGGGAGCTTACGAATGTAAGATGCTTTTCTAATGAAGAGTGGAATGCCGGAAATTTGGATATGCTGAAGAACAAACATACCTATTATACGGATTATGCCAAAGAAAACTGGGAACCTTTAAAAAAGAAAAATATCAAGAAGATCGAAAAGAAGCTGGAAAAAGAAGATGAGAAGAAGGAGAGTTCGGATAATAAAGATAATAAATCAGACAACAAAAAAGATAAAGAAAAGTCAGATAGGAGTGTAGATACCTTATTCAGGGTAACACTTAATAATCATACGAGGCTGAGCGATATTGCAGACAGTAAAGCTAATATTCTTTTATCAGTCAATGCTGTTATTATTTCAGTTTGTCTTTCTGTATTGGTTCCGAAATTAGATGCTCCCAAAAATTCTCACCTTATTATTCCGAGCTTTATACTGTTGTTATCTAGTGTGCTGACCATTGTGTTTGCTATTTTGTCTACAAAACCAAATGTTACTAAAACAACATTTACATCTGAGGATATCACCAATAGAAAGGTAAATCTCCTGTTTTTTGGAAATTTTCAACAATGCTGTTTGATGACTATCATAATGCGATGAGAGATCTGATCAAAGACAGGGATTATATTTATGATTCTATGGTGAAAGATCTGTATTATCTGGGGAAAGTTCTAGACAGAAAGTATAAGCTTTTATCTATTACCTATAAAATTTTCATGGCCGGAATTATTATTTCTGTCCTATCTTTTGGATTTGCTTTCTTTAGTCTATAATTAAAAATAAATGAAATTTTCGGTCAATTATATGGGCAGAAAATATTATTATTTCTAAAAAAGTTTTTAAAGAAATTGTATCAGACCTTATCTTACGGAATAATCCTGACTGATTGAAACCCTCAATGCGAGTAGTCCTGTGATTCCTTGAAGGTCTTCTACCTTAAGAAACTCTACATCATGCTCCAGAATCCCTTTCTTCTGAAGTTTGGCCACATATTCCAGATATTCTTTCTGGTTCTCCATACCAAAGTAAACAATGGTAATCTTTCCGGGAGCAGTAATTCTTTCAGAAGAATCTTTTATATGGGCTTTGTCCAGACGTTTTTTAATGATCTCGTAGTAAGAATTGTAAGCTCCATCTACATCAAAGCGTTTTTCATCCATTCTGAAACGGATATCTATTTTTCATTATAAACAAAGATCAGAGAAGCAATATCTAACGGAATAGGAAGGTTATTTTTAAAAGACTGGAGCTCCAGTTCCATTCTACAAATGGTCTTCAGCTGCCAGTATCTCAATTATGCACTACTTTTGAAGTATAATGTAACTCCGGAGCAATGTTGTGACCAATATACAGGTTGTGTTCTACGCCGTCAGATTTAAATCTCTCATAATAATGAGGAAAGATCTGTTGAGCCTTTATCTGGCTTTCATCCAACATATCTGCCAGCTTTCTGTTGACTAAAGTTATAGAATCATCCAGATCTTTTCGGTGGTTATAGAACAGGTCTGTTTGTGCCAATACCAATGCAAAGTAATTTTGAATCTTTGATTTTACCTCATGTGAAGTTTTTACCTCTAATTTTCCCTGAAGAAAAGGATGTACTTCTTCTCTCAAAAGCCTTTGAAAACGCTGTTCTGTATCTGCTTTGATTTCATGGTTCAGTTCATTTTCAAAAACATCCAGCGCTAGCATAAATTTTTCTGAATCGGAATTGGTTAAAGCCAAAATATCCTTTAGCCACTCAATTTGTTGGTTGAGGTCATTAAGCATCAGGTTAAAGCGTTTTTCAGAAGAAGAACGGATGTCTGAAACTCCAAATAACGGGGTAAGGTTTTTAAATGAAATCTGTTTTAAGGTATATATTTTCTTACCAAGAGATGCTGTAAAGTATTTCTCGGCTTCATTTCTGAATTTCCATACCACACTATTATGAATGGAAGTATATTCTCGCTGGATAATGGCTTCTATCTGGTAATTTTTCTCAAAATAGAATCTGCTGAGAGAGAACAGGATCATATCGGTGAAAAATTCAAGTTTTTTGAGCTTTAGACCATTGAAACTGCCCGCAATGGGAGACGTAAACTCCATAATAGCAAGGAGTTCATTGTCTTTCATGATAGGAATGACCATAAAACTATTGACATTATTATCCTTTAAAATATTGAAGGACGGAAGCTGCCTCACATTCTCATCCAGATTATCCACATTGGAAACTACAATGGATTTTGAATTATGGTTTAAATTGCTAAAAGTAGTCTTACGGGTTTCTTCGTCAAATGTATTGATCCAGAAATCCAGAATATGATTGGTGAGCAAGCTTTCATAAATAGGAAGTTTATCAAGCTTTTGTTCCTTTTTATTAAAGGTCATCAATCCAAAACTGAGCTCAGGAACGTCAAAATAGGATTTAAAAATTTCTGTCAGGTTCTCATCCGGATTTAAATTTTCAGGATCAATTTCGATCATGCTTGATTTAAGATCAGAAAGGGCTACTTCAGAGGTACAGTCTACCAGTGAGATAATGGTGAAACCTTTCAATATCCAGGATTGTGATGGGAAATATTTCTTCCACAGCTTAAAATCATCCAGGTTTTCCAACAACATATCCATGATTTCATCGGATGGAATTTTTGCCTCTTCCGTAGGATAAATCTCCGTAAAATCTGAATTTACCGTTATCTTATAGTGCTTCATGATTCCCATTTTATTCGGGATATCATAATAGAACGGGATGGTGCTCTTGATGTCTTTTTTAAAATAGCTCTGGAGGATCAGGCAGCAACAAAACACGTAAAATTCATTGTCACTAATGTTTCTCAGTTCAATTTCAAAATCTTTCCCTGCATCTTTAAGAATATCCTTAAACCTCTCCGTATAGTTGAATGTGATATTGGAAAGAGGAATACTTGCTGCTTTTATTTCATTTCGAGTAAGCCCTGTAGGAAAAAGATCAGCGAGCAGTGATCTGATGAGGTCTTCATTTTTTTCCAGAATGTTGATATCCTGAAAGCCTTCTTTCAGTTCTTTAAAATTAAGCGTTCTCTCGATCAGGGATTCAGCATAGTTGACCCTGTATTCCAGACGGTCATTATACCGGATATGTTCCAGTACATCCAAATATTTTTTGAACGAGATATAAACCTGAAATGGAGAGTCTTTTTTGTAAAGATTGGCCAAGAGCTGAAATTTAAAGTAAAGTTATGAAAAAAAGACTAGTTCCAAAGATGTTTTAGATTAGTAAAAATCATTCTTTATGACCAAATTGTTTTATTTTTTTGAAGAAATAATCAAAATAAATAGAACATTGTATGTTTCTGATTTACTTTTTAAAAATATTGGCAGTAACCTTCTCCTTTAAGGAATTATTATATAAAATTGTTAAGTCTTTTTACTGTAGTATTATTTTGATGATGGAGTTTTAATCTTCTTATCCTTAATGATTGAAGCCGCAAATTCTTTGAATGATTCCTGGGCATCTGGGATATATTCATCCAAGATGTTCTGATTGGTTTCCTCATTGATGATTTTATCAATCTTGCCCGTATTTTTGTAGTAAAAAAGGTAGGTTTCATAAGTGGTTTCTATCAATTGATCATTCATATAGTTATCCACTTTGAATTTTACCTTTACAGAAGCTTTATCTTGAGAAATATCTTCAGCAGTATAGGTTGCTGCGCATCCTGCACCACAGCTTAGAGTAAAGGAATTATTTTCCATATCCGCTATGGTTTCTTTGAGAGGAGATGGTGGAACGGTCGTTTGTACTGGGGGAAGGTTTTCTATTTTTTGTTCCAGAGTTTTCTTTTTGCACGAAGATAGAATGGAAATGATGAATAAGGAAGTGAGAATGGCTTTTGTAGTCATAAAATGATTGGGGTAATTATTTTTTTGAATAAAATAGCTTTTATACTAAGCTAAATCAAACTCTTTCTCTTGTAAAAATAACAAAATCTTCCTTACAAGAGAAGAAATGTGCATACACAAAAAAACCTTTCAGATCATCTGAAAGGTTTTTGATATTGTAAGGTTATCTTTTTATAATCCGAACATTTTTGCAAACAGATCCGGGAAAACACCCAAGATGATAATCGTTACAATTACAAATACTGCAACAATATTATAAGTAAGAGTTACCTTTTCTGATGATTTGAATGTAGATTCTTTAAAGAAGAACATCGCGACGATTAATCTTAAATAGTAAGCGATAGATAGGGCAGACCCTAAAACTGCTACCAATACTAAGAAAGCAGCTCCGTTCATTGCCTGGGAGAATAAAGCAAATTTCCCCATGAAACCAGCCGTTAACGGAACCCCTGCCATTGAAAGCATAGAGATCGCAGCAGCTGTTGCCAATAAAGGTTCTGTTTTTGCCAATCCTTTGAAAGCTCCGAAAGAAGTTTCTCTTTTTAATTTCTCTACCCAGATCAGACACATGAAAACTCCTACTGTAGATAATGAGTAAGCGAATAAATAGAACGCTAAGTTATAAGTAGAAAGGCTTGTCATTCCGAAGAATACCAATCCGATGTATCCTGCGTGAGAAACTGAAGAGTATGCCAACATTCTTTTTGCATTCGTCTGAGCAAGACCCATAACGTTTGCCAACAATAAGGTAATGATTAAGAATACTCCTAAAACATTAATCCATTCGTGAGTTACTCCAGCGAAACCAATTGTCATCAATCTGAATAGTGCGAAGAATCCTGAGATTTTTACCACACTTGCCATGAAAGCAGTGATTAATGAAGGAGAACCTGCATATACATCAGGACTCCACATATGGAAAGGAGCTAAAGCCACCTTAAATGCCAATGCACAAAGAATAAGCAATACTCCTAAGATGAACATTACGTTGGAAGCATTAGCTACTCCAAAGTCATGAATTTTATAGAGATCAAAACTTCCTGCACTTCCATAGATGAACGCAATCCCGAAAAGTAGGAAACCTGTTGCGAATGCACCCATTAAGAAATACTTGATTGAAGCTTCGTTTGATCTTAGATCTGTTTTGTTGGCACCAGCCATTACATATAATGGGATAGAAAGGATTTCAACACCTAAGAACATTGTAACTAAGTTCTGGTATCCGAAAAGTACAATTCCTCCACATAATGCAAATAGCATCAATGCATATAATTCTGATTGGTGGCTTCTGTGATTGCTGAATGCAAAACCTCCCAAGAAGAATAACAATAAGGTTGTTACAATGGATAAT
Source organism: Chryseobacterium tructae (assembly GCF_030409875.1). NCBI lineage: Bacteria > Pseudomonadati > Bacteroidota > Flavobacteriia > Flavobacteriales > Weeksellaceae > Chryseobacterium > Chryseobacterium tructae. Next base: position 4,526,495 of record NZ_JAUFQR010000001.1, on the reverse strand, counting down.
TTAGTAAATAATGCAGTATTGGCACTGTATTCATACATATGCTTGTAGTGATCGAAGAACGAACATTCAGGCATAAAGCTTACATACAATGCGATGATTAAACCCAAAATCCCAATGTATCTTGCGAACTTTCCTTGTTCGAAAACTCCTGAAAATAACGCAATAACTGCTGTTAGGAAAACAATAATTAAAACACTCATAATATAGATTTGAGATGTGAGATCTGAAGTTTAAAGTTCAAGGGTTAGAGCTTAAAGTTCCGGGTTCAAAAGTTACCGTCTCTTATCTCTTCGTCTTTTATCTTTATGCTCTCTAATCTCTTATTTTTTTAATTTTTAAATCTTTTAATTTTTTAGTTAGCCATTGCCGTGTAGATAAACTTCACTGAACTACTCACCATTTCGATTACCGGTTGTGGGAAAATACCAAGTAAGATCACAAAAACCGCTAAACTCGCCAATACAGAGAATTCTACACCAGATAAATCTTTTGCTGTGCTTAACACTTCTGCATTTCCTTCTCCAAACATTGCTTTTCCGTAGAATCTCAATAAGTATACTGCACAAAGAATTACCGTAAGACCAGCAATTACTGCTGCTGTTCCGTTGAAATCATATACTGCTTTTAACAGGATAAATTCTCCGATGAATCCATTCGTCAATGGAACTCCCATTGATCCTAATATAATGATCAAGAATAAAACGGCAAACTTAGGGGCTACCTTAGCTAAACCACCCATTTGTCTGATGTCTCTTGATTTAAATCTCTTGTATAAAATATCACAACAGTAGAATAATCCTACTACGTTGATACCGTGAGCGAAAGTCTGTACCAATGCTCCTTCAGCACCTTCAACATTGAAAGTTCCTCTTAAAGTAACTACTGCAGAAGCGAAGATCCCTGCTACCATCAATCCTACGTGAGAGAAAGATGAATAGGCAATGATTCTCTTCATATCCGTCTGGATGATCGCGATCAATGCTCCGTGAACAATTCCCACGATGGCAAGGATAATTACGATCTGTCCGGAAATTCCTGCAATAGGAAGTGGAGTAATTGGAAGTAAATAACGCATTACCCCATACACTGCCATCTTAAGCATGATCCCTGATAATAACATCGATCCTTGAGTAGGAGAGTAGGTATAGGTATCAGGCTGCCAGGTATGAAAAGGGAATACCGGTAATTTCACTGCAAAAGCAAAGAAAATGAACCAGAATACCACAGTCTGCTGTACTTCGTTAAGTTGCGCATTGTATAGATCTGTTAAAGCGAATGATGCAGAATGGTTGTACACATAGATCAATCCGGCTAACATAAATAAAGATCCAACGAATGTATATACGAAGAATTTCGTAGTGAATTCGAACCTTTTATTCTCTTGTCCCCAAAGTCCGGCAATAAACCAAATTGGAATCAAAGTTACTTCCCAAAAAATGTAGAACAATAATCCGTCTAAAGAAGTAAATACTCCTACAAGACCGAATTGCATCAACAGAATCAATCCGTAGAATGTATTTCTGTAGTTTACACTTTCATTGAAAGAAGATAAAATGATGATTGGCGCTAAGATGTTAGTCAGCAATAAAAGAAGCATGCTCATTCCATCGATACCGAAGTGAAGAGAGCCCTTCATAAATTGTGACCACGGATAATTGATCTCATGCTGCAATACGCTGTCTACTGTCGGAGTAAAATCAAAATCCGAAAGTATATAGAACGTAAGGAGCATTTGTACCAATGCAATTCCTAGTGCCAAATATTTGCTGGAATTACTCTTCCATGCAAAAACTAATCCCGAACCTACTAGAGGTAATAGTAATAATGTTAATAATAAACAAGACATTATTATTGTAATAAAAAGTTAACAATTAATATAATTCCCACAGCTAAAGACATGATAAGAATATACGTCTCTACATTTCCGTTTTGTACACGCTTCATAGCTTTACCGCTGTCTTCAGCACCATCACCTACAAAGTTTACAAAACGGTCTAAGATACCCTTATCAAACATCTTTCCTCCGCGTCCTAATCCTTCAACAGTTTTTACAATCAATGCGTTGTAAAGTTCGTCTACATATAGTTTTTTAGCAGAAAGCTTTTCCCATCCGGTATAGCTTTCTTCTGCCACAGCCATTTTTTTCTTTTTCACGTAGGTATTTCTTACGATAAACCATACAGAGAAGAACATTAATACTGTCGCTGCTAATAAGATCATTTCAGTGTTAAAAGGTACTCCTGAAAGAGTAGCTTCCATCTGGCTGTAGCTTTGTTCCGTAAGAACAGGCTTTAACCATTCCATCAATTTAGCATAGTGTCCGTGACCGATGAAGTGTGGCAAGTTGATGAAACCTCCAACAACAGAAAGGATAGCCAATACGATCAATGGTAATGTCATATTAGTAGGGCTTTCATGTAAGTGGTGTTTTTGCTCTTCAGTACCTCTGAACTCTCCATGGAAAGTCAGGTAATATAGTCTGAACATATACGTTGCAGTCATTGCCGCTAAAACAAATAAGATTACCCAATAAATAGGATTTTTAGCGAAAGCTGCTACTAAAATTTCGTCTTTAGAGATCATCCCTGATAATAAAGGGAAACCTGAAATGGCTAATGTTCCGATCAGGAATGTAGCGTGGGTAAGAGGAATATATTTTTTAAGACCTCCCATGAAACGCATATCCTGCTCGTTGCTCATAGCGTGGATTACAGAACCTGCACCTAAGAATAATAAAGCTTTAAAGAAAGCGTGTGTCATTACGTGGAACATAGCTGTTGTATACGCTCCAAGACCTAAAGCGATGAACATAAACCCAAGTTGTGAAACAGTAGAGTATGCCAATACTTTTTTGATGTCGTTCTGACGTAGTGCATAGAACCCTGCTAAAGCTGCAGTTAAGAATCCGATGAATAAAATTCCTCCTTGTACCGTAGGGGCTAAAGTAAATAAGAAGTTGGATCTTACTACTAAGTAGATACCCGCTGTTACCATCGTTGCTGCGTGAATTAACGCAGAAACAGGAGTTGGTCCAGCCATCGCATCCGGTAACCATGTATATAATGGAACCTGAGCCGATTTACCGGTAGCACCGATGAATAAACTCGCTGTGATAAAGATAATCACTGTTCCGTCTAATTCAAATTTTGAAGCGTTTTCTGCTACAGAAAGATAATCTACAGCATTGGTCTGAGCAGCGATCATGAAGATACCGATCAATAACGCAAGGTCACCAATTCTGTTCATGATGAAAGCTTTTCTTGCCGCTTTACCGTATTCTTCGTTGGTATACCAGAATCCGATCAATAGGTAAGAACAAAGACCTACACCTTCCCATCCAATGAACAAGATAAGGTAGTTGCTTCCCATTACTAAAAGTAACATAGAGAAGATGAAAAGATTCAGATAAGTAAAGAACTTATAGAATCCTTTGTCATGACTCATATATCCGATAGAGTATAAGTGGATCAGTGAACCGATACCCGTGATGATCATGACCATCATTAAAGATAGCTGATCGATTTGGAACCCAAAATTGATTTGAATACCATTTACTCTAAACCATTCAAAAGCTTTTACGATTACAGGCTGGCTTTCAGAATTGAAATTCATGAAAAGACTTACAGCGATACAGAATGATCCGAAAACCATTGCCGTAGCCAAAGAACCCACCACTATTTTTGGAAGATTTTTTCCGAATAAACCGTTTATAAGAAACCCTAAAAGTGGTAAAAGTACTATTGCATATACTAAATTCTCCATTCTTATCCTCTTAATTTATTAAATATACTAACATCTACAGAACGGGTATTTCTATACAGCATAGCAATAATTGCCAGACCTACCGCTACTTCAGCAGCTGCAACCACCATAATGAAGAACACTAAAAGCTGTCCGTCTCCATTCCCTTTGTATGCTGAAAAAGCAGCCAATAAAAGGTTTACAGAGTTAAGCATAAGCTCTACACAGCCTAGAATCACAATAGCATTTTTTCTAAGCAATACTCCCATCACTCCTAAGCAGAACAATACTGAACAAAGGATAATGAAGTAGTCCAAAGGGATGCTTTGTATAAATGTATTTACTTCTCCCATAATTTTATAAATCTTTTTTACCGATTAATACCGCGCCTACAATACCTGCTAAAATCAGGATAGAAGCAAGCTCAAACGGTAAAACATATTCATTAAACAAAAGTCTACCCAGATTTTTAGTAAGACCAACACTTCTGTCTACATTCTCTACTACAATATGGTTTTGCTGAACTCCTCTGAATACCCCTAAAACTCCAACTAAAAGAAGACCTGCCGTAAAAACTCCAATAAATTTTAAAGTATTACCCTTCTTACTTTCGTCTGCTTTATTAAGGTTAAGCATCATAAGGATGTAAAGGAAAAGTACCATGATGGCACCTGCGTACACTATGATCTGGATAATTGCTAAGAATTGAGCATTCAAAAGAATGTACATTCCGGCAATTGAAAACATCGTAACAATTAATGACAAAATAGCATATAAAGGATTTTTTGCAAATACGAAATACACCGCACTTGACACTGCTAAAAACGCCACCAAGAAAAATAAAAACTGATCCATTATTTTACCGCATTTTTTTGTTTCTCGGATTGTCTTGTCGTGATGTCAATCCTTTCATTTATTTTTTCAACTAATTTATCTTTTCCGTAAATGAAAGAACCTCTGTTGGTTTCTACGTCTACCAATCTATCGGTAAGATAAATGGCCGATTTAGGACAAGCCTCTTCACACATTCCACAGAAAATACATCTTAGCATATTGATTTCATATACTGAAGCGTATTTTTCTTCTCTGTAAAGTCCTTTTTCCTCTTTAGTTCTTTCAGCAGCAGTCATCGTAATGGCTTCTGCAGGACAAGCTACCGCACAAAGTCCGCAAGCAGTACATCTTTCTCTGCCTTCCTCGTCTCTTTTCAAAACGTGCTGACCTCTCCAGATGGTAGTTCTTGGTTTCTGTACTTCCGGATACGAATATACTGCGGGAGCACCCTTTATCACGGTTCTTACAGCATGCTTAAATGTAATCCCCATCCCTGTAAAGATCGCAGGCAAGTAGATTTTTTCAGCAAGGGTCATTTCCTTATTGGAAACAACTTTTGATCTGTTTGTAAGTTTCATTTAATTATAGATATTAGATGTTAGACACCAGATTTTAGACTAATCTTGTCTGCTATCTTAATTATTTAATATTGATGATTGAATATGATAGGCTAAAGATAAAACTTTGATTTCATTATCAAATTTTCAAATCAGCTCATTTTCAAATTTTCTTAGTTTGCAAACGCTAAAATTACAGCTCCTGTAATTAATAGGTTTACCAATGCCATCGGGATTAATGTTTTCCATCCTAAGTGCATTAATTGGTCATATCTGAATCTTGGAAGTGTCCATCTGATCCACATGAAGATCAAGATTCCGATGACAGTCTTCGTTAAGAATGCAACGATACTTAAGATTCCTGCAACGTTTTCTCCCCAGTTCTGAGTTACCCATTCAATACCAGGATAATTATAACCTCCGAAGAAAAGAACAACCATGAAAGCATTAGAAATAAACATGTTCACGTATTCACCGAACATATATAAACCTAATTTCATGGAAGAGTATTCTGTAGAGTATCCTGTTACCAATTCAGATTCACATTCAGGTAAATCGAACGGGTGTCTGTTTGTTTCGGCTAAAGCTGCTACAAAAAATACAAGGAAAGCAATTGGCTGATAGAAAATATTCCAGTTCATACCAGAAACCCAAGGAATGATTCCCCATAATTTTCCAGTAGTTTGGCTTTCAGTAATTACTTTCAAATCTAAGCTTCCAGACATCATAATGATAGAAAGAAGCGCCAGTCCCATTGCCAATTCATAAGAAATCATCTGAGAAGAGGCACGAATAGCACCTAGTAATGAATATTTGTTGTTCGAAGCCCAACCTCCGATCATGATTCCATAAACACCAATGGAAGCCATTCCGATGATGAAAAGTACACCAACGTCAATGTTAGCCACCTGAAGATCAAAAGAAGTACCTGCAATATTTAAACTTTTACCCCAAGGAATAACTGCCCCCGTGATTAATGAAATAAACATTACTAAAGCTGGACCCAATACGAAAAGAAATTTTTCAGCATTGGCAGGAGTAAAGTCTTCCTTAAAGAAGAATTTACCACCATCAGCAAGAGGTTGCAATAATCCGAAAGGCCCAGCTCTGTTAGGCCCAATTCTATCCTGCATGATAGAGGCTACTTTTCTTTCTGCCCAGGTAGAGTAGGCTGCAATCGTTAAAGAAAGCAGGAAAAGTGCTAGTACAAGTATAAGTTTAAATGTAAGTAAATCCATTTTTGTTTTAAAGATTTTTAGATGTGAGATGTCAGATACTAGATATGAGGTTAAGTCTGATGTCTTGTGTCTGAGATCTAATTGTCTTTATTAAAATTATTTTTCGTCTTTTTCACTGATTTCCTTCGCATCAGGATTATCAATCATTATCAATTCGTCTTTTGGCTTCTGGTAATGATTAAGTGAAATTACAGAGTGTCTGTCGATATGTCTAGGACCTTCGATGTTCCAGTCTGACAATGCTTTTCTTTCGAAACGACATGTATCACAGATGAATTCTTCAACTTCACCCCACTGGTCTTTTCTTGCAGTTACTCTTACGATTTCATCACCTTTCATCCAAACTACCGTTTTTCCTGAACATTTATCACATTTACAAGAAGCGTTCATTGGTTTTGTGAACCACACTCTGCTTGCAAAACGGGATGTTCTGTCTGTTAATGCTCCTACAGGACAAACGTCGATAACATTTCCAATGAAGTCATTATCCAAAGCTTTATTTAAATAGGTAGAAATTTCAGCATGATCTCCTCTGAAAAGAATACCGTGCTCTCTTTCACCTGTTAGTTGGTTGGCAGCTAATACACATCTTGCACAAAGAATACAACGGTTCATGTTCAGTTTGATGTTCGGTCCCAGATCATCAGCTTCGTAAGTATTTCTTTCGAATTCTGTTCTAGTTTCAAGGTTTCCGTGCTCATATCCAAGATCCTGAAGATGACATTCACCAGCCTGATCACAAACAGGACAGTCTAGCGGGTGATTAACCAATAAGAATTCGGTTACCGCTTTTCTTCCTTCCTGAGCTTTCTCAGAAGTAAGGTTTTTAACTTCCATACCGTCCATTACGTTTGTTCTGCAGCTTGCTACCAATTTCGGCATAGGACGTGGATCTGCTTCAGATCCTTTAGAAACTTCTACAAGACAAGTTCTGCATCTTCCGCCACTGGTTTCTAATTTGCTGTAGTAACACATCGCAGGAGGTACAGATTTACCTCCGATTTGTCTTGCAGCTTCCAAAATAGAAGTACCAGGCAAAACTTCAGCAGTCTGTCCGTCTATAGTTATTTTGAATTTTTTAACTTCTTCGCTCATATTGTATGCTTTAAGCTTTATGCGTTAAGCAATAGGCTTTGTTATTTATATTTCTTTGTATTAAATGTATATCCAATTCCAGCCATCACTTGTCCGAAAACAAAATCCTGCTGCGCTTTGTCTGGCTTGTTATTCAATGTAGTTTTAATGTCCCACATATTGATATAACCGGCTTTTCCTTCTACTCTTACCATTACATGATCCCAAAGTACTAAGTTAAGACTGGCTCTTACATCAGTCCCCATACCCGCAACGTGGAAACGGTCGCTTCTTTCATTTCCAAAAAGTTTTACATTACTTTTTGGGAACATAAATCCGATACCGGCTCCATAAGACCAAACCAAATCAACATTTTTCTTGTTGATAATACTCTGATATTTTTCAAGACCTAAGTTTTCATAGTTAAGCCCATCTGTATGTTCAAAAGTAAGGAACTTTTCATCTGCAAGGTTTACTTGCCCGTTCTGTACCATGGCTGCATATTCAGGATCTGAGATATGTCCTTTAAAGTTAACGGTTTGATCCTGATCCATCACATATTTCATGTGATCAATCCCTAAAACAAGCGCTAAATTATCTTTAATAAAATATCCTATTCTGAAATTATACTGGGTCACAGTAAACCAACTTGGATCAAAATAAACAAGTCCAAATTTGGTAGGTCTATCCTGAGCAGTTACATTATTCAGTTGAAAATCATATCCATTTCCTTTAAAACGAATATCAGAATTACTAAATGCTGCTCTGTTCCATCCATAAAAAGCAAACATCTGACCTTTTTTGCTTAAAGGTTCCGGTTTCTTGGAAACAGGAGTTTTAAACAGGTCTGCATTATTTTCTACCAGTAAAGAATCTTTTTTCTGTCCGAAAACAAAACTCGACATCATTAAGCCGACAACCAATATCTTTTTCATTTCAACTATGCATTCTTTTCAACAGCCGGGATAGGATCTGCATAATGTGCCAATCCATAATTTTGGGTCTGAGATAACTCAGGGTTTTTCACGTGCCACTCAAATTCATCTCTGAAGTGACGAATTGCTGCTGCAACAGGCCAAGCTGCTGCATCTCCCAATGGACAGATCGTGTTTCCTTCGATTTTTCTCTGGATATCCCAAAGTAGATCGATATCTTCCATTTTTCCTTCTCCTTTTTCAATTTTCTTTAAGATTTTATGCATCCATCCTGTTCCTTCACGGCAAGGTGTACATTGTCCACAACTTTCATGGTGATAAAATCTGGCTAAAGTCATTGTGTGATCTACAATACACTGGTCTTCGTCTAAAACGATGAATCCTCCTGAACCCATCATTGTTCCGGTAGCAAAGCCACCATCTGCTAATGATTCATAGTTCATATATCTTGGCTCTCCGTTCACGGTTCTCAGCAATAGATTAGCTGGAACAATTGGAACAGAACTTCCTCCAGGAATACAAGCCTTTAATCTTTTTCCGTCTTTAATACCACCACAATACTCATCAGAATAGATGAATTCTTCTACAGTAATGGTCATATCAATTTCGTATACACCCGGTTTGTTGATGTTTCCACAAGCTGAAATCAATTTCGTACCTGTAGATCTTCCTACACCGATTTTAGCATACTCAGCACCTGTAATATCAATGATTGGAACGATGGCTGCAATAGACTCAACATTGTTTACCACTGTTGGTCTTTCCCAAAGACCTTTTACAGCCGGGAATGGTGGTTTTAATCTTGGATTACCTCTTTTTCCTTCAAGGGATTCAAGCAATGCAGTTTCTTCACCGCAAATATAAGCTCCACCACCTCTCTGTACATAGATTTCACAGTCGAAACCGGTTCCTAAAATATTTTTACCTAAATCCTGCTGCTTTAGCTTCTTCAATAGCTTCTTCAAGGATATCAGGAATCCATGAATATTCTCCACGGATATAGATATAAGAAACATTTGAACCTAAACAGTAAGATGAAATTAGCATTCCTTCAATCAATAGGTGAGGAAGGAACTCCATCAGATATCTGTCCTTGAATGTTCCAGGCTCAGATTCATCCGCATTTACCACAAGGTGTCTTGGAACGCCTTCTGGTTTTGCTAAAAAGCTCCATTTCATGCCCGTTGGGAATCCAGCTCCACCACGGCCTCTTAATCCTGAAGCTTTTACTTCTTCAAGAATTTCGTCAGGAGTCATTTTCAAGGCTTTTTCAGCTGCTGTATAACCTCCTTGTTTACGGTAAGTTTCAAAGTAGCGGATACCTTCTATATGTGCGTCTTTAAGTAAAAGTTTTTTACTCATTGTATATTATGCTTTTAGCGGTCAGCTATTGGCTTTTGGCTTCTAACTTATGCTATTTTTAATTTGTTAAAATTTATTTAGTCTAAAGCAACTTGTCCCTGTCTGCAAAGATCAAGGATTTCATCTACTTTTTCTATCGTTAAATTTTCATGAAAGAATTTTCCAAGCTGTAACATTGGTGCATATCCACATGCTCCAAGACATTCAGCAGGCTTTAATGTGAACATACCGTCTTCAGTAGTTTCACCATCCTTAATATTCAGTTTCGTTCTGATATGGTCAAGGATCTTCTCGCTTCCACAAACCATACACGGTCCTGTTCTGCAAACCTCTAAAACATATTTACCTACAGGCTTCATGTTGAACATTGTATAGAAAGTAGCTACTTCATATACTTCGATTGGTTTGATACTTAATAGTCCGGCAACATAATCCATAACAGGAACATCTAACCATCCTCCGAATTCTTTCTGTGCCAAGTGAAGTACAGGAAGAAGAGCAGATTTTTGTCTTCCTTCAGGATATCTTGCGATAATTTTGTGTACCTGTGCTAAACTTTCCGGTTTAAAAGCTATTGTTTCGCTCATTTTTTATCTAAGATTTCAGATGCCAGATTTCAGACATCAGATTTTAAATTTATATACAAAGCGAAGAGTCTAACATCTGAAATCTGATGTCTTACTTCTTCTTTTTTTATGCGTCTAATTCTCCCGCAATAATATTCATACTACACATCGTTACAATGGCATCTGAAATTACAGAACCTGTAATCATTTCAGGATAGGCCTGATAGTAGATGAAACATGGTCTTCTGAAATGAAGTCTGTAAGGGCTTCTTCCTCCATCACTCACAAGATAGAAACCTAATTCTCCGTTTCCACCTTCTACAGCATGGTAAACTTCCCCTTTCGGTACATCAGTTTCTCCCATTACAATTTTGAAGTGGTAGATCAATGCTTCCATTTTTTGATACACATCTGCCTTTTCAGGAAGATAGAAATCAGGAACATCCGCGTGGAATGGTCCTTCCGGAAGATTTTCGTATGCTTGTTTGATAATTTTAAGTGATTCCCAGATTTCTTGTTGACGAACCATGAACGGTCGTAAGTATCTCCTGATGTTCCTACAGGAATAATGAAGTCGAAATCTTCGTATGATGAATAAGGCTGTGCAACTCTCACATCGTAATCTACTCCTGCTGCACGTAGGTTTGGACCTGTAAAGCCGTAGCTTAATGCTCTTTCGGCAGAGATTGCTCCTGTACCGATGGTTCTGTCCATGAAAATTCTGTTTCTTTCTAATAAAGTACCGAATTCTTTAAATCTTGCTGGGAAAGTTTTTAAGAAATCTTGTAATAACTCATGGAACTTAGGAGTGAATCTCTTTCGAATCCTCCAATTCTTCCCATATTGGTAGTCATCCTTGCCCCACAGATCTGCTCATACATATCATAAATACGCTCTCTTTCGATGAACATATAAGTAAGACCTGTAATTGCTCCTGAGTCCATCCCGGTTACCCCGTTACAAATCAGGTGGTCACCGATTCTTGCTAATTCCATTAGGATAACACGCATATAGTCTACACGTTTTGGAACTTCAACGCCGATCAGCTTTTCTACTGTCATGTGCCAACCCAAATTGTTGATCGGGGCAGAACAGTAATTCATACGGTCAGTAAGGGTAGTGATCTGAGAGTAGTTTCTTCTTTCAGAAATTTTCTCAAATGCTCTGTGGATATATCCTACCGTTTGCTCAGCATGAAGGATTCTTTCTCCGTCCATCGTTAAGATATTCTGGAAAATCCCGTGAGTAGCAGGGTGAGTAGGTCCTAAATTGAGGGTGTATAATTGTCCGTCAATCTGTTCCTTACTTTCGTACTGGTTTAGTATATTAGATAATGAGTTATCTTTCATAATTTAAATGCTTTAGGCTATAGGCTATAGGCTTTAAGCTTATCACTTACTGCTTATTGCTTATTGCATTATTTTTATCTTCCAAACATGTTATCGTTCTTGTCGGTTCTTGTACCATCTTCAAGGCGATATTCCTTCAACATTGGGTGGTATCCAAGATCTTCCATATTCAAAATAGGTCTAAGATCCGGGTGTCCTTTAAATTTGATCCCATAAAAGTCATAGGTTTCTCTTTCCATCCAGTTAGCACCGGCATATAAGTCAGTAAGAGAGTCTACTTCGATATTTTCTCTGGACATAAAGATCTTCAGACGTAATCTGAAATTGGCCATCATATTATGTAAATGATATACAACACCTATTTCCTTTTCCGGGAATTCAGGATAATGGATTCCGCAGATATCTGTAAGGAAATTAAATTCCAGTGATGAATCTTTAAGATAGTGAATAATCTTCTTAATATCTTCTTTCTTCACTTCAATCGTTAACATTCCATAAGGCTCTGAACTTGAAATGACAGATTCCGGAAATTCTCTGGTGATTGCTTCTAATACAAATTCGTTTGTCATTCCGTTTAGTTGCTTATGTTGTAAGAATCTAATAATTTTTGATATTCAGGCATATCCCTTCTTCTGATGCTTTCGCTTTCTGCAAGAGCTTGTACCTGCATTACTCCTTCAATGATCTGTTCAGGTCTTGGAGGACATCCAGGAACATAAACGTCTACCGGAATAATTTTATCAATTCCCTGAAGAACGGAATAGGTATCGAAAATACCACCACTGGAAGCACAAGCTCCAACAGCGACTACCCATTTTGGCTCAGCCATCTGAGTATATACTTCTTTTAGGACTGGTCCTAATTTTTTTGATATAGTTCCGCAAACCATTAGCATGTCCGCTTGTCTTGGAGAGAAAGAGTTTCTTTCCATACCAAATCTTGAAGCGTCATAAGTAGGGTTTAGGGTAGCCATAAACTCAATACCACAACAAGAGGTAGCAAATGGCAATGGCCAAAGTGAAAACTTTCTTGCCATCCCGATTACACTGCTCAGTTTTGTTGCGAAAAACCCTTCTCCTTCATATCCTTCGGGAGCAGGTGCATCTGTTCTTATTACTGGTTTTTTATCTGACATTTTTAGTAAATATTTAAAGATTAAAATATTTAAAGATTAAAAAATAAAACCTTAGCAATCTTTAAATTACTTAAATAAATTCAATCTTTTAATGTTAAAATTTATTTATCCCAATCTAGTGCTCCACGTTTCCATACATAGAAAAACGCTACGAAGAAAATCGCAACGAACGTAAGCACAGCTAGGAATCCTTCCATACCGAATTCTCTGAAGTTTACCGCATAAGGATAAAAGAATACGATTTCAATATCGAATAGTACAAACAATACCGCAGTCAGGAAATATTTAATTGAAAACGGTGTTCTAGCATTTCCTTCACTAGGAACTCCACATTCCCAGCTTTGATTTTTTACAGAATCTCCTTTTTTCTGTTTTGGTCCTAAGAAATGTGCACCAAGCAATGAAACAGCGACAAATCCTACTGCTACACCTGCTTGGATTAGTATTGGAATATAACTTTCAGGTAAATTCATTTTTGCATTATTATCTCAATTTGCAAATTTAACGAATAAACAAGAAAGCATGAAATTTATCAGCTTAAAAGTAGGGTGAAAATAGAGAAAACCTACAATTTAGAATCAATAAAAATAACGAATTATTTCTTCATTTTTTTAAGAAGAGCGTAAGCCATAAATGCAATATATCCAAAAAGAACACTCGCAAAAACGATATTGATCACTGTATTTGTTCTCCCATCCTGCGATTGGAAAAAGAAGTTATACGCAATAAATCCTGCAATTAAAGCAGCGAAAATGATAAGTTGTGGCTTCATGAGGTGAAGGGGTTTGAAGGTGGGAGAGTGTTAGAGTGAGAACATGATATTGTCCTCAATTATTTATCATTTATATTCATCGAGTACGTTCTTCTTCTTTTATGATTCACAGGGTTGTAGTCCTGCCATAAAAGCTGAACACTTTTGTTTTCTTCCAGCTCAGGATTGGTTTCAGCAAAATTAATTCCCATACTTGTAAAACGCACAAAAATTTCTTTAAAGATAATGGCTGTTACGCCACGTCTTTGATACTCAGGATGAATTCCGATCAGGTAAAAATTAGCACGATCATTCTTTTTTCCGGCTTGTAAGAAATGCCACCATCCAAACGGAAATAATTTTCCTTTAGATTTTTGTAAAGCTTTTGAATAAGAAGGCATCGTGATGGCGAAAGAAACCAGCTGCTGGTTTTCGTCTACCACACAGATTACATAGTTTTTATCAATAAAAGGGAAGTATTTTTCTTTATATGTTTTGATCTGTTCTTCTGAAATTGGAGTATAAGTGGAAAGGTGTTTATAGGTTTCATCTAAAAGTTGAAACATAGGCTCTACGTAAGGAAGAATTTCATCCTTAGATTTAAATTTAAGAACCTTGAGTTTGTACTTTTGTGCAATTAATCCACTGAATTTTTCTACTTTTTCAGGAAGGACTTTAGGGAAATTCATTTCGTATTCTACCCATTCTTTTTCCTTAGTTAATCCAAGATTTTCAAGATGTTTTGGATAATATTCATGATTGTAAATTCCAATCATGGTTGCCAGTTTATCAAACCCCATGGTAAGCATTCCTGCCTTATCAAGATTCGTGAATCCCATAGGGCCTTCAATCTGATCTATGCCATGTTCTTTAGCATAATCAACAGCAAGTTGAATTAAAGCTTTAGAAACTTCTTGATCATCTATGAAATCTATCCATCCGAAACGTACCTTTTTTATCCCTAATTCTTTCTCTTCCTTATGATTAATAATAACAGCAATTCTTCCAACTACTTTATGGTCTTTCAGTGCTAGAAATTGTTTGGATTCTGAATAGTGTAAGGCTGGATTTTCCTTAGCATTCCAAATGTTCATTTCGTCTTTAATAAAAGATGGAACATAGTAGGGGTTGTTCTTATACAGATCCATCGGAAATTTTACGAATTGCTTGAGTTGATCAGCTGTTTTTACTTCAATAATTGAAATCTTAGACATAACTTTTGATGGTAATTTAATGACAAATATAAATAATAATATCTTATACTTTGGCACAGTTTTTATATCATTATGCTTAAAAATTGAACACAAAATCTAAATAAAAATGACGGGTTATTATATCATTATTGGTATTTCAATGCTGGTGAGCTGGTGGGTTTCGTCCAGGTTGAAATCAAAATTTGAATATTATTCCAACGTACATCTTCGAAATGGCCTTTCGGGAAAAGAAGTAGCGGAAAAAATGTTGCGAGATAACGGGATTAATGATGTTCAGGTAATATCAGTTCCCGGGCAGTTGACGGATCATTATAATCCGGCAGATAAACAGTAAATCTTTCTGAAGGCGTATATATGCAAAGAAATGCAGCAGCGGCAGCTGTGGCAGCTCATGAATGTGGACATGCCGTACAACATGCGGTAGGATACTCAATGTTGAATTTACGTTCAAAATTAGTTCCTGTTGTTAATATAAGTTCCAATCTAATGCAGTTTGTCCTTATTGCAGGTATTGCGATCATGGCAGCCACCAGAACTGTAGATAATCCTAACGGAAATACGGCTATTTTGGCTATTGGAGTAGCGATGTTTGCCGTGACAACATTGTTTGCTTTTGTAACATTGCCGGTAGAATATGATGCCAGTAACAGAGCCATGAAATGGCTTAAAGATACAGGAACAGTAACAGCTGAAGAGTTTGTTGGAGTTCAGGATAGTTTAAAATGGGCTGCAAGAACTTATGTGGTGGCAGCTTTAGGATCTTTGGCTCAGCTTCTTTACTGGGGATCTTTGCTTCTTGGTGGAAGAAGAGATTAATGATCTTTAGCTTCAAATGAAATATAGAGCATCTCAGATATTTTCTGAGATGTTTTTTTTATTGATGAGGATAAGTTGTAGACTAATCGTTGAACTCGAATGAAACATGTTGCATTTCTGATAGTTTTTCTGAAATGCTTTCTTTTTGAGCCAGCTTTAATGAAGCGGTAAGAATACAGTTTTCGTTAGCATCGAAATTGAGAACCTTAGCATCAAATTTTGACAGCAAAGTGAAAATAATGTTTTGTTGGTTAAAGTTGAATTGAATTTCAATTTCTGTTTCCAGTTCTCTTGTGATGATATTGGCTTCTTCTAAGGTGATTTTAGCAGATTCTTTATAGGCTTTTACTAGCCCTGAAACCCCTAGTTTTGTTCCCCCATAATAACGAACTGAAATAACAAGAACATTGGTTATTTCATTAGCTAAAAGTTGGTTATAAATAGGGAGTCCCGCGCTTCCGGAAGGTTCACCATCATCATTAGCACGATAGTTTTCACCATTTAATCCCATTCTGAAAGCATAACAGTGATGTGTTGCTTTTGGATGTTCTTCCCTGATCTTTTCCAATGCAGCCTTTAGTTCTTTTTCATTGGTAACCGGGAAAGCAAATCCGATAAACTTGCTTCCTTTTTCTTTTAATAAAGTATTTTCTATGGGTTTTTCTATGGTTTTGTATTCAAACGTCATGCTGTACTCCTCTTTATTTATGCAAAAGTATTAAATGCTTTATAAACTTGCACCTTTATTGGAAAAGAAGCTCTCGGAATTCCGAGAGCTTCTTCAGTATTTTTAATTTTTTATTATTTTTTGGGTGAACCATTTTCCATTGGATTCAAATTTCACAAAATAAACTCCGGGTTCCAGTTGTGAGATATTAATTCCATTGCTCTCTTTGGTAAATGCCATTATTTTTCCCTGAATATCATAAACCTGAACTTTATCTAAAGCTACTGGTGTTTTAAAGTACACTGAGGATGTGGTAGGATTAGGATATATCTGAATACTTGGATTATCTTTTGTTTTCTCAGTTTCGTTGGTTCCAAGGGATTGGTTAGGGAATTCTACAATGAAAATATCTGAATTTGTACCAACGGCAATGATTTTATTTTTAAAATATTTTATAGCATTAAAGGATACCATATCATTATTTTCTGGAACAACAAGTTGTGAGGTTAGACCTCCATCTGTTGTCCTGTATATATTAAAACCGGAGTCAAAATAATAACCAGTTAACTCATCAATATAATGATAACGGATATTGCTCGTGTTTTCCGTCCAGGTAGAACCTGCATTATTACTAATGTAATATTCGCCAGTGTCAGTACCTATCTGTATCTTGTTTGCATTAATAATATTGATGTAGTTTATGGATGTGGGAAGGGTATAGATGATATTCCAGGTTAATCCACCATCTGTTGTTTTATAAAGATTCTTATATGTTCCCGCATAGCCTATCATATCATTATAAAACTGTATGGTTTCTACTTTATCTGTTGGGGTAAAATGTGAGGTGTAAGAATTTGTTAATAAATGTATTCCATTGTTAGGTGTGGAATAGGGAGATGCTGTTCCTAGCAGAAGATCACCATTGTTTTTGAGCCAGAAAGGAGATACAAATGTAGGATGGTTAGTTGTGGTTCCGGTGTCCCAGGTCTTGCCAAAATCGGATGTAAAATAATGACCTCCATTAGCAATGAGAACTCCTTTGCCATTTTCTTTTACGTGTACACCTTTGAAAGCATCTAGAGTAAAGGTTGCTTTTTTGTTGACCCAATTATAGCCACCATTTTCAGTATAATACACTACACTAAAACCACTTTGATTTCCAACGATAGTTCCTTTATCATCATTACCAAAAGAAATACTTTTTAAGCTAGAATTATATACGCCGGGTACCTGGATGCTCCAGTTTGTTCCGTCAGTAGATTTGTAAATATTAGACTTGCCTCCTATCATAATATTATTATTTATAAATGCTATGGAATAGAGCTCGTTATAGGGAAAGGCCTCAATCAATCGTTGTTGTGTCCAGGTCTGTCCCATATCTGAAGATTTTAATAATCTGTTATCTTGACCTACAGCATACAGTTTTCCTGCATTGTATTTTATATCAAACAAACGATATTGGGTGTTGGTCGTTAGAGCAGTCCAGGTATTTCCCTGGTCTGTTGTTTTGAAAATCCCACCAGTATTTCCTGTAACATACCCTTCAGTGTCATTAATAAAAAGGATTTTTTCAAGTCCTGTTGTATTCAACGAAGTTGCAGTCCAGGTCGCACCCTGATTGGTTGTTTTGTATAAGGTTCCGTTATTCCCGGATACAAATCCTATATTGGGATTGATAAAGAAAACATCATTTAAGGTAGTATTGGTTGAAAGGGATGTAGGAGTAAAATTGGTTCCGCCATTTATGGTTTTATAAATTACACCTATATTACCACAAACAAAGCCAACGGATTCATTGACAAAATACATTTTGTTCAAAAAATCTCCGCCTACATTATAAGGAGTAGAAGTAGTAAAGGCATTTGTAGTTTTAAAAATCTGATGACCTTTTAAAACAAAACCTACATTATCATTAAGCATCTGTATATCCAGTGCTCCATCCTTGAAAAGCTTTCGCCAGGTTGTTCCACTATCTTTGGAGGACGCAACAATTCCTAAGTGATTGGTATTATCTAAAAGGTACAGGGTTTGGTTAGGAGTGACTTCTAAATTACTAATTACAGAATATCCTTTTACAGGAGTTAAAAATTTCCATTCCTGGGCGTTGATAATGGAACTCAAGCTCAAAAAAAGAATAGAGAAATATTTGTGCATATTATTAGTTTTTTACAAAACTAATAAAAGTATTGACAAATTACGCTCAAAAGATATATGCCATCAAATTTTGATGGCATATATCTTTTTTTTTGAATGTAATATTAACTCTTACATTCCGTCTCCACAAAGATCCATTGGAATCAAGCACATATAGCTTGTCGGGCCACAAAAATCTTCTGGACACTTATCTCTGCATCGTGTAGATTGTCCGTTAGGTAATGTACAGGTTACAAAAACAGCGCCTCCTTGGATTGCTCTTAACCCGATTCGGGATAATTTTCTTAAATTTTTCATGGTAATATTTTTGTTTGATTAATTTGTTCAATATAATAATATTAGCATGGAAATGATCCATCTGCCCAAGGCGGTGGGCAGCTCATGCTTGAAGGAGTAGCACAGCAGTGTTGTAATGATGGTGGGTAAAATGAACAACATTCAGGAGCAATACCTCCCTTTACTTTTTTTAAACTCTGTCTTGAAATTTTCTTTACATTTTTCATGGTAATATTTTTTTGGATATTACTAAGGTAAGAAATTATTTCTTTCAACGGTGATAAAGTGGCTCTATTTTGATTTGAAAAAAGAAATGGTATTATCTCTATAATTTTCTATTTTACTAGGAATATGATTGAATTCCGGGGCTTTTGTCCCATTCTCCAATTTTAGATTTTCATTTTTTATAACAATGGCTTCATCCCAAAGACCAGCATCAATGAATTGCTGTAAAGTGAAACGGCCGCCTTCAATAATGATGGATTGAATCTGTTCTTTGTATAAAGCTTCCATCAAATCAGGCAAGAAGTTGTTTTTATTGATTGTAATGAATTCTATATGACCTTCTTTTCCTTCTTTTCCAGCATTTAAAACCAATGTTCTTGCTTCACTGTTGTAGATTTTAAAGCCGTTCGGAACTTTTAAGTCAAAATCAATTAAAACTCTGATTGGGTTTGTGCCTTCAACATTTCTGACAGTAAGACTTGGATCGTCATGTAAAGCAGTTTGTGTGCCTACTAAAATAGCATGCTCGTTTGCTCTTAATTGGTGAACGAACTGATTAACCAGAGCATTTGAAACAGCTGTGGGTTTAAAATCTTTATCTAAAAATCCATCACCTGATTCTGCCCATTTCAGGATGATATAAGGTCTTCTCTTTTCATGGTAGGTGAAGAATCTTTTGTTTAGCTCAATGCATTCTTTCTCAAGAATCCCTGAAACAGCTTCTATTCCTGCATCCTGAATAATTTTTTTTCCTTTTCCATTCACTTTGTCATGAGAATCCATAGCACCAATAACTACTTTTTTAAAACCAAGTTCTTTAATTTTTAAAGCACATGGGGGCGTTTTACCGTAATGGGCACATGGTTCCAGCGAAACATAGATCGTTGACTCAGGAATCAGGCTTTTGTCTTTCACAGAGTTGATCGCATTGATCTCAGCATGATTTTCTCCTGCTTTATGATGATAACCTTCACCGATGATTTCTCCATTGTGAACAATTACACTTCCAACGAGAGGATTAGGATAGGTTTTGCCAATAGCCTTTTGAGCTAATTCAATGCATCTTTTAATATATAGTTCGTCGTTATTCATATTGATAAAAAGAAAAAAGCGAAGACAAATTGCTTTGCTCCGCCCTTATGTGTTGTATTAAAATTTATTCTCCTGCAATAATGTTGTGGAGATTTTGCTTTAAAGTTTCCAGATGAGCTTTTTTCTCATCAATCGTATTATAAGTATCTCTTAATAGAGGATTCTCTCTTGATGGCTTATTAAAGAATGAAAGGTTATTTTCAAGCTTAACGATTTCACCTTCAAGATCAGAAATTTGATTTTTGATTTTTCTTGCTTTATCGGTAAGTTGGTTTTCTGATAATCCTTCTTCTTTCAGTTCAAGTTCGTTGATCTTGTTGATCTTCAGTTTCTCTCTTAAAGTCTTATTGAATTCAGAGTTAATTGAAATTTTATCTCTTGGAACTTTTCCAATATTATTCCAGGCTGTTTTGATGGCTTCGATCTTCTCGATGCTACCTTCGTCGTTGGAAACTGTTTTCAATTCCTCAAGAAGAGCTTTTTTATTTTTATAATTTTCTTTCCAGTTATCTGTAGAAGTATTGCTCTTTTCTCTGTAATTGTTAAAGAAAGCATTACAAGCATCACGGAATTCATCCCAGATTTTATTGGTCATACTTTTTGGAACGTGACCAATTTTTTTCCAGTCTTCCTGAAGTTTTTTGAACAATGGAACAGCAATATCCCATTCTTCATTACTCTGATTATCCTGAGCCGTCTGAATCAATTTAAGTTTTTCTTCCAGATTAGCCTGCTGAGAACCTTTTAAGGATTTATAATAATTGTTTTTTGTTGTATTAAATCCTCTTAGAGTTGTTTTGAAATCATTCCAGTTTTGATTGGACAGTTTTCTAGGAACACTTCCTGTTTTCAGGAAATCAGAACGTAAATCTTCCACTCTTTTAATGGAATTCTGCCAATAGTTGTGATTAGGTGTTTCAGAAGGTTCTGAAAGCTTCTTAATTTCAGCGATAATCTCATTTTTCTTTTCAAGATTGGCTGTTTGCTCTTTTTCAATGGATGCCGAAAGTTCAGATTTTCTTTCGTGAATTTTATTGGAAATTTCTTTGAATTCTTCCCATGTTTTTTCACGAAACTCTTCTGCTACAGGTTCTGCTTCTTCTTTCCATAGTTTATGAAGATACTGAAGCTCGTTTAAAGCCTTTTGAATAACAGGTTCATTTTCCAACTCTTGAGCACGGGCAATGATGTGCTGTCTTTTTTCAAGATTATGACTGTATTCCTGCTCCAAAAATTCCTTATTCAGATCCAGCATTTGATAAAACTGGTTCAGGTGGTGAAAATAATTATTATTAAGAATCTTGAATTCAGATTTGGCAACCTGTCCGGCTCTTGACCATTCTTCTTTGATCTCACGAATGGATTTGAAAAGATTAGTTCCAGGTTCTGAATTGGTATATAGATTCTTTAATCTTTCAATAATGTTTTGACGATGCTCCAGATTTTTCTTCTGTTCTTCTTCCTGTCCTTTCTGAAATGCATCGTGTTTTTCTCTGAAAATATTAACCAAAGCAGAAAACTTAGCTTGTAATGGATGCTCATAACTGAACGTTTCAGGAGCATTACCGGCTTCTGCAAACTCGTGCTTTTTATCTTCTACTTCATCATGGATGTGGTGACTTGCTTTTTCTTTTAGCTGATTGAATTTTTTAGAATTCTCACCCGCATCAGATGCATTGATGAGTTTTTCCATTTCCTTCAGGGCATCGGCCAGAGATATTTCAACTTCTTCATGTTCTTCCAGGTGTTCAGCATCATCTTCGTGGGAATGGGCATCATGAGCAACAGTGTTTCCTGATGTCTCCTGAGATACTTCGTTAGGATTTTTCTTTTCTTCGTTTTCAGAAAGATTGTTTTCTGTAGTCATAGCAAATCTTTTATGTGAGTGGCGTTAATATCCTTTAAATATAGCTTTAAGGCCAATTAAAGTACTAATTTATGTTATTTTTTTTAAAAATTCCAAATTTCCCAAGCTTTTTCTGCTTGCTGTTCAAGCATATAATAACCGTTTACCGTTTTTGCTCCTTTTTCGGAAGCATTGATGATAAATTGCGTATAGTTGGGATTATAAATTAAATCAATAACCAAATGTTCCGAAGAAAGTGCCTCAAAAGGAAAAGTCAGGCAGTCTTCAACATTTGGAAATGTACCTACCGGTGTACATTGAATAATAATCTGATGTTTCTGTACGGTTTCTTTATCGAGATTTTCAAAGTTGATCTCCGTGCTTCTTGAAATGGTTTGTGAGGGAATATTATGTTTGTCTAAAACATATTTTACAGCTTTTGCCGCTCCTCCGTTCCCTAAGATTAGTGCTTTGTCATGTGATGGTCTTTTATGAAGAAGCAGAGTCTTTTCAAAACCGAAAGCATCCGTATTATATCCGGTCTTTTTACCGTTTTGAATTAAAACACAATTGACTGCCCCTATTTTTTCTGCCTCATCACTTAATTCATCAAGATAACTGATGATCTGCTCTTTATAAGGAATGGTAACATTGAAGCCTAATAATTCGGGTGATGAGAAAAGGTTTTCTACTTCATTGATTTCATTCAAATCAAAAATATCATAGGAGAAACCTTTAAGCATAAGCTTTTGGAACTTATTTTCGAAGAATTTTTTAGAAAAAGAATAGGAAATATTTCGACCTATCAATCCTAATTTTTTATTGGAATCCATACGATCAAAATTATAAAAAAAGACCGGATAAATCCGGCCTTTAGTTTGAAATATTTTATAATAATTATTCTACAATGAATTTTGTAGAGAAATTATCTGTTTTTAAGATGTAAGTTCCTTTCACTAAGCCTTTAAGGTTGATTTTATTTGAATTTTGGAAAGGATTAGCAAGTGTTTCAATCACTTTTCCTGAAAGGTCGTAGATCTGAACTTTTGAAATTTTGCTAAGGTTTTCACCTTTTACAACAGTTCATTGTTTCTTACCGGATTAGGATAGATTGTGAATTCTGATTTGTCTTTCTTGGTTTCAGTAGTTGCTAATGATCCACTGTAGCATGTCCAGCTTAAATCGTCAAGAGTAGGTCTGTTAGACGTTGTGCTGGTAATTTTGATGATGATATTTCCACTGATATTAAGGTTATCAATCGTTGTAGTTACTTCTGTAGCAGTATACGGGATAGTACCTACATTATTTCCATTGATGAAAATATTCAAACTTCCATTTGAACCTGATAATTTTCGTTGAGTGGTAAGTGTTAAGCTTTTAATACCACCAGAGATGGAAGAACTTGTAAGCTCTCCATTTCTAAAAGTAATTGCTCTTGTAGCATTGATCTTTTCATCAATCTTGGTACTTGTTGAAGTCCATGTAATACCATTATTAGTCCATGTTCTATCAGTATAGCTGTTGTCTGAACCGGGAATACTGTTAAAGTCTTCTATACCACAATTTCCGGTTCCTACAGGGCCGTCCAGAGTAGTTCCATTGGCGATATTACTTTGTGGTGAAGCATTTCCGAATGCATCTTTAGCGATTACATAGAAAGTATATGGTGTAAGTGGAGCTAATCCTGTTACGGTAGCAGTTACTGAATTTCCGGATACGCTTGTTTTTAATGTTGTACCAACATAAATATCATAACCTGTTACTCCAACATTATCAGTTGCAGCTGTCCAGCTTAAATCCATTGTAGTTGCTGAAGGATTGGTAGCAATAAGATTGGTAGGTGCTGTAGGAGCCTGATTGTCTATCACTGGAGTTCCCCAGATCAAATTGGCATAGTCAGGGTTATCAATGAATGGGTTTCTGTTTCCCTGATATTGCTGAGATGCATTGTTTCTAGCGATTTCTTCATCAGATACTGGATCCATAGCATTCCATAGAAGGTATTGGTCTCGTGCCCAAGTTTGTAATCCAGGAAAAGTAGTCGATCCAAGCATATTTCCTGTGTTTGCAGGTGCTTTAAAACCAGGTAATTGTGATTCATATCTGGTTACAAAATAAAAAATCATTCTGGCTACGTCACCTTTAAAAGAATCAATTGGTTCAAATGCAGTACCTGTATATCCTGGTGTAGTTGAGTTACCTAGCTTGGATCCGTTTTGAGATGTGAAGGTTGCATTGCCTACTTTTCCAAATGGATGGTTACTTCTCATTCCATTTACTTTGCCATCTGTAGGGCGGATGAAGTGAATGTCAGAAACCATTGGTGATGCTTTAGAAAACTGACTTTGAGGAACAATATGTTCTCTGTTGTAACAATCTCCTTCGTTTGAATAAGTTCCGCATTGGTCTGCTGCAATATGATTGAATACATAAGGATCTACTGCAGACGGCTTTTCAGAATAGATATCAAGAACAGTCCCATCATGTTCATAAAAATTGTCAGTATCAGTTTGTACATATCCTGTTAAAAGATCATTGTAAGACTTTGTGACATAATTCGCAGAAATAATCTGGTTTAGTTTTGTTTTAAGTGCGGCACCTGTTAAACCGGCTGTACCATTATAATAACCGGCTGGAGCCTGTGCAAATGCATTAAGGAATGCAAAGCTTAATAAAAAAAAGGATAAAATTCGTTTCATTTTTTTAAATTGGGGCGTAAAGGTACAAAAAAACGAAACTGAAACGTGTTAATTTTTAGTAATATACTCTTTGCTGATCTTTGAAAAGAACCATGAAATGGCAATGCCAAAAACGGATGCGGTAAGAGCAACGATAAGATAATTTTTACCCACAATTTTTACTGGAAACGGCAATACTTCATTGGCTCTGAAGAATTCGGTGTAAAGCTGGAAGTAGCATAAGGCGGTTCCAAAGATTAAACCGGTAATAACTCCGGAAATAACAATGAGAATTCCGGTATAGAAATAGGTCATTCTCAGATGGCTTAAAGGAAAGCCTAATGAAATTAGAGATTTTGCCTGCGCTTTTTTATCAAGCTGCAAGATAATGATAGCTCCTGCAAGATTAAAGGTAGTGATGAAAATAACCAATGCAAAGATCAGATAGATGAACATCTTTTCTGTATTAATCATTTTCCAGAAAGCAGCATTTTCTTCCTCTTTGGTTTTTATTTCAACATTTTTACCCAAAGAAGAAAGTAAACTTTGTTTTACAGCATCAGCATTTTCAGGATTTTTTAATTTAATAACAATCTGGTAAGCTGAATTTTTCGGGAGAGTTAATAATTCTTCCGCAAGTTCAATAGGAGAGATGATATAATTATCCATCTGGTCTTTTCCAGGGAAACTCCTGTTACCAGAATATCTCTTTTATTATAAATATCTTCTTCTTTACTGATGATTCCCGTTCCTGGCTTCGGCATAAATACCGTTGCATAATGATTGGAAGAGTCTACCGGGATAGATAATCTGTTATCAAGACTATTTTCCATCAATACCTCATTGGAATATTTGAAACTTGGGTAAGTTCCATAGAAAATATCTTTGTTGATAGGATTTACCTTTGTATAGGCAGAATCTACACCCCGTAAATAAGCAATATCACCTTTTCCATTAAAGCTGATATAGACCTTTTCTTCAATAATACGGGAATAGCTACCGATTTCTTTATTGCTTCTTAAAACCTTATTCACCTGATCCAGGTTTTTAATGGTTTTACCTGATGCGCTTTTTAGCGTCAAATCAGCATGAAGATTGGATATTAAATCTTTGTTTAGGTCTTCAAGTCCTGAGAAAACTGAAATAATGACGAACATTGCAGTCACAGCAACCGTCATGGCACCTACTGAGAGCCATGTAATAAAGGTTACAGCGGTACTGCCTTTTTTTGCCAAAAGGTATCTGGATGCTATGTAAAATGCAATATTCTTCAAGATCTATAAAACAGGATTATCGCCTTCGCCTCTTAATTCTCTTTCCAATTTTTCAACGTCATCTAGAGCTGTGTCTAAATAAAAATTAAGCTGAGGAATGATACGTACCTGTTTTGCCATTTTCTGGCCGATAAAATTTCTGTATTGAGGTTTGTTTTCTTCAATTTCCTTCATTACCGCTGTACGGTGTTCCTGAGGGAAAATACTCAAATAAATTTTAGCGATACCCAAATCAGCTGTTACTTTTACATCTGAAACGGATACTAATATACTTTGCTTGCTCTCAGAAGCCTGTTTGCGGAAAAGTTCTGCGAAGTCCTCCTGAATAATCTGTGCTACTTTTCTTTGTCTGTTACTTTCCATAATTTATGCAAATTTAGTACTTTTGTTTGAATTGATACTTTGAAATTCAGCTACAGTATCAAATTTACGAATTAATTATATTTATTAGTATTTATGAAGCTAGAACATATTGGTATTGCAGTAAAGTCTTTGGGAGTATCTGATGAGCTTTTTGCTAAATTGTTAGGAAAAGAATCCTATAAAAAAGAAACAGTGGAAAGGGAAGGGGTGGTAACTTCTTTCTATGAAACCGGAGAAAGCAAAATCGAACTTTTAGAAGCCAGTAATCCTGAAAGTCCGATCTCAAAATTTATTGAAAAGAAGGGCGAAGGCATCCATCATTTGGCATTTGGAGTCGAAAATATTCTGGAAGAAGTAAAAAGATTAAAAAAAGAAGGATTTCAATTTATCTCTGAAGAACCGAAAGAAGGTGCTGATAACAAATTAGTTGTATTCCTTCATCCGAAGTCCACAAACGGTGTGCTGGTAGAACTTTGCCAAGAAAAGCAATAAAAAATTTTGTAGTGAAAGAAATTTTACTATTTTTGCAAACACAAAATTTAACCAAGTTTTGAGGTCCTATAGCTCAGTTGGTTAGAGCACCTGACTCATAATCAGGTGGTCCCTGGTTCGAGCCCAGGTGGGACCACAGAAAAGCACTCAATTAGAGTGCTTTTTTTTATTTATACCTTTTGCTTATTAAATTAGACATAGTAATAATAAATTTCATTTCTGGTTTGAGATAATCTTCATTTTCTTATGATGAATTTTGGTTAGATAGATCAAACATTACTTATACACTCTGTTTTTATATGGGGATGAATGATTATATTTGCGGAACTTCAGAAAATAATGGTTTACATTGTTTTTTTCAGACATTGATTTTATCAATTTAAACCGGCAATATCTAAATTATGTTTATCAATAAACTAAGTACAATTCTTTCTAAGGCTATCTTTTGTTTTAAGATTAGCCCTTCTTTCTCTCAAGCAGTAGCATTTATAAAAAACTCTAAAAAATACAGTACAGAGTTTAAAAAAAATAACTTTTTTGGAAAAGAGAATAAAGATGTTATCGCATATAATCTTGTTTTATCAGAAAGAAATATTCCCATTCATATCAGGACGTACTCAGGAGATTTTGATATATTTTATGAGATTTTTTGGAGAAAAATGTATCAGATTCCGAAAGAACTTTTTACATCGGATCAAAGCATTATAGTAGATCTGGGTGCGAATGTAGGATTAACATCTGTATTTTTTGCCCTACAGTATCCTGATGCCAAAATATATGCCCTTGAAGCTGAAGAAGAGAACTATAAAATTTTGAAGAAAAATATCTCTTTCTCAAAGAATATCATTGCTGAACATGCTGCTATTGACACCAAAGACGGAACTGTATTTCTTTCTTCCCCTGATTTATCCTATAACTTTAGAATTTCAGATGCAGTGGTAGAAAAAGGGAATCCGGTAAAGGCATACAGTATGAGCACTTATATGAATACGTTGGGAATAGCTCATATTGATTTATTGAAAATAGATATTGAAGGGTTAGAACAGTTCCTTTTAAAGGATAATAATGAATGGCTTAGAAAAGTAGACAATATCATTATAGAACTACATGATCCCTATACAATAGATCAGTTAAAAGAGGACTTGTTGCCTTTTGGATTTAAAGTACTTTCTGCTGGTTCTGTTAATGGGCTGGAAATGATTTATGCCACAAGAAAATAATCAATAAATAATTCTTTTTTACTGTAATTGATTACAGTTATTACCAGATTTTACCATAAGCATAGATTCTAGTTTTAATAAGGTACGTTTTCTGGAAATGACAAAGTATTTAATGTCCTTTTACCTTAAAACTTTATAAAATTTTATGTTAAACATATGTTTAAAAAAAGCGTAAAGAATAATTAAAACTCAGTTAACAGCCTTCTTCTCCAGATCCCGTTGCTTTGCAGAAAAAAGTAATGATGGAAAATGATAATCATCTTAACAGAAGAAGGTTCCTAAAGAATTCACTGTTGGCTGCCGGAGGACTTCTTATTGCTCCTCTGATTATAAGCTGTAGTGATGATGATTTTACTGACAATGGAAAAGCTCCTGATGATCTTAAGAATGCAGGGTTTGATACTGGAGTAGCCAGTTTTGATCCTACAGCAACAGGAATCATTATATGGACAAGATATTCCGGAGGAACAAATGCAGAAATTACATGGGAAATAAGCAAAAACAGCAATTTCTCTGAGATTTTAAGAAGAGGAAGTGCTAATGCCTCAGCAATCAATGACTTTACTGTGGCGGTGGATGTACAGAATATACCGTCAAATACCAAATATTACTACAGATTCTATAACCTTAAAACGAAAGAATCCAGTGTAACGGGAGAAACTATTACATTACCATCCAAGACCGATTCGGTAAATGACGTGAAAATGGCGGTGGTATCATGTTCTAATTTTCCTGCAGGACTTTTCAATGTATATGGAGCCGTTGCCAAATCTGAAGCAGATGTAGTGGTACATCTTGGAGATTATATCTATGAATATGCACCGGGACAATACGGAACCAATCCATACACAAACCAACTTGGAAGAGCTCATAAGCCGGCTAAAGAAATTCTGAATCTGGACGACTACAGAGAAAGATACAGGCAATACAGAGGTGATAAAAACCTTCAGTTAGCCCACCAGAAAAAACCTTTTATCTGCGTATGGGATGACCACGAATATGCCAATGATACTTATAAATCCGGAGCAGAGAACCATCAGCCTGATGAAGGAGATTTTGAGTTGAGAAAAAAAGCGGCATTTCAGGCATACAGCGAATATATTCCTCTTAAAACAGGAAAAGATCTCAGAATCTACAGAAGCTTCAACTTCGGAAATATTGTTTCCCTTTATATGATGGATACCAGAGTGATTGCAAGAGATAAGCAATTAGAATATTCAGATTATTTAGACGCTGCCGGAAACTTTGATCAGGTGAAATTTAAAACAGCATTTTTAGATCCTAACAGGAAGCTGATTGGAAGCGAACAAATGACTTGGTTAGGTTCTCAGATCAATGCCGATTCTGCAAAATGGAAAGTATTGGGACAACAGATCCTGATGACCAAAATGATGGTTCCCGCAGAATTGTTGATGTTGCTCAATCAGATTTTAGCAGAAATAAAAAAACTTGGAAGTGCACAACCGGCTACGATGCAGGCTCTTCAGAGTACAATTGCCCAGCTATTAGTGATAAAAGGAAGGTACAAAGCTCAGGATCCCACCCTTACTCCACAGGAAATAGCAAGAATTACTACTACTTTACCTTATAATCTGGATGCATGGGATGGTTATTTCATGGAAAGAGAACAGCTGTATTCCCTTCTTACAGGTAAAAATATTATTGTATTGGCTGGTGATACCCACAATGCATGGCTAGGGAAACTCACCAACGCACAAGGAAAAGTTATCGGAACCGAATTGGCATGTAGTTCTGTTTCTTCACCAGGTCTTGAAGGCTATCTTGGCATTACATCAGATCCTACCCAAGCTGTCGCATTGGCTCAGGCATTTTCATCACTGATCGATGATTTGGAATATGCTAACCTTTATAAAAGAGGATATCTGCATGTGAAATTTACAGCTGGAAGTTCAGATGCCGAATGGAGATTTGTAGATAATGTGAATTCCGATATTTATAATGTGACTACAGAAAAAAAATACACAATCTCATAGTTTTAAAGAACATATCTTATTTTCAATTTTGTACAAAGCTGCAGGTAATCCTGTGGCTTTTTTTATGACCATTTCTCTATATCTTGAACAGATATAAGAAGGTTTTAGAAAAGAATTTTTACCATCAAATTTACATTTGACAAGAAATATATTTGAAATACATAGTCGAGGCTGCTATTACAAGGGTTGATATTCCTTGTTATAAAAGTTATAGAACGCAAACCGTAAAATGTATCCGTTTTTCCTGAATATGTATCATAAGAACAAGGCTTAAAATATCTAATTTTACCAACAATTATTGAAAGCCTGCACAATGAGTATAAAAATACTGAACATATCGGAATTTTGCCACTATCTGAATGTTGATGGATTGAAAAGCGATGATCTTCATATTATTGATTTTGACGGAAAACAGGAAGTCAGACTAAAATCTGAACCGGTTGCCATAGATTTTTATCTTCTGGCAATTAAGCCTCCATTGGATAATAGGTTGGCTGCTTATCAACTTCTGGAAGATCAGTCTGCTTCCTCCTATATGTATGTTGATTGTCCCCAGAATACACTGGAATGGGAAATTGCCCCACCATTATCCGGATATACCATTCTGGTAAGTGCGAAGTACCTTGAAAAATATGCCAAAGATTATAATTTTGTACATTATAATAACCATGAAGCCCTTTTTCTTACGAAAGAAGAAGAAATTATTGTATGGGATCTGTTCAGAAAAGCAAACCATGAATTTCAAAAAGAGTATTATTCCAGAACTGTTATTATCTCCTATGTCAATCTGATTCTTACTTATGTTAAAGACTTTTATGACCGTCAGTTTGATACCAGAAGCGATATTTACCACAGAGTAATCGATGAATTTTACAAAAATCTGGATCATTACTTCATAGACAATGAAAATCTTGCAGGATTGCCGTCTGTATCTTATTTCGCACAGAAAAGTAACCTTTCCCCTAATTATTTTGGCGATCTTATTAAGCACTTTACAGGAAAATCACCATTAGATCACATCCATGATTATGTAGTAAAACTGGCCAAAGATAAACTCAAAAACACAAGCCTTTCCATAAGTGAAATATCCTATAGTCTCGGCTTTGATTATCCTAACTATTTCGCCCGGTTCTTCCGTAAGAAAACAGGACTTTCCCCCAAAGTTTTCAGGAATCAATAGACAATTTTATACACTATAATAAAAGGCAGCCCAATGGGTTGTCTTTTGTTTTTTAGGAGCTTTTTCCGGCTATTCACTCATACTCCTCGCTCCAGCGCACTTCCAGGCTCAGGCCATCCTGCTTTTCCGGCTTATGCTGTGGGGTAACCGTTACTATCCGGGCTAATTTATGAGTAATGAATGATAGTAATATTAAACCTAAACTAACACTTTGTTTTCAATCATATCCGCAAACATCCGCGAAATCCGTGCAATCTGCGAGAAATAAAACATCATCCGGCTCTAGCCAAAACTTAATATTGAAAATTTTTATACAACTGAAAATGTAAAAAGTAAAATGTATCTGTTTTCAGGTAATGTGTCTCCGTTTACAAAGTACATCTCTTCCTACCTTTGATCTATCAGAATGAAAGAAGAATAGAGCTGAAAAAAGTAATTATTAAACAGAAAAAGCGAAACATATTCAATTCCGGAGAAAATAGGTATACTTATTTTTCTGTCAGAATTGAAAACCGGACAAAAAAACAAATCATATTTCTCAAAAAATATATAAATTAGATTCACACAATTAATTGAAAAACAAATGGTGGAGAATTTTATATATTATCTCGGACTGGTTCTGGTCATTATTGGAGCCATTATGCTGGCGAATCGTTTAAGAGTTGCTTATCCCATAATATTGGTAATTGCCGGCCTGCTGATCAGTTTTATTCCTGGGTTACCACCTATTAAAATTGATCCTGAGCTTATTTTTATCATTTTCCTGCCTCCATTATTATATGAAGCTGCTTTTGCCGTTTCGTGGAAGGAGATCTGGAAGATGAGGCGAATTATTACCAGTTTTGCTTTTATTGTTGTATTTCTTACCGCTATATCAGTTGCTTTTGTAGCCAATTCATATATTCCCGGATTTCATTAGCATTAGGTTTTGTATTGGGAGGCATTGTTTCTCCACCGGATGCGGTAAGTGCAGGTGCTATTTTGAAATTTGTAAAAGTCCCTAAAAATCTGTCCACTGTTTTAGAGGGCGAAAGCCTGTTCAATGATGCTTCCTCTCTTATCATTTTTAGATTTGCTATGGTAGCCGTAGCAACCGGACAGTTTATCTGGCAGGATGCAGTGGTAAGCTTTGGATGGATGGTATTCGGAGGATTGGGAATAGGTCTTGTACTTGCTTTTATCTTTCTTAAAATTGAAAAAATATTTCCAACCGATGTCAACATGGATGCTATACTTAGCCTGGTGGCGCCGTATGTAATGTATATTGCTGCTGAAGAAGTTCATTCTTCTGGAGTATTGGCTGTTGTGAGTGGTGGATTGTTTCTATCTATTAGAAGACATGAAATCTTCAGGACTTCAGAATCAAGACTCAAAGGTTCCAACGTATGGGAAAGTTTTGTATTCCTGATTAACGGAATTGTTTTTTTATTGATTGGCTTAGATCTTCCGGAAATCATGGTAGGGTTGGATAAAGAGGGAATAGCTCTTTCAGATGCAATCATGTATGGATTACTGATTACGGCAGTCCTGATCATCGTACGTTTTCTATCTTCTTTTGGAGCCGTTCTGGTGACGATGATTATGAGAAATTTATCAATGTAGCCGATAGATCTCCAGGAACGAAAGCTCCCATACTGATGAGCTGGACTGGGATGCGTGGTGTGGTTTCATTAGCCGCTGCTTTATCAATTCCTGTAGTGATGGAAAACGGTCAACCTTTTCCACATCGTGATCTTATTCTTTTCATTACTTTTATAGTAATTTTGGCAACTCTTATTATTCAGGGACTTACGCTGCCGGCATTGATCAAAAAACTTCATTTATCGGATACGGGAGGAGGGTATCTGTCTGAAGAAGAATCAGAACATTTATTACGAAGAGGAATGCGCCGTGTTGCTCTCGATTATCTTCATGAAAACTATAAAGAGAGACGAAGTGAAAATGAATATTTCAATAAATTGATGGATCGATGGGAACAGGAAGACAAAGAAAATTCAGTACATAAGATGTCTGATGAAGCTAAAGAAATTTATTTTGAAACACTGGAACAACAACGCATCTGGCTTCGCGAAGAAAACAGGCGCAATCCAAATATTGACGAAGAATATATAAGACATTATTTAACCAGGCTGGATCTTGAAGAAGAAAGGCTGAGAATGTAAAAAAATAAGGCAATGAATTTAGTAAAACAACTCGGGCAGTTTCCTGATGAAAAAAGAAAAGAATATTTCAGCACACTTCCCAACTATGCCAATGGGAGATTTCAGAATATCCTTATTACTCCAGCTTTATTAGAAGGCGAAAGTATGACCAAAGCTCTTTTTAATAGTTTATGTAAAGTAGAAAATACTTCGCCAAAATCAGCTCTTCCTTTTATCGTCACAGATTTACAGAACCTTTCTCCGGAAGAAAATATTCTGGTATGGTTTGGGCACAGCTCCTATTTTATGCAGATTGATGGTAAAAAGTTCCTTATAGATCCTGTTTTTAGTGGCAATGCTTCGCCAATGCCTGGATCTATAAAAGCATTTCAGGGAGCAGATTATTACAAATCAGAGCATATGCCGGATATAGATTTTCTATTGATTTCTCACGATCACTGGGATCATCTGGACTACAAAACCGTACAGGCATTAAAAAATAAAGTAGGAAAAGTAATTTGTGGATTGGGAACAGGTCAGCATTTTGAATATTGGGATTGGACACCTGAAAAAATCATTGAAAAAAACTGGTGGGAAAGCATCGATATTGCCGATGGTTTTAGAATTACTTTTACCCCTGCAAGACATTTTTCCGGAAGGCTGCTGAACAGGAATATTTCTCTTTGGACTTCCTTCGTCCTGAAGACCCCAACTAAAAATCTATTTTTGGGCGGTGATAGTGGCTATGGAAACCACTTTACCGAAATTGGAAATAAATATGGACCATTTGATCTTGCTGTACTGGAGTGTGGACAATACAATGAAAAATGGCCATACATTCACACATTACCGGATCAGCTTATTGGAGAAGTACAAGAATTAAAAGCCAAAAACTTTATCCCTGTCCATCATTCAAAATTCAAATTAGCACAGCACGCATGGTTTGAACCGATAGAATTGGCCGCTAAAAATGCAGAAGACAATAATCAGCCGATTACTTTACCCATTATAGGAGAAAAAGTAGATCTCGATCAATTAGAAAATGTAACTTGGAAAAAATGGTGGGAAGAATACTGGTAGAATAAAACAAATATACTTAGCGAAGAAAATTAAAACCTGCCCATATTGAGCAGGTTTTCCTTATTATCAAAAAATAATCACTACTGAGGTTCTTTGTGAGAATCCTTTGTGTGAATAATATCATAAAATACAGATGGATTAGTTGAGTCAGGGGTAATTCTGTAGGTAAATGTAGTTTCGTTCAGAACAAGAATATCCACAGTACGAGTGAAAAGTACATTACCATTAGCATCTAAAGCAACAAGTGTTCTTGTTTTTCCATCAGGAGAAATAGTCCATGTTCCCTGAGATCTTAGGACATCATTGAGTCCGAAGATTTTAAACGTTCCATTAGCTTTGAAGTAAGAATATCCTACATAGCCAGCTACGCTTGCATTGTCTAAAGCTACATCAGTCCCGCTTTTATCCTTGGCACCTGTGGTTTTCCATGGAGTAGAAGCTAACGTTAGCTGTCCGTTTTTAGGTTCTGTATGAGCCGTTTTAGTATGGATAATATCATAATAAACAGATGGATCGGCAGCATTAGGACGGATTCTGTATGTGAACTCATTTCTGTTTAAAACAAGAATTTCAACATCACGAGTGAAAATAGTTGTTCCATCTGGATTTAAAGAAGCAATTGTTCTTGTTTTTCCTTGAGCATCTACAGACCATGTTCCTCTTGATCTTAATACATCGGTTAAGTTGTAAATAGCAAAGTTTCCATCTGCTTTGAAATAAGCAAATCCTACATAACCAGCTACGCTAGCATCCGTTAAGGCTACATTAGCACCATTTTTATCCTTAGCTCCTGTAGTTTCCCATGGAGTAGAAGATAAAATCTGCGAGGGAGTCTGTTGCTCAATAATAATTTCGTTATCATCGCTGGAGCATGAAACGAAAGGAGCTGATAAAAGTATCGCTGCAGACAAATAACATAATTTTTTCAGTGTATTCATAAGGGTATTTTTTTAAGTCTTTGCAAACTTATTCCTATTAAATAATAAAACTGTTGTATAAAACATCTCTTTTGTTGTAAAAAATATAACCAATAGTACATTCAGTTAGATAATATGATATTACCAGCCTGTCACCAAGAGACTTCTTGCTGCTTTTACACTGCATTTCTGATATTTTGAATACGCCAGTGCTGCTCTGCTTCTCATCTGTTCCCCTGATTCACTATTGATATATCCCGTTAAAGCATCATGTAAAATATAAGCTTCAGGAGCCATCAGATGGCTCGACCAAACTAGTGGATTAGACTTGGTTTCCTGTAATAATGGGGAGAAAAATCGTTTACTATAGCAGGCCAGAATGATACAATCCCTTTTTTGTCCATCTGTGTTTTTAAAAGATTCAGACAGTTGGAAATCCATCAATCCGTCATGTCCTACATAAGACACAAGTTTAGCATTTCCGTAAAGTCCGATTTTGGTATTATTAATGAGAAGTACATCCTTCATTTGTCCCGAATTGCTATAGAAAAAATCTTTTGTGCAGTTTTTGATGTATTGTCCATCATAAGCATCGGCAACCAGATAATAGTTTTTCTTTGAAGTATGTTGGAAAATAAGTCTTTCCATTCTTATTGAATCCTTTTTTTCGGTCTTTAAAAATTTCCAGTCTTTGCTCTTTTTGAAGTATGTTCGAACTCCATAAGCGGCTCCCCAATATAAGTTTTGATCAAGATCCTGACCATTTCCTATTTTTTCAGGAACCGGAACAATTCCCTGATATTTATTATCACACAAGGCAACAAGTACATGAATTGTTTTAGTGTTTTTATCAAAGTTATCAAGAGTCTTCAGAACTTCCTGGCTTTTACCAAGACCTGTAAGGTTAATGATCTTTTCTTTCGTTTTCTTTTCACAGCTTAACAGACAAAAAATGAAGCATAGTAATACAAACAAAAACGAGTTCTTTATTTTCATAGCTTTGTGCATTTCCTATAAAAGTACAACAAACTGCCTTAGGAAAAAACTATTCTCTTACAGATTATAAAGATGCAGATCGTAAAGTCTCTCGCAGATCACACAGATTTCGCAGATGATTGCGGATATGAAAATCAAAGATTTTCAAAAACTTATGTGTGCTTTTTATGCCCAAATTTTTTACCTTAAAATCCCTTAAGTGTTTACATCTTTTGTACCTTTTGTGGTTAATTATTTTTTTTAATCTTTTCTTTTAGACATTAGTGGATATATTCTGTATGCAATATCAATTGTGTCATTTGTGAAAAACATTAGTGATATTAGTGTTTAAAGTTTCCGCATTAGAAGGTCATTGTAAAGAATCTTATCTCTAAAAACTCTATTTTTGAGTATGAATAACAGAAACCGGGGAAGAAATACAGGTGACGATACATTGTTCGGTTCAGAAAAGCAGATCAGCAAACTGAGACTGGCTGTTCAGGATATGCAATTTCTGTTGACAAGAGGATATGCAGAAAAAGCAGCGTCTGATCTTGTAGGAAACAGATACCGATTAAAAACACGACAGATACAAGTCTTGCGTGGAGCTTCAGCATCAGAAGGGCAAATTCATAACAGAAAATTGAAAAAGCTGGATATTTCAGATTTGAAAGACAAAACTCTTTATCTTGATGGCTTTAATGTGTTGATTCTGCTGGAAAGTCTGTTGTCAGAAGCCTATATTTTTGAAGGAGTTGATAACTGTTTCCGGGATCTTTCCGGTGTTCATGGAACCTACAAGCGGGTGAATCAAACCTTGAGAGCGATAGAACTTATCGCTGCATTTTTTCAAAAAAGCCAGATTCAGAAGTTGGTTTGGATCTTTGATCAGCCAGTTTCCAATAGTGGAAGAATAAAACAGATGGTTCTTAATTTTGCGGTTGAAAATCAGCTTAACTGGGAAGCGGAATTACAATATAATCCGGATAAATTTCTTGCAGAAAGTTCAGCTACTGTTATTTCTTCAGATGCCTGGATTCTGGATCATTGTCAAGATTGGTTCAATCTTGTTGGATACCTTATCAAAGAAGAAAATTTGTTTGTTAATCTGATACAGTGTTATGATGAATACGTTTGAACAGTATATTCCTTTAATCTCAGATATCTGGAAGGGAAAATATCAGGCTATTCTGGCAGAAGAACATTTAAAAACTCTGTCGGAGAATATTCAAAAGTTTCAGGATAACGTTCTGGAGTGGAAGCTCCCTTATTTTAATGAAGAAGTTACTATTAAAAGAGAAGATGTTTTTAATCAATTTATCACCATTTTCAGTACTCATGATACAGATGAGGTGAAGGCAAAACAGCTGGAAGCTATTCCATTTGAAAATTGGCTGATTGTTTTAGGACAAAGGCTCACTTCAGCCAGTGTTTGTGATGAAAGTGCAGTTCCACCGTTGACTTCAGTTTTGATTGAAGCTTGCAAGGAACCTTTTAATGAAGAAATGACCATTGCCCAACGTGCCTGGGAAAAGCATACCGGAAGAACGGAAGATGATTTCTGGGGCGAAGTCAAAGGAAATAACCAGCAAAAACAAGAAAAAGTAATGCAGAAAATCCAATATATCTTAGACAATAAAACCTGGTGGAATGTCTTCTTTCACTATAAGCATGAGCTTGTTTTTGAAGTCAGAGAAAAAGAAGGCCACGGAATCCGTTGGAATTACGGCGGAAAAAAGCTGATAGGATTTCTGGAAAAGTTTATCAATGAATAAAAAATGTTTAGAAGCTGGAAGAAGGAGGTTGGACGTTACTTTTTGCCGTGAAAATTCTTATCATCTTTTTATACACTATTTTTAAGAAGATAAAAAAGAAATAGAATTACTTTTATAACCTTCATAAATTCCCTCTTCAAACCTCTTCAAACCTCTTCAACCCATATTTTTTCTACTACGCAAAAAGATTGCGTTATTGTGGAATAACTTTGCCTTATCATTCAGAGATGATCTGAGCCTAAAAGCAAAAACGATGTTGAAAAAAATAATCAACTTTTTTACAAATAAGACTTCCGGAGAAAACCCTCTCTTAGAGAATGAAATACAGAAAACTGATGTTAACAGTATTCCGGAAAACTCGCTTCCTCAGGAAGA
The DNA here is from genome assembly GCF_030409875.1 of Chryseobacterium tructae. Lineage (NCBI taxonomy): Bacteria > Pseudomonadati > Bacteroidota > Flavobacteriia > Flavobacteriales > Weeksellaceae > Chryseobacterium > Chryseobacterium tructae. The sequence goes on along the minus strand of NZ_JAUFQR010000001.1, from coordinate 4,488,199 downwards.
ATCTGAACAGATTAAAAAGGAAGCTCCTGCTTATTATAAAAACACAAAAAGTTACAAAGAATACTGTCTGGAAAATACAGGAAATCCACATCTTTTAAAAGCCTCAGACATCAGAATGATAGATAAAGACGGAAGTACGGAAACCTTTAAAGTTTCAGGAGATGCATTGGTATTTCATAAAGAAGAAAAGCCACTACAGATCGAAAGTGAATACTTTGTGAAATACGTTCAGCAAGAATATAATCCCATCTCAAAAATCATGAAAAATGCATATTACTACTGATCCCATACAGAAATATAAGATTTTCTCTGAAGAAGACCTTCAGGGTATAGATCCTACCCAAGAGAGTACAGTTGAGGTATATGCCGGACATATTACATGGAATATTGATGAGCTTAATGGAAATCTTGTGTTGCGTGGATCAAATTGCCATTTTCCGAATCTGGTAAAGGTAAAAGGCTCACTTTCTGTAGATGCTGAAAACTGCTCTTTACCCCAATTGAAAACCGTTGATGAGAACTTTACACTCCATTGTCAGGCAGAAATAGATCAACTGGAAACGGTAAAAGGACATTTTAAATGCATCATTGATTTCAACTTTGAAAATCTGAAAAATATTGGCGGAAGTATTTCTTTAAAAAAGGCGAAGGTTTTTGCTGGAAATCAGAAATTGGAGAAGAGAAACGATGTTATTCTTATTTACCATCAGCATGAAGCAGATCAGCTTCCGGAAAATGGGATGTTTAACGTCGATATTTTTGGTGATGATATCGTGGTTCAGAATCGGGAAATCTACGGGAAGATCAATGTTCTGGGTAAGAATGTTTCTTTTCCCAATCTTGAAATTGTTCAAAGTGATCTCAGTATTAAATGCAGGGATAAAGACGGTTTTCATTTTACACATGATTTTTCAAGACTGAAAAAAATGATGGGGAACATTAACCTTGAAAAAACAAAAGCATTCTTTCCTCTGCTGGTGCAAAGTAAGAACATTACTCTTCAAAATAGTTCCTATGTGTCTTTACCTCTTTTGGAAAGATCGGGAAGTATTATGGTAGGGATGCATTCTGCGGCCAATATTCCTGTTCTGACTGAAGTAAATGGATATTTTAATAATTATGGTTCTGAAACTTGTCACCTTCCAGAACTGAAAAAAGTAACAGGGTTATTGAATACTAATCAAACCATAGCAGGCAACCTTACAGAAGTAGGAGATATCATTATCAACAGATATGTTGAAGGGAGTTTTGATAAACTGAAACGTATCACAGGGAAAGGGCCTTCTCATAATGTAGATTTAAAATCTTTGGAATATCTCGGAAGATGGGGTGGGCACGTGATAAAACCTTCATACTCATTTCCGGCACTGAAAAGGATTAAAGACTATTTATATGATAAAGATGAACATATGGAATATTTGGCAGACAATGTTTATTTTAAAATTAACGAATGGCTGTACCTTACCAAAAATATATTCATCATTTCAAAGAATGGTTTTTATTTTATAGAGAAGTGCCAGCATTATAGTATCAGGAAGTTTATTGCTGTTCTTAAATTGAAATATAACAGTTTTCAAAGCTTTATGATCCGGGAATATCCAAAATGGGAAAACTATGAAACACCTCTTTTCGCTGAAATCCTGGAGAAAATAGATCTGCTTTGGGATATGGTAGACCCTGTAGCTGCTGAAGACTTCCTTCATTCAAAAGATCGGTATTTTCAGGCATTATGTTTCCTGTATGCAGATGCCGGTATTGTGATGAGACATTTTCAGAAAACAAAGATCAGCGAAAAAGAAATAGAGTTGGTTCATCATGAATATGACGAACAGAGAAATAAGGTACAGATAAAAAGAATCAATTGTTACGAACTTTATGAACTCGATAATATTGCATTAAGATCTTTAAATAGTTGGAATACGGAACGTTATTCTTATGTCTTAAAATGTTCATGTTCTTCTACAGAAAAAGAGCACTGGCACTGGATAGAAAAAGAATATAATGGAGATGCACTTACAGCTGCTGCATCAACCTTTAGAATTCATGAAAATATAATTCCTCACATCAAATGCCTGAAAAGACAGGGAAATATTTTAATTTGTGAATTGAAAAAAGAAATAACACCCCAAGGGTTTTCCAGAGCTCTTACTCCAGCCGAATATTTCGGATTTTTAGAGGTGGAAATATAAAATAAGAAACAGTAGCTTAATTGGAAAAGCATACCAGAATGATGGAGAGTCACAGGTTCGATCCCTGTCTGTTTCTTTTAAAAATAAATTAAAACCTATACATCATAGCTTATGAAATATATTTTACTTTCAGCGTTTGCATGGGTATTGTTCTCCTGTAAAGGAAAAGAAAACGGAAAGCCTGTTGAGAAGAAAGATTCATTAACTGCTGTAAAAGCTGCTCCCAATACAGAATCACAAAAAGACTTTGACATTCTGAAAGTATTGCTGGACGAAGAAGTAGGCAATGAGAAACCTGAAGAAATAGATTATAAAAATTATACGGTTTCTTTTCGTAATGATGAAGATCCATATACCGTGACCTTCCATAAAATAGCTTCTGATGATTTTAATAATGACGGAATCACAGACTATATTATAGAAAGAAACTCCGAAGGAATGTTGGGCGGAAATGCCAATACCAATTCTGAGATTTTATATATTATCATGGGAAAAGACCATACAATCAGCCAAAGGCATGAAATACAGGAATCAGCTCCTTTTTCATACAATGTTCTGGACGGAATCTCCTATGAAGGCGGAAAGCTGAAAGCTACAGCACAACAGAACTACCGCTCGTACGATAAACCAATAGACAGTCTGGAATCTACAGAACTTTCTTTTATCTATAAAGATGGAAATGTCTTCGAAGAATCTTATCTCACCAGTTGTTCCCTTGCGAAATGGAAAGATAAAAAAATCTTTAATCCGAGTGCTGAACAACATAGAAGTATAGACAGACACAATTATACCGAAACCATAGAAGAAAAATATAGATCAAATGGTTTTGAAGCCTCAGCAGAATTGTCAGGATGTGATAATCTGGTGATTATTTTTGAAGGAACTTATGAGACTGCAGATACAAGCCTGAAATCTATTGGAGAGAAAAGCAAACAGTTTCTGAGTTTTTTAGCTAAAAATACAAATGAATATCTTCAGAAAGATCTTTCTGTTATTCAAAATTATTACCTGACTCATAAAATTTCGGAGGATGAGGTTAAAGCAGGGAATCTGTCCTTTTATATTTTTACTAATAAGAACAAAGGGGAGCTCAACTTCAGACTTGTCATGACAAAAGAATCTAATCCTAAACAAAACGAAAACTGGGAAATTGTAACCCGGGCAAAATAAAATTAAAAGGCTGGAAGCCAGAAGAGTGAAGCTGGAAGTTGCTTTTAGGAATATTACGACTAAAAGTCTGATAAAAAAGGTAATAGCCGTTCGTTATGACTTTCATAACTTCCATCTTCAGGCTCCCATCTTCCAGCCTGATTAAATAAACATAAAAATTTAAAACAAATGAATACATACATTGATATTGGCATTAACCTGACCAATAAACAGTTCTACAATGAACAAGAAGAAATTATTAATCGTGCATTAGATAATGGAGTAGACTATATGATCCTCACCGGAACAAGCGTTCGTGGAAGCAAAGAATCAGCAGAAATAGCAGAAGATTATCCTGATGTCTTATTTTCAACAGCGGGAATTCATCCGCATGATGCAAAGTCTTTCAATCATGAAAGTATTAACGAGTTGAGGAAATTATTGAAAAAGGATCACGTCATTTCAGTAGGAGAGTGCGGACTGGATTTTGATCGGGATTTTTCTCCAAGACCTGTTCAGGAAAAATGCTATAAAGCTCAATTAGAATTATCAATAGAAGTTGATAAACCTCTTTTCCTTCACGAAAGGTCAGCTTTTAAAAGGTTTAATGAAATTACAGATGATTATCTTTCCCGATTACCGGAAGCAGTGGTACACTGTTTTACCGGAACATTAAACGAAGCAAAAGTATATTTGGATAAAGGATTTTATCTGGGCTTTACCGGAGCGATCAGCGATGAAAAAAGATTTAAACATTTAGAAGAAGTGATCCGATATGTTCCTCTGGACAGAATGATGATTGAAACCGATGCACCCTTCATGCTTCCGAAGAATATGCCGAGAATGCAGAACAGACGAAATGAACCCTCATTTCTTCCTTATGTGGCACAGACGATTGCCCATCTGAAGAAGATCAGCATTTCAGAAGTTGCCGATGAAACGACAGAAACTGCCGAGAAGTTTTTCAGACTATAAAAAAGAGCTCTACTGATGCAGTAAAGCTCTTTTTCATTATATTGTTGAAAGATTAATTAGCAAATTTGCCTTTTATCCTTTTCTTATAAACTCTTGATAGCAGACTCTAAAGCCAATTCCATCATCGGTTTCAAAGCTGTTTCTCTTTCGTCAGCAGAAATTTTTTCATGAGTTGGGATAATATCAGTTACTGTTAGAATAGTAGCTGCATTTTTACCTAAGTGCTGAGCATTCGCAAACAATCCGAAAGCCTCCATTTCTACCGCCGGGCAGTTATATCTTGTTGCAATTTCAGGAGTATTAGGATCTTTTCTATAGAAAATATCACTACTGTGGATATTAATTGCTTTAGCATCTAAAGATAATTCTTTAGAAGTTTCATTGATTGTATTGAAGATATTCCCTTGGTGAGGAAGGATGTCTTCTTCAATTCCCCATGCATATTTAGCATATGTACTTTCGCTGGCTGCATTTTCAATATTTAAAATATCAAAAAGCTTAAGGTCTGTATTGTACGCTCCACATGTTCCGATTCTGATGATAGTATCTACTTCATATTCTGTATATAACTCAAAAGAATAGATCCCGATACTAGGGAATCCCATTCCACTGGCTCCTACAGTGATTTCTTTACCTTTATAAAGACCTGTATAATAAAAAATACCTCTTGTTTTGCTTACCAGTTTTGCATTTTCTAAATAATTTTCAGCAATATACTGTGCACGAAGCGGATCCCCCGGCTGCAATACTACTTTAGCAATTTCTCCTTTTTTTGCACTGATGTGAATACTCATAATTTTATTTTGAATGGCACAAAGATAATAACTTTTATATTGACCTCATGATTGTGATAATTGAAATGATGAAGCCATTTTATAAGAAAATCATGGGTAAATAATTGTATATAAGTATTTTGTTGAGGTCTTTCGAACCAGAGTATTAGAATCTTTGCTTTTGCTGATCTTTTTGTAACAAAAATAAAACAAGTAAATACAGAACAAAGATAGAATAACAGAGAGCGGATATACCTTACTGCAGGCTGTTACTTTTGCAATATTCTTAAAATTTAAAAAATGAAAATAGAACATATTGCAATCTGGGTAAAAGACCTTGAAAGATCCAGAGCATTTTACGAGAAATATTTTGGAGCAGTTTCCAATGAGAAATACATCAATCCAATCAAAAATTTTGAATCCTATTTCCTCAGCTTTGAGAATGGCAGCCGCCTTGAAATCATGAACAAACCAGATCTTAGAGAAAGTAGTAATTCCTACGAATTCCAACAGTTTGGGATCATTCATATTGCCTTTTCAGTAGAAAGTAAGGAAAAAGTAAATGAGCTGACAGAGATTCTAAGAAAAGATGGGTATACAATCGCTGGTGAACCCAGAACAACAGGGGATGGATATTATGAAAGCGTCATTCTTGATCCGGAAAACAACATCATTGAAATTGTAGCCTAAACTGTCATTACGAGGAGCGCTAGCGACGAAGCAATCTCTTTCTTTTGAGGAAAATTTTATTGTTGAAAAACACTAAGTACAAAGATATTTTGAAACGTATTTTGCACAATAAAAACAAAAATTTCCAGTAAATTATATGATTATATAAGGTTTTATATACAATTTTCTATGTTTCTATGTGGTTAAAAAATATTACCACATAGAAACATAGATTTTATACATCCTATACAATAATCCGTGCATCCGTGGCAATTATTTAGCAGTATAAATTTTATCGCAGATAAAATCCTAGCGCCTTAAAAACGTGTTGAAAGGAAAAGAATAGCGCCTTAGCGTTTCCCAACACCATCCTTTTTTTCATCATCATTCAATGAATAACAATCTCAATTATTTAACCATAAACATCTGCGAAATCTGTGCGATCTGCGAGCAACTAAATAACTTGTTGGAAAGCGCAAGGGCGCTAAGTTTTTTAAATAATATACTATTTTTAAGACGCAATAAAATCGAAGATTTTCAACAAGAATAACAGAGTTTTGTTGATGATTTTTATAAAGAATACACTATGATTTTATTCGTTTATCCGTGGCAATTATTTAGCAGCATACAATTTTATCGCAGATAAAATCCTAGCGTCTTAAAACGCATCAAAAATAAAAAGTTTTGCGCCTTAGCGTCGTTTCCCAACATACAAGTTTCAAAGTAAAAATCCGCCACTCGAAGCCTTAAAAACTGCATTTTCCCATCAGCAGCATAATTTAATATCAATCCTCTCTTCAAAAGTTTTATTCTCAACGAAATAATTCTATTTTTGTTACATGATGGAAACCAAATCACCATTTTTAGATACAATCTTTTTGCTAAGGAAAAATGAATGCATCACGCTGTTTTCCAATATCCAGACTATTTCTTCCAATGAAGAGAAGGAAGCAGAAGAATATTTTGAAGCAGAATTTGAAAAAGAAAGACTTGAATTTCTGTCCGATCAGTTAATATGTAATAAAACAACAGCTGTTTGGGCGGCAAAAGTGCTGTATCATAGTGCTCAATTATATTTAATAAGAGAAAATACAGCCTATAATCTTGAAAACCTTATTCCGAAGTTTAAAGGAACAAAAGATATTTCTTCTGTTTTATCTGCCGATTTATCCTTAAGATTTCTACCTGAAGTGATGAGTGCCCTGAATTCAATAGATCCGGAAGATCCACTCATTAAGATACTTGAAGAGATCCTTACAGAATTCCATTATTCAGGGATTGGACATGATCTTGATCTGAAAAAAGTGAACTGGGAAGAAGAGTTGAAAGACAAAACATACCGGAAATTATACATGGAAAGGATTGTAGAGAAGAAAGACTATCAACTGGCAGAGATTCCATTTATCAATAAACTACTTATCGCAGAATTTGGAATGCATAAAGAAGCATTCTGGAGAGAATTAAAAATAATAACTGAGGAAAATCAATGATACAGAATATTAGTACACTCAATACGGTTTTGAACTATGTTAAAGATACCTTTGTTGGTAAAAATGACGTTGTGGATCTGTTGGGAATTTGTCTTTTGGCAAGAGAGAATGCCTTTTTATATGGCCCTCCCGGCACTGCAAAGTCAGCTATTGTAAGAACCTTAGCCAAAACCGTAAAAGACGGAAAGAACTTTGAGTACCTGTTAACCCGTTTTACAGAACCGAATGAAATATTCGGGCCTTTTGATATCAGAAAATTAAAAGAAGGTGAACTTTTGACCAATACCGAAGGAATGATGCCTGAAGCTTCCATGGTTTTCCTGGATGAGATCTTCAATGCTAATTCCGCTATCTTGAATTCACTTTTAATGGCTCTTAATGAAAAGATCTTCAAAAGAGGAAAGAAACCAAACATTTGCCTGCTTTGATGTTCGTAGGGGCAAGTAATGTACTTCCGGAAGATGAAGCTTTGAATGCGTTATTCGATCGTTTTCTGATAAGAATTAATGTAGATTATGTAAAGCCGGAGCTCTTACAACAAGTGCTTTTAGCAGGAAGAAAACTGGAAAATGAAGAAGAAACAGCAATTCCGGAAATTCATGCTGATCAGATCAGACAACTTCAGAACCTGTGCCGGACAGTAGATTTAAAACCAATCTATGAAGTATATCTGAATACCATTATGAGCTTGCGAAACACAGGAATTGCCATTTCCGACCGTAGAGCCGTGAAGCTTCAGAACCTCATCGCTGCAAGTGCCTTGATTTGCGGAAGAAATGAAGCCGTTCTTTCAGACCTTTGGGTTCTAAAACATATCTGGGATACAGAAGAGCAAATTGAAATTCTGGAAGGAATCATCAACCGAACCATTGAGAAAGACGATCATCCGAATTCTCATCCGCAGGCCATGCATAACAAAACCCCCAATCCGGAAGAGGTGATGAAAGATGTGAAAATACTGGTAGATAAATGGAATCAGGGACAGTTAAGTTTTGAAGAGCAAAACGTGATCAAAGATAAACTAAGGTACCTTCAGACACGATGTGACTGGATCAGAAACCCTGAACAGAAACAATACATTCAGCAAGAAATTGAAAGCTTATGGCAGAAAATTCTTCAGACAATATAAAAGAATTCTGGGCCGAAATTCCCCGCGCCGATGAAGATTATCTAGGCTCTATACGAGACTGGAAAAATGTTCAGATCGCAACGGATGATGAAATCATATGGCTCAGAGGTTTTACAGATGAACAGGCATCAGCTTCAGAGCTTCATCAGTTGCCTAACTTTTTGCTGTACGAACTTCGGGATGGCCTTTTATTTAAAAAAGGAGCCTTGGTTCCCAGTAAAAAAATGAGCACAGCATTGCTTTGGATGCCTATTGATAAGGCATTGAGACTTACTTTTCCGGCATCCAACCAAAATTATTTTGGAATCAGTGAAAAAGTCTCGATCAAATTAAAAGAAAGCAATGAAGAACATCCGGTTATTGCTTTGATAGCCAAAATCCAAGACATCAAAGAAAGTATGGTAGCATTACCAAAATTCAGACTGGAAAAAATAGAATGGGTTGTAATGGAAGATAAAGCTTTATTTTTAGGATTGCCATTATTAAGTCTACCGGGAAAAACATACTGGACAAAAGACGGACATCTTTTGCCTTCCGGTTTTGATTTTGAGTTTAAAAATCTGAGTACATTTTTACAGCAAAAATATAATAAAAAGTCAGACGAATGGCTGTTATGGGATGTAAATGGGAACTATCTTCCAATAAAGAAAACAGATTTCCGACCCCTGTCCGTAAGCTCGTTTCGTCTCACTGAAAAATCAAGAGAATGGAATTAAAGGCCTATTTCCAGTCCTATGAAAACTATTTCTGGGAATGGAAAACCGATGAAGATGTTCCCGGAGATTCCGGATATAACAATAACAACCTCCTCTCCATTCCAGGAGTAGGGGCAATTGCTTATAGGCCTTATGTCATGGAAATTCTTAAAGAACTTCAACCCCAGGGATGGCCTCCATTCGGCGCTTTATTGATGGTCTTATATGCCATGCAGGAAGGATATACAGATTTTGCAAGCCCTTTAAGACATACCACAAAATTGTATAGTGTTGGAAATTTTGAATTTAATGCAGAAAAAGAGATTGAATTTCTTGATAAGATAAAAGCACTTCCTAAAGTTTACAAACAAAAACAGAACAAGATTGTACTGTTACAGACTTTATTTAGAGATAGCCATAATACAATATCTTCTGTAAGTGCGGACCTTAACTTGAAAATCTATTACAAAAGAGCTCATGAACTTGTTGCCAGTGCAGAAAAAAAGTCTGCTGGGTCATCCGCTTTAAGCAGAGATTTAAAGCTTTGGATCTTAATGACAGATTTCCAACCACACAATCCATCATTGATGCGATGAAAGGATTTATTGAAGAACCAGAACTGAATGATGAAATTGTAGAGGAAGAAACTACTGCAGATACAGCCAAAGACTTTATCCGAGAATTAGTTGAAGAACCCAAAACATTTCAGGTAGGAAGTTTGATTAAAAGGATCTGGAGCGGACTTAAAATTCCAATGCGTCATCTTTCCCCTGGAGAACAACCTATTGGGGGAGTTTCTGATATGACTAATAAAGGGGATTTTCATAAAATGCTTCTGTCGGAATTTGCTAATGAAGATGAGGTATTCATGAATCGTGTAGCGAATAATGAAGCTTTATATATTCAAAGGGAAATACCGCCCGAAGAAAATATTTTTGAAAGAATTATCCTTATTGATACTTCCCTTAGAAACTGGGGTACCCCAAAAGTATTGGCCTTCGCATCAGCGATAGCTATCATAAAACATCCTAAAGCCCATTCAGAATGTAAAGTGATGGCTCTGGGACAGGCTGCAATTCCCATTTCTCTGAATAAAGTAGAAACCGTAATTGAAAACCTTAATCAGGTAAGCCCCGTGCTGGAAGCTTCAGAAGCATTGGATAGGTTTTTTAATGAAGAGTATCCTCAAAAAGATATTGAAGTATTTTTCATAACCCATGAAGAAAACCTTGAAGACGAAAAAATCCAACGAGTTATTCATCAGAATAGAAATAAACTTAAATTTTTGGTAGCTACAACCTCAGATGGAGAAATAAACTTTTATAAGCACGATAAAGGAGCACGGAAGCATATCCAGAAAATAAAACTTCCTCTTCATGAATTGTGGGCCAATCCACCACAGCAGAAAAAGACAGAAAACAATTCAAATGGAAAGAAAACCGATCTTCCGTTGAATTATCCGATTTTGTTTCCAACTCCTGTCAATAAGATTGCTCAGTTTTTGTACGAAGGTGAATTTTTTATCCTGAGTTCAAAAAAACAATTGTTGAAAACGTATCTTTCTGATAATTATTATGACAGACATTCCTATGAATACTATGAAACCTATCATGGTTGTGAAGTTATGATCGAAGATGTTTCTGTAAAGCCAACCGGGCAGTTTGCTCTGGCAAAAAATAAACAAAAACACTTTATTCTTTGTCAATATCAATCTTCCATAAAATTAGTCTCTAAACTCAACCTGAATACCAAAGAATATTCTGATATCAATGTTACCGGATTGAATATTCCGGATGACTATGAACTCATTTATTTTGATCAGTCTTTTTATCTGCATCAGCCTGATAATAGCCTATTGTATAAAATAAATATTGAAGGAAATATCTCTGTAGAACCTGTTGATAACAAATATTATGATCTGGATAAAAATATAGCAAAAGTCAATACAGAAGTGTCCAAACTGAATAGAAGCGGATTGAAAATCATTGGGAACTTCAATAAAATTGGAATTAATACCCATCATAATCTTGTTTTTTCAGGATGTGAAATAAGCAGTGTATATGAAAATACCCTGAATCTCTATAAAAACAGATTTGAGATCAAAATATTAGCAGAACAAAATAAAAATAAATACACCTTCCCTGATGGGAGCGAAGTTATTGCAGATTCCCGCGGAATGCTGACATTCAGGAGCAGTAACAAAGGAATTGAGGAATTTTATATACCTACTACAACCTATGGGTTCCTTGCTCTTGCTACTTATACAGAATTTGGTGGGTCAGAATATTACCTTCCGGAACAAACTTTATTGAAGGTGAGAACTATAGAAGAAATGTATTATCAATATTTAAAGCCCTTCATAGAACAGATTTTAGATTATGGAGCTTAGAATAAAACCTTTCCCAAAGAATATATACCCTAAAAAAGGACTTTTAATAAAAGGTTCTTCACCACTGGTATGGCTTCAGGAAATGGAAATACTGGGAATCAATATAGAGCAGGTAAAGTCCTTTGCCATTCCAGATAATACACCCAATGTTCTATATGGATGCTTTCTTGTATTTAAGGATCATGCCCCACAAGAAATTGGAAGAAATGCGTATTTCCAATCTGTGGATAACCAATTCTTTATTCCGGAAAATACCACGTTTTATCCAAAGATTAATCATGAGGACTGGGAAAAAATAGGTTCAGACTTACTCATCATGCATCCTGAATTTGGGTTTGTAAAATTATCAGAACAGATCAATTGGATTGATCTGATTCAGGAACCGGAGAAAATGGCAGCAACCATCAGAAAACCTTTGAATGGGGTTAAAATTCCACAAACCATAGAAAGCTATACGGTTGAGATGGATGATGAAAAGATGCTTGAAGCATTACAGAAACCTCAAACAGAAGAAGAATGGATCAACAATCTGCCATTCGATCTGAAGAAAGTAATGGCCGGAAATAAAAAAGAAATTGAAAAATATTTAAAATACATTGAAAAATACCCTGAGAGAGCCATCGAATTAGGAATTCCTTTAGACATTATGGGGACTTCCAGAGGAAATGGATTTGCTAAATTTACCTGGCTGGAAGGATTATTTGGAGGTGGTAGTAATAGCAAACAAGAAAGTGCGCGAACAAGAAACTTCCGCAGGATATTTTGGGCTGTTATTGTCATTGCTATTGTATTAAAAATAGCCTTACCATCTAAAGATGAACCTCTTCAGGAAGAAAATGTTGTTTCTTCAGGAAAGATTGTTTCGGATGCAATAAAAGCGCCCTCAGATATGATTGCTTTTCATTCCGGCGTATCTGAAATAGATCAGAAGATAGACTCTATGTATTTTGATCAAAGGAAAGGTCTTTCCAATGAACTATTGAATGCAGGTCTGCAGGAAAGTAAGTCGAAAAACGAAAAAGAAGAATACAAAAAGAAAGGAGGGAGAGAGGTAAACGCCATTGGTCACGATATTCAAAAGCTTAGCAGCAAGGAACAACAAAGCCGTGATTCCCTTAAAACCATTTATACCCAAAAAATAACAAAACAGATTAAGGAAAGAAGTGAAGTACTGAAACGTAAAATTTCAGACTCTTTAAAACAATATACCAGAGGGAAACCAGTGAATGGAGATGTTGTGAAGTATCTGTTAAAGAAGAAACAGGTACTGATGCAGGACTCCTTAGGTAAATTATACGGAACCATTGATCTATCCGAGATATCACCTCCGTCACCCATCAAAGATTCTAAAGTAAAAGGCATAGAATCTGGTGGGAATTCACTGAAGAAAGAGACCCCTGTTTCAGATATTTTGTATATGGTGATCCTGATGATTGCAGCAGTAGGATTATATTCCTTCCTATTTAAAAATAAATCATTGAACCTTGGTGGTGATAATATTCCGGGCTGGGTGAAATTCTTTTTGATCATCATCCTGGTAGCTATGTTGGTGTATCTTTTTTACCCTTTGGTTAAGATGTTTGGCTACAACTGGTTTGTATGGGTACTTGCTATTGGAGTGATGCTACTGCTTTACCGACTGTTCAGGGATGATAAAACCATTTTAAACTCTGACGATGATGAATAAACAGAAATTTATAGACAAGTTTATGGCCGCTTTTGTATTGTTGGCCATGTTTAAAGTCATCGGAATCGTGGCAGAGCTTTTCCATGAACGTTTTTGGAGTGTTGTCGGAAATTTGATGATCTTTTTAATAGTAGCATTTATCATCCTTATGGTTATTGCTTTTTTAAAAGATAAAGAACAAAATAAACAGAATTCAAAAAAAAGAGGCGGAGCTGGAGGCGGAAACTTTTATCTTGAAAATTCTCTTTTTGACAGAATACGAAGTAAATACGAAGATCTTGCTCAGAAATATATTGCAGAAAAAGAGTACAAAAAAGCAGCAAAAGTCTATATGAACTTGCTGCAGGATTACTACAGAGGAGCAAAAACCCTTGAAGATGGTGGATTCTATAACGAGGCAGCAGCAGTATATCTTAAAAAACTAAAAAGTAAATCCGATGCCGCCAATTGCTATGAAAAAGCAAAACAGTACAAAAAAGCCATTGATCTGTACAAAGAAATGGAGCAGAAAGAAAAAGTAGGAGATCTTTACAAAGAGATTAATGATTTGAACAATGCTCATATCTACTATCAAATGGTAGCAGACGACTATGCCGCTAATAATCAGATGGTAAAAGCTTCGTTGGTTTATCGGAAGAAAATGGAAAAACCGGAAGAAGCCCAAAAAGTATTATTAAAAGGCTGGGAAGAAGATAAAGATGCCTTTAACTGTTTAAATAACTATTTTGCCAATATCTTTGATACTAAAAGTCTGGAAGCAGAAATACAAAGTCTTTATGAAAAAACTCCGGCTTACAAAAAGATGACCTACTTGGAAGCGATGAAATATGAGTTTAAAAAAGATCCTAAATTGCAACCCGTTGCCAGGAAAATTGCCTATGAGATCATTGCAGAAAAAGTAGAAGCCCGCTCTGAAATTGTTAACGAGCTGAAATATTTTAATCCCGATGATGAAGTGATTCTTAAAGATATTTCGCGATTTAAAACCGGAAGAAATAAAATGTTTAGAAACTAAAGCTTAGAATGAAATGGATAATACATTTAAATATCTCCAATATAAATATGATAATAAAAATCCCTTTGAAATTGCACAAGAAATAATATCAAAAGGAAGATCTCCATTATATGCCATAAATGATGTTAAGGAAAAATTTCCTGCATTTTCATTAATGGAAGCTAAAGAAGTCGTAGTTATTGCAACATCAGAGCACAAAAGTCTTTATGATTATCAGGGTGAACTATTCATCCAACTTGAAAAACTAGATGAAGAAAAAGAATAAAGTTTTTAAGTTTCAAACCTCTGTAATTGAACTGTTAAAAGAGATTAGAGTACAGGGTTTTTATTACTCTTCTCTGCGAGAATTATAAAATAATACCAAAAAAGATTTATCTTTGCACCAGAAAATTATGACAATACAAAGAGCACATATCAATGCAGAACTATGCGAAAGCCCATCAAAACTGGGATTATTCGTGTATGATTGGATGATATGGAATGAGGCGAAATGTGCTGACTTTGGAAATTATTTACTGTAAACCCGTAAAAATTTAAACAAAATATAGCAGAAACGTCTCGAAAAATCGAGGCGTTTTTTGTTTTTTAGGTCAGAAATTATTTAGAATGAAAAAAAATAACCATAAACATGAAAATTTTTTAATTAACAATGCAATTTTAATACAATAAAGTAGAGTGATAGACAACCCAATGAGAGACAGTCATTTAGGTAATTAAGATATCCGCAAAATAGTGCGGACAGAAATCGCTTACTCTAAAAATAAGATGTAATTGATTGATTATCAATATTTTAATTTAAAAATTTATTTGCAGATTAGAAAAAATCATATTTACTTTGCAACCGAAAATTGAAAGCAACAAGTTTTCAGGATTCAACAAAAAATAATTTAAAAGCAAAACAAAAATAAAATGAAACAATTTCATAACATACTCAATCAGTATTCAGAAATATTCGGACAAGAGCCGGCAGGGAGAGTGTGTGCTTATGATAGTGAAATTGTGGATAAAAGGTGCTTATATACGTGGGTCAGTTAATGATCTTTCACGTCAGAATATAAACGAGCGCCTCCCAAAAGAGGCGCTTTTTTTATGGTTTCTTTAGCTTATTTGGTAAAGCGTCGGTCTGTGGAACCGGAGAACAGGGTTCGATCCCCGGAGATACCCAAATTCATCTCATAGCTCAAAGGTAGAGTATCGGAAGTGACCCGAAGGTTGAGGGTTCAAGTCCTTCTGAGGTGGCAAATGGCTCCATGGCTCAATTGGATAGAGCATGGGTTTTCTAAACCCAGGGTTACAGGTTCGAGTCCTGTTGGAGTCACAAAAGGAGAGTAGGCAAATGTTGGTTTGTTGCGGCTTACTGCTAATGAGTTCTACGACAGTAGTGAAGGTTCGATTCCTTTGCTCTCCGCAAAAAAAGGTCTATTGAGGTAATGGTAACCTGCCCGACTGTCTCTTGGGCACTGCGAGTTCGATTCTCGCATAGACCGCAAAGATAAAATCTCATAGCTCAATGGGTTAGAGCACCGGTCTTTTAAACCGGGGGTTGAAAGTTCAAATCTTTCTGGGATTACTAAATGGTTCATCGAAACTTTTCAATCCGGCTGTCTCCCGGAAAAGAAACAGAAGTGAACCCCAAAGCTGGAAAGATAACGGTGGTTGTTTACCCGTCTTGGACGCGGGAGGTCGCAAGTTCGAATCTTGCTTTCCAGACGACATAATAAGTAATAAATAATGAGTAATACTATGCAGAAACGTAGTTTTCAATAGTACTCATAACTCATAAAAGAAGCCGCGGGAATGGTGGAACGGTAGACACACTTGATTTAGGATCAAGGCGCTGGGGGTTCGAATCCCTCTTCCCGTACAAAAGATTTTGTAGCTCAATGGTAGAGCGCTGGTCTGTTAAACCAGAAGTTGAAAGTTCGAATCTTTCCAGAATCGCAGTAACTAAATGTTAATTGTTTCAGGAGAAAATAAAAGTTTGTCAAGAGCAGAAGATCTTTACATCAAACACAAAAATACAGACAAGCTTTTTCTTTCTCAATCATCAACAGTTAGAAACTAAAAATATGATTAATACAATTTTAGGTAAAAATAAAAGTCTGTCAAGCGCAGAAGTTCAAACAAAAATATAGACAGACTTTGTTTTTTGAATAATAGGCATTAAAAATTACTCATATTAATATCTGATGGTTCGCCGAAGCGGAAGAGTCGGGGCGGTCTGCAAAACCGTTGCGTAAGCTGAGTGGGTTTGAATCCCATAGCCATCTCAAAGTAAAATTGTAAGGGATCAGAAAGAAGTATTCATCACTTATGAGAATAAAGAAATATCCTTTATTAATAAAAGAAAAATGTCTGTCGAGCGCAGAAGATCTTTAAGCCAAAACACAGAATACAGACAGGCTTTTTCTTTTTATCAATAATGAGCAATAAGTAATGAATGATCAATTACTCATGAAAAAATCCGGAAGTACGCCGAAGTTGGAGAGTCGGGTCAGACTGTAAATCTGTTGCTTCATTGCTGAGTAGGTTCGAATCCTACTACTTCCACCCAACCGCTGATAATGTAATGGCAGCATGCAGGAAATATACTCTTGTTGTTTAGGTTCGATTCCTAGTCAGTAGGTCAAAGAAAATATTAAATGCTCAATATAATTTTCGAAAGAAAAGCTTGTCAAGCGTAGAAGTTCTTTTTGTTAAGCAAATTTAAAGACAAGCTTGTTCTTTTTTAATAATGAACAATAAGTAATGCATGATAGATTACTAAACACCCATTACTTATTGCTTATAAAAAATGCTCTATTCGTCTAACGGTAAGGACGCCTGCCTTTCGAGCAGAAAACAAGGGTTCGATTCCCTTATAGAGTACTGGATGTGAATAACTGGTCAATATTGAATTGATTTTAATACCATGAAAGTTCAGATTTAAAAAAACATTGGCCAGTTGCCATTCACACAAATAAAGAAAAGAGAAAAGGTTTGTCAAGCGCAGAAGATCTTTAGTCAATAAAAAGAGACAACCTTTTACTTTTTATAATAAGCAATAAATGATAGAAAAGTAGTTTCATCATTACTCATAAAATACGGAAGAGTGGTGTACTTGGTGTGCACGTTAGTCTGAAAAACTAAAGGTACAGGTTCAATTCCTGTCTGTTCCACAAAAACATGAATGATAAGTAATATAATGAGTCATCTTTGATACTTGACTGTCTTTTAACATTACTCATTACCAATTACTTATTACTCATGAATTTAAATCTGATTCATAGTGTAATTGGTCAGCACACAAGATTTTGATTCTTGATGTTTAGGTTCGAGTCCTAATGAATTAACAATATTTACTCTGATAGTGTAATGGTAGCATCTCAGTCTCCAAAACTGATGGTACTGGTTCGAGTCCGGTTCGGAGTGCAAAAAATGAATAGTCAATAGCTAATCCGCTTTGTGGTCAATTTTAAAATTTACTATTGAACATTCACCAATTAATTATCAACAATCATTATCAATTATAAATTAAAGTATGTAGAAAAAATGGAAACGCAACAACAAACATGGCAGAATATGAACGGAAAAATTTTCCAACACTCTATCGCACAGCTGGTAGAAGAAGCCATTATTCGCGAACAAGCAAACGGACACCGTTTGAAAGTATGTGTGGGATCAGACTCTCATGTATATGGAGAAGCTATTAATTATGCTACGGCAGTCGTATTTATTCGTGAAGGAAAAGGAGCGTTTACCTTTATCAGAAAGAAAGAGAAATACAGAACATCAGTATCAAAGAACGAATGCTGAATGAAGTCAACAAATCTGTTGAAATCGCTTATGCAATCTGTTCTGTATTGGACACTTATGGAGTGGAAATGGAGGTACACGCAGACATTAATACCGATCCGGATTTTAAATCCAATGTAGCACTAAAAGATGCCATGGGATATATTCTTGGAATGGGATATGTGTTTAAAGCAAAACCTTTTGCCTTCGCAAGTTCCAATTGTGCAGATATGATGGTATAACAAGATAAAAAATTAAAGATTAAAACCAATAACCATGTATTTTTTAATTCAGTCTAATGTGTATTTAGATCCGGATCATTACAAAATTTTTGAGGCCCTGGAAGAATTGAATATTGACTACGATGTCATTAATATTCCTCCAACAGCAGATAAAATAGACTTTGAAACAGATAGAAAAGATGTTTTTGTCTATGGTTCAGTGACGATTGCAAGACTGGCAAAACAAAATTCAGACTGGTTTCTCGGTTCTTTTTATGGTGGAAATCATTTGTATGAGGTATACTCTCAATATTATGGTGAAAACCTGTTGAATCATAAGGTTTCTGTTCATAAAATTTCTGAAACATTACAATGGGAAAAAGATGAAGAGAAATTCATTAAACCATACAATGAAGCAAAAATTTTCACAGGAAAAGTTTTTACAGAATCAGAGTGGAAGGATTTCGTTTTTGAAAGACTGGAAGATACAGGCAACAGAATTACAGAAGATTCTTTAATTCAGACTTCTGAAGCTAAGCGAACTGTAAAAGAAGCAAGGCTTTGGATCGTTGGTGGGCAAATTGTGGATGGTGGCTACTACAGATTTAATGATAATGCTCCTTTCGAAGAAAATGTTTCACAGGACGGATTGGATTTTGCAAAAAAGATGATTCAGTTGTTTACTCTTGAAGAAGCCTTTGTAATGGATATCTGTTTAACGGATAAAGATTGGAAAATCGTTGAAATCAATTGCATCAACAGTTCCGGATTTTATCCCAATACCAACGTGAAAAGTGTGATCAAAGCTTTGAATTTCTACTTTTCCAATTAAAAATTAAAACAATGCTTTTGTATGATAAAATTACAGTAATAGACATAGAAGCTACATGCTGGGAAGACGAAAAGCCTCCTGAAAACCAGGAAAGGGAAATTATTGAAATCGGAATCTGCAAGCTGAATATGGCTGATGGAAGCATCGAAGATAAAAGAAGTTATTTCGTAAAACCTTACAAATCCGAAGTAAGCGAATATTGTACAAAGCTGACCGGAATTACAGCAGAAAAACTGGAAAAAGAAGGAATCTCTTTTCAGGAAGCCTGTTCAAGGATCAGGAACAGATACAATTCTCTGATCAGAATCTATTCGGGTTTCGGCGGATTTGATAAGGAAATTATTGAAGATCAATGTAGAGAATTGGGGACAAGATTCCCTTTCAGTGACACTTATATTGATTTGAAAATACTCATAAGTTTAATGAAAGGAGAGAAGCCTAAAGGTCTTTTAAAAGAACTCCAGATCAGAAATCTTGAATTTGAAGGGAATAACCACAGCGGAGCAGATGATGCTTATAATACCGCCAAACTATTATATCACGTGTTAAGAAAATAACACAAAAAAACTAAAAACATGACTCACAATAGAATAGCCGTTATCGGCTTACACGAACAGGAATACGAATATATACGACAACATTATGATGGTCTTATGATCTGGCATCAATCCATTCCGATGATAAAAGTAGTGGATGGAACATTATATGTGGAAAAAGCTCAGGGAGTAGGAATGCTTCCGGTAGATAAGGTTGTTTATCATGGAATTTTTGAAGATGACCTTGATCTTATCGCTGGATTGGCTCTTTGGAACGGCCCATGTTTCCCAAACGCTTACGGAATGCTCGAATGTAGGTTGAAAATTCCTTGTCTTGCCAAAGCGATGAAGTACTCAAAATTTAATTCCCAAAGAGGATTTATCTCTGCAGGAGCTTATGTGAATACAGATACCGAGTTAGTGGCAAAATGGGGAAACTGGCACTGTGGAGAGAACAAACATAAATTTACAGGAAGCTGGGAAAGTACAGAAAACAGTGTATTGGAGCCTTATTTTGAAGGCGATGCTGTAAGAATTTTAAACATTGGTGAAAAATCCTGGCAGATCAAGCTTGAAGGAGAAACATGGTTAAAATCCATACATCCGGACGATGCCCAATTCATGGAAATTGATGCAGAACTTCTACAGGATACCCTGATGTTAAAAGAAAAAATAGGAATGGATGTGATCGCGAATGATTATATCGTTCAGAAAAACGGTCATAAACATTTATTGGAAATTAATCATATTCCCAATATTACAAGGTTTGAAGAGGTAAGGTTACACTTCCTGAAAACCGTTGTAAACTGGATTCATGAAGATTAGATAGAACTCAGAACTTTAAAAAAAAATACGATGGAAATGACCAAAAGACTATTGTTTCTGGATGATATACGATATCCGATTGAGGCATATCGTTATACCAAACAGGATATTTTTCTCAGAAGAGACTGGCATATTGTTCGGAATTACGATCAGTTTGTCAATAGAATTCTAGAGAAAGGCCTTCCGGAAATGATTTCTTTTGATCATGATCTTGCAGATGAGCATTATCTGAAACAGGATGCCGGTGAGTTTGTGGAAAAAACAGGCTATGACTGTGCAAAGTGGCTGGTAGAATATTGTTTGGATAACTATTTAGACTTACCGAAATTTTACTGTCATTCTATGAACCCTGTAGGAAAGGAGAATATAGAAAGACTTTTAAAAAACTTTAAAAAATTGTAATGGACATTTTCAGATTCATTCAGGACATTAAAAATCATCTCAGTCTCAGCTTTAATGAAGTTGACAGATGGTTTGATAAAGATAGTACAACATTGAATTTTCAGGCATCAAACGGTGGGTGGACAATTCAGCAGATTTTGGAGCATATCTATCTTACGAATTTTTATTTGCTGATCCTCATTGAAAAAGGCTCAAAAAAAGCAATGCGGAATTCCTTAGAACTTGACCTGGAATCTGAAATTAGAAATTACAGCTTCAATAATGAACATTTTGAAAAAGTGGGTGAGTACGGTGCCTTTGAATGGATAAGACCAGAACACATGGAACCAAAAGGAGAACAAAGTTTAATAGAAATCAGAAATCTGATCACTCAGCAATATCATCAGTGCCTGAATTATCTGGAATTGATGAAAAATGGTGAAGGACTCCTTTATAAAACGACCATGACTGTGAATGATCTGGGGAAAATCAATGTCTATTAGTACATTTATTTTCTCTCACTTCACGCACAAAGACATCTTACCCAAATGGAAAATAACCAGTCAGAAATGACAAAAAATTAAAAAAATGATTTTCAAAACATATAACTCTATAGAAAATGCTTACCAGACCCGGGTGATCGATCAGATCAGGCTACAGGGTTTTGGAGATGAGGTTTTCATCGTGCAGGAAAAAGTTCATGGAGCTAATTTCTCTTTCTTTACCGACGGAAAGGAAATTAAAATAGCCAAAAGAACAGCTTTCATTGAGAAAGAGGAAAAATTTTACAATGCACATAAAATTTTGGAACAATACAGAAAAAATGTAATTAATTTGTTTCAAAAAGTGAAAACAATCTACCCGAATATTGAAACTGTAGTCATCTACGGAGAATTATTTGGTGGCGGTTACAAACATAAAGAAGTAGAACCCGTAAAAGAGGCTATAAAAGTGCAGGCAGGAATTGAATATGCACCTTACAACGATTTTTATGCATTCGACATTAAGTTGAATGGGGTGACTTATTTGGATACGGATATTGCCAACTCAATTTTTGAGGAGACCGGATTTTTCTATGCTAAAACCTTATTTGAAGGAACTTTAGAAGAAGCGTTGATGTTCCCGAATGTTTTCAATTCTAAAATCCCAACCTGGTTAGGATTGCCGGAAATGAACAATATGTGTGAAGGAACCATTATCAAAACTCTAAAAACCAGATATTTTGGAAACGGATCCAGAGTCATTCTGAAAAATAAGAATGAAAAATGGATCGAAAAGTCTAAAATGGTCAAAAAACAAGATAAAATTGTTCAGAAACAGCTTAATTTCAGCGAAACTGCTCAGAATATCTGGAACGAAATTCAGAGATATGCAACCGTGAACCGTTTGAATAATGTGGTGAGCAAAATTGGCGAATTCGAACCTAAAATGATAGGAAAAGTGATTGGTCTTTTTGCACAGGACATTTTAGAAGATTTTGAAAAAGATTTTCCGGCAGTTTTTACAACCATTGAAAAAGAAGAACAGAAAAGGATCAACAAAAAGTTGAATTCTTTAGTGATTGATATTGTGAAAGAAGAATTAAATTCAGCAAAAGCATAGTTTGGGATTGATGCCAATGAATAAGAGCTTTTGCCATTAAAGCAATTAAAAATGAAAAAGATAAGTACATTATTCAAAAAAGATATAAATAATTTAGGACGAGTTATTAACGAAATTAATCCTGAAAACAATTGGGTTTTTGATGGAAAAGCTATTGCTACGCAAAAGTTTGATGGTTCTGCATGTGCAGTGATCAATGGTAAATTATACAAAAGATACGATGCCAAAAAAGGTAAAACAGCTCCTGAAGGTGCAATTCCATGTCAGGAAGCAGATCTTACTACAGGCCATCATCCGCATTGGGTAGAGTGTAGCATGGAGAAAAAAGATGACCAGTACTTCTGGGAAGGGTTCAATGCATTGGCCGAATCGGGCAAAGTAGAAGAGGGGACTTACGAACTTATTGGTGAGAAAGTACAGGGAAACCCTGAAAATATTAAAGGTCATTTATTAGTAAAACACGGAAATAATATTCTGAGTTTAGAAAGTTTGGATTTTGAATGTATCAAAAACTTTTTGAGCAATCCTGAGAATAATATGGAAGGTATTGTTTTCCATCATACAGCGGATAATCGTATGTGTAAGATCAGGAAATCTGATTTTGGTATACATAGAAAAGCGATAAAAGAACTTATTGTTTAAATAAAGATGAAGTTTCGGTAATTTATTTTACCGGAACTTTTTTATATGTAAACTCAACCATACCTTGAGGAGATTCTTTGAATATTCATAATTTTCACAAAAATCTCAATTGAAGACGTGAAAATTTTCCTCCATTGGAGGGGTGGCAAAAATTAAAAATTTTTGACGGGGTGGTTTAAAAAGAAAGAAACAATGTTACAAGCAGAAATAAAAAGTCTTTTAAAAGAAGACATCAGTATATTAATAAAAGTTCCCAACTCAGCAAAGCACTATTTATGTGATTGCGGAGAAGCAAGTTTATTAACGGTAAAGGAAGCGCAGACAATATCAGCGATATTCATCAGCCATACCCATATCGATCATTTTGCCAATTTTGATGGTATTTTCAGACATCAGATTGGAAGTGGAGAAAAAGTGATTATCTGCGGGCCGCAAAATATTCATGAACAAATTGGAGCAAGATTAAAATCTTACACGTGGAATTTAATAGATGAAAATGCAATTGAATATCAAATCCATGAAATTATTTCCAAGGAAGAAATTAAGGTTTATGCAATTCGTCCTCCTTACTGGAATATTGAATATGTAAAGACTCAGCATTTCCTTTTTGAAGATGAATATGTAAATGTAGATTTTGCCATTCTGGATCACAAAACAGATTCCATTGCGTACCTGTTTAAAGAAAAGGATACTGTTACTTTTCATGAAAATGCTTCTGATTTTAAGAAAGGAAAATGGATCAGTGAACTGAAAGCAGCCTTTGAAAATAATGACTCGGATAAAGAAATTGAAATAGAAGGAACTTTGTATAAAGCATCAGATTTGTTTCATTTGCTGACCAGAAATGAAGGTTACAAATTAGGAGTAATCATGGATCATGCTGCTGATGAAGACAATTATAAAAAGATAAAAGAAGTCTTCAATAATGCAGATAAAGTCTATATTGAAACATTTTACAAGGATTCGGATCAGGAATTTGCAAAGATTAATTATCACAGTTTTGCCTCTGCATCAGGAAAAATTATGAATGAGTGCAAGGTAAAAGAGGCCATTCCGATTCACTTTTCAAGAAGATATACTGAAAACGATCAACAAGAAATTGAAACTGCTTTTTATCAAGCATTTCAAAATTAAAAAAATTAAGATTCCACCCTTCACAATCATTTCAGTTGAAGACATGATATTCCCCTCCGGAGGGGTGTCAAATCTAGGATTTGACGGGGTGGTAACAAAAAAAATTAAAAAACAATGAAACCCAATATATTTTTCACAGCCGACCATCACTTTGGTCACGAAAATATTATAAAATTCTCCGAAAGACCCTTTGAGTCTATGGAGCAGATGAATCAGGAACTGATCAAAAGATGGAATGAAAGAATCAATCCCGGAGATACAGTCTACCATTTAGGAGATTTCAGCCTAGGGAAGCCTGATTTTACAAAGGAAATTTTAGATCAGTTGAATGGAAATATTCATTTGATTAAAGGCAATCACGAAGGAGCCGCTTTAACGTATCCTAAACGATTTGCCTCCATCAGAGATTATCATGAATTGAAAATTGATGAACCGGACAGCAACAATGGAAAGCAGAAAGTTATTCTTTTTCATTACGCCATGCGTACCTGGAATGGCTCACACCGCGGTGTCTGGCAGCTATACGGGCACTCACACGGGACATTGCCGGACGATGAAATGGCATTGAGTTTCGATGTTGGAGTAGATTGCCACGATTTTTATCCGATTTCCTACGAAGAAGTCAAGGAAATTATGAAAAAGAAAAAATGGACACCACCATTTGAGCCTCGAGAATAAGAGGCAAGAGAGTCTGGATGGAAAGAATTTAAAAGAAGAGCATATTCTGAAATGGATCAATTCCTAAATGATGTCATAGCTATGACATCTTGGATCTTTGTTGCCTAATTGATTGGCTTCCCCAGCTCTCATTAATACATTTTACACAACCATGAAAACAACCAATGAAATAATAATTGTCGATTTGGAAGCAACCTGTTGGGAAAACGACAGGATTCCAATCGGACAAAAAGTAGATATTATCGAAATGGGAATTTGTAAGCTGGATCTGATATCCAAAACCATTTCCCAAAAACAAAGCATTTATGTGATTCCCGAAAGATCAGAAATCAATAGATTTTGTACTAAGCTAACAGGAATTACACCACAATTGATAGAAGAAAAAGGAATCTATTTTGAAGAAGCCTGCGAAAAGATCAGAGATGAATACAATCCTGAATCTCTCACTTGGGCGGGTTATGGAAATTTTGACAGAGAGCAGATCATCGAACAGAGCGACTGGCTTGGAATAGAAAACCCTTTTTCAGGGCAATACCTTGATGTGATGTATGAATTCAAAAGACATTTCAGACTGTATAAATCTATTGGTTTGAAAAGAGCTCTTGATCATCTGAAAATGGATTTCGACGGAAATCATCACAGCGGAGCAGACGATGCTTATAATACCGCCAAAATTCTCAATAAGATTTTGGAATAATCATTTGGATGGAAGCAGCAAACTTTAAATAATATATAGGCTCCATCTTTTAACATTAAATAAAAAACAATGAAAACAACAGAAAATATACTCATTATAGACCTTGAAGCCACATGTTGGGAAAACTACCCGCCGAGAGGTCAGGAAAGTGAGATCATCGAAATCGGAGTTTGTATCATGAATGCAAAAACCGGTAAAATTTCTCAAAATGAAGGGATTTTAATAAAACCCCAATACTCGAAAGTGAGTCCGTTTTGTACGGGACTTACCACTATTACCCAAAATATGTTGGATAATGAGGGAATCATGCTGGATGATGCATTTGATATTCTGAGAGCAGAATATGACTCAGAAGAACTGACCTGGGCAAGCTATGGAAACTATGATCTGAATATGCTTCAGAACCAGGCCAGAAGATTTTATGTGGATTATCCTTTAAGTGATGACCATATCAATGTCAAAACATTATTCGGACAGACTCATCCTACGGTAAGAAAAAGTGTAGGCATGCAAAGAGCATTGAATGAACTTGGATTTAAATTAGACGGAACTCATCACAGAGGAGTGGATGATGCAAGAAATATTGCCAAGATTCTGCATTGGTGCCTGCAGAATAATTAAAATGCAAATAGATAATAATTGATATTTAGAGACTGTACCGAAGCGTTCAGTCTCTTTTTTATGTACTATTTTATTTTTTATAATTTACCTTTGATAAAAATTGTATCCCTTGGAGGAACTTGTCGAACTACTGGAACATACCAACAGAAGTGTTTTTCTGACAGGAAAAGCAGGAACAGGAAAAACCTCCTTCCTGAATGATTTTGTAAAAAAGACCCATAAAAAATACATTATTGTTGCTCCTACCGGGATTGCAGCGATTAATGCCGGCGGGGTAACCATACATTCACTGTTTGTTATTCCTTCACGAACATTTGTTCCTACTACAGAACCTGTTGACCCTAATCTTGCGATGAATATCAATGAACTGTTTCCCCATTTTAAGTACAGAAAAGAAAAACTTGATCTTTTTCGGGAAATAGAATTGATTATTATTGATGAAGTATCCATGCTAAGAGCTGATTTACTGGATATGATAGATCATTCCTTAAGAAGAGTAAGACGAAATCAGCTGCCATTTGGAGGAGTCCAGTTGTTATTAATAGGAGATTTATATCAATTGCCCCCTGTGGTAAGAGACGATTCTGAAAAGATTTTGTCAAAATTCTATGAAACTCCTTTTTTCTTTTCGGCGAAAGCTTTGCAAAATGTACGACTAATCACTGTAGAATTAACAACAGTATACCGTCAGCAGGATGAAGAATTTCTGGAAATACTCAATGCCGTGCGGCATGCTGACTTCCATGAACTGGATTTTGAAAAATTAAATTCCAGATACAATCCCGGGTTTGAACCTGAAAATGAAACCTATATTCATTTATGTTCTCACAATCGTATCGCAGATCATATTAATCAGAAAAAACTGAGAGAGCTGGAGTGCGAATCGCTATTTTACAAAGCTTCAGTGATTGGGGAGTTTAAAGAAACCCAATATCCGATTGATGAAACATTGGAACTGAAAGTAGGTGCTCAGATTATGTTTATAAGAAATGATTCATCGCCTGATAAAAACTTTTACAATGGAAAGCTGGCAGAAATTTCCTATCTCGATGAAGATACCATAAAGGCTGTGCTAGATGAAAGTAAAAAAGAGATTACAGTAACCACCGAAGTCTGGGAACAGAAAAGATATACCCTTGATGCTGATAAAAACATTAAAACAGAAGTATTGGGGAGTTTTGAGCAATATCCTATACGATTGGCTTGGGCCGTTACGATTCATAAAAGTCAGGGATTAACGTTTGATCGTGTCATCATTGATGCCGGAAGATCCTTTGCCAGTGGACAGGTATATGTTGCGTTGAGTCGTTGCAGAACATTGAGTGGTATTGTTTTGAAATCTGAAATTTCACAGAATGCCATATTCAAAGATCATAGAATTGAAGATTTTCAAATGTCTACTAATGCCAATGACAAACTTGTACAGATCATTGAACATGAAAAATATGATTATACATTGCATAAAGTTCAGATGACAGTAGATGCAGCGTGGATAAAAGAAGCTGTCATGAACTGGGAAAAGATAGCTTTAATGACAGCGATTCCGGATCAGGAAAAAGTAAATACTTTGCTTGAAGAATTGGATAGAGAAAGCGAACATCTTTTTAAAGTATCTGAAAAGTTTAAAAGAGTAATCCGTTTGAAGTTAGCCGATTTTATAGCCGGAGAAATTCAATGGAGTGAGATGGAAGAAAAATGCCAGGGTGCTGTGAGCTTTTTCTACAAAAATACTGCGGAAAAGTTCTTATTGCCTTTGAAAAGTCTTTATTCGGTTATGGTAGGAACTAAAGGCTTAAAAAAAATCAATGAAGAAACGAGACTCTTTTTGCAAGATCTCGAAGAATACATAGAAAGATTAAAAGCCTGTTATCTGTTGGATGTACTTTTATTTGATAAAGAAATTGAAATGGATACCTCCACAATAGTTGTTAAAAAGCCGACACATATTATCACTTTTGAGCTATTTGATAAAGGAATGCCCCCTTTTGAAATTGCTGAAAAACGCAACCTTACTCCGGCAACCATCTACAGACATCTGGAAAAAATGGGGTTGACAGAAGTAGAAAGAACTTTTAAACAATAATATTGCCTGAAAGTTATGCTCCAATCTCTGAGGTTAATCCTGTAATTTTTTGAAATATGGAGGAATAGAGTTCCTGTGGAATAGAATGCCCCATACCTTCAATCAGCATAAATTGTGCATCGGGAATACAATCTGCAATATCTTTTCCACAATCCAGATGAAAAATAGGATCCTGGCTTCCATGGATAACCAAAGTTGGAATTTTGATTCTCGTTAAAACTTCCTGATCATACTGATAAGTAGCTATAGCCAGCAGTTGCCTTATAATACCATCTTTTGTTGTTGAGCGATTAAGTTCTTCCTCAATCATTTCTATTTCTAAGTTTTCATCCAGTTTATATAAATCCCCTGAAATTCTTTTGGCAAAAAATAGTTTATCCTTGATATAGCCTTCTTTATCTGCAATGGGATCCACTGGAGGTTTCATCATCATAGCCATAACTTCCGGATTAGAAGAAGGTAAAGCCGGATTCAGAGATGTTGACATGATAATGGTTAATGATAAAACCCTTTCAGGATAGTACGACCCTAATAATTGGGCAATAATTCCGCCCATGGATCTGCCTACAAAATGTGCTTTATCAATCTGTAAATAATCAAGTAAGCCAGTTACATCCTTTGTCATATCCAACAGGGAATAGGGAATATCTTCTGCCTTCATATTAGACAAAAAAGTCTGATAATTTCCGGTAAAATGCAATGGGTTCTCAGAATGAAAAACAGAAATCCCCGAATCTCTGTTATCAAACCGGATCACCCTGAAACCCTGTTGTACCCATAATTGACAAAATGGATCATCCCAGCGAATCATCTGGCTGCCTAAGCCTGAAATCAGTACTATAGTCTGTTGATGTTCCGCTCCTAAGATTTCATAGCAAAGATCAACTCCGTTTATTTTAGCAATATGGTTCATAATTTGTAAAGTTCTGTGTCAATTTCCGATAGAGCAGCTCGTTCTGCCTTTAAGATCTCCTGACGGTAATTAACATACTTATTTTCCTGAGTAGGGATGACGGTGATAAATTCAAAACTGAAATTTTCACTTCCATATTCATTCCAGTCTTGTTGTAGCTGAGCATTGGTGTATAAACCACTCTGCAATACAAACTTCATTTTATTCACCAGGGCTTCCAGATTCAATGCTCCTTTGATATATTGTTTTCCGGTTATATTATTTTTCACAGTAAGTACGCCCATTGTAATAACATGGTTTTTCGCTTTTTCACGAAGTTGTTGTTTTATAGCATTTTTCATATTGATCTATTTAATATTTCCACCCAACTCGGATAAAAGTTCGGTTGCTGTTTGCAATGCTTTGTTTTTTTTTGAGGAAATGATATCCTTAGTTGAATGTTCAGCAATTACTTTCGCTTCTTCAAATATTTTCTTCCCATTAGGAGTAATAACAACATAGCTTACTCTGGCATCTCTTTCATTAGTTTCTCTTGCTACCAATCCTATTTTTTCCAGAGGATTTAGTAAACGTGTGATACCAGAAGCCGTAACTCCTATTTTTTCAGCCAGATCAATCCTGCGCATTTTACTTTCAGAAGATTGACTAAGGATATAAAGAATCACAAAATCATTAAAACCCAATCCATGCATACTCAGGGAATCAAATTTTCGGGCAATAACCGATTGGAGTTTGTTGATGTTCATTAAAAATAATAATTCAGAGCTTATCATTGAAAAGTATTTGAGTTGTCAAGTAATTTTATTTTGCAAATATATAAATTTTAATGATTTACAAATATTAATTTATTTTTTTTTTGAAGATTATGAATATATTCTTTTTCAATAACATTGTAAGACAGAAAGTAGAGGTAAAAAGTACTTTGCATATAGAAATGACTTGATATTATTGATTTTCAGTAAATTATGAATATGTTGTGATTTGATAACTGAATCGTAATTTTCATTTTTTCATTTCAATCCTCAGTCTTTTTTCAAAAATATATTAATAAAAGTACCAGCTTTAGACGGGCTTTAATGATTTTTTATTTCATATATCTTTACAATGGGAGAACTCAATATTGAGTCAAAACAAGTGATAGAAGTACTTTTATTAACTTAAAATTTTGTTAAAAAATTCACTTTTTAGGGATAATTTACTTCCGGACAATCAAATTTCTTTATTTTAGCCGGGCAAGAATGAATTTATGCTTATTGACGAGCAGTTTAAGGTTATATATTTAAACTATAAGATCAAGGAAATTATTCCTTTCCTTAAAAAGCTTACACCTAAAGATAAAAGAGTAGTCGCTGCCATTTTGAAGAAACACATCAATAAAGAATGGGGGCACAATACGATATCGGTGTTGGCTGCTTTGGCATGCAGTACAACGAAGGAGGAATATGAAAAGATGAGACCGGGATTCCATTCCATTCCGGTAGAACTTGTTGATGAACTTTTTGAAACCGATATTCCTGATTGGATTGGAGAGAGTCATCTGTTTCTCAATGGATTCGATTATCTGAAAGTGTTGGAATGGGAACAGAAAGGTTATCTGACTCTTCAGGATGAAATCTGGGCTTCTTTGCTTTCTTCATCATCGAGGACAGAAGAAACACTGTTTACCTATCCGGTAACTCTGGAATCCCATATCTGGTATTTGTTTGAGCATGAATGCAGTATTACATCTATTTATCAAAGCAGAAGTTGGAAAGATATTTTAAAAAACCTTGTTGAAGAAAAGAAAATTGACCGTTCAAGAATATTGAAAGCCAGTCTTGCTGCAATCAATTTTAATTTTTCAAAAGAACATAATACCTGGTTCCTGGAAGCTTTTGCTTATCTGGAACCTACTCATAAAGAAATTCTGAATTTACAGGATGAAGTATTTATGATCTTTCATTCCACACAACATTCCTTGTTTCCGGGAGTCTTAAAGATTATCAATTTGATCGTTGCAGAAAAAGGTTTTAAAACACAAGACTTTCTACAGGCTGCAGCAACTTTAATGACCCTTCCAACGAAGAATATTGTCAATGCATTGCTTCAGGTACTGGAAAAAATAGCAAAAGATGATAAAAAATATCATGAAACAGTATGCTTGTTTTTGATGCCTGTCTTTTTGAATAAAGACAAAACACTTCAAACTAAAGGAGCAAAGCTCATTGTTAAATACGGAGATCCTCGATCAGAAAAAATAAAAACAGAACTGACATTTTATACAGCATCCCTTCTTTCTGATGCTCAATCTTTGCTGGCGAAATTCTTGAAAGGAAATGAGATTCTTGAAAGGAAAGAAATGCAGAGCTATGAAGAGGCTTCATGGTATATTTCACAGCCTATTACTCCTATAGAAGCTACAGATGATTTTATTTTCCTGGCTTCTCAGATCTTTAATAATCATGAGATTTACCATATTGATCTGTTTTTGGATGCTTTGATAAGATTTAACGATACTTTTGAAGAAGAAAATTTTAATCAGCTTGAACCTACTTTTAATGCAGCATTCAAAAGAAAAGAAGCGGTAGGATTCCAACATTTGATGGCGACTTTTGTGATTAATTATGGTTTGCTGAAACAGAAAAATAAATCGAAAGTAGTATCGGATGCCTATTTAAGCTTCCCTACGCTTGAAAACTGGAGTGAGAAAAGAACACCCTTTATTTTTAAAGCATATCAAAAGCTTCTTTTAGGGATATTTGAATTTTTAAAAGAGAATAAACAACTTCCGTTACTTTCGGTTCCGGAGCATACACCTTGCTGGATTACGGTGAATACTCTTGTAGATAAATTAAAAATTTATCAACTGCAAAAGGAGAAGCCTATTCCTTTTGATCTGGAGATTGCCTTACTTCGGGTGAAAAAAGAGAATCTGAAAAAAGGAGAACAATATGCAAAAGAGCAGCTTAATGAGGAATATTTTGATCTTCTTAAGCCAATTTGGGAGGAAAACTATTTTTCAGAACGCTATAAAAAAGAATTTCTTGATGGCAGCTTCGACTGGCAGCTGGGATATAAAAAGATCTATAAATGGAATGGAACAGAAGAAGTTCCTGAGTCATTAATCTCTATTGAAAATACTAAAGAACTTCCTGAAAATGCTTCATTTCTGGATCATATTTTCAATTCTTACCATACGATGTACCAGGATGATCTGATTCGTGCTTTATATACCACCCCTTATTTTTCGGGATCATTAGCTGCAGGAAAATACAATGGTGATTTATCCTGTTCTGCCTATCAGTATGACATAAAAGGAAATATAGAATTCCTGGATTCCTGGATGAAACTTAATCTTCCGTTTCAGGATGTGCATTATTTGCTTCTGTCGGCAGGATTGTTTCACAAAGATAAAACATTCTCTGGTATGGCTTTTGAAGCCCTAGTAAACAAGGCGGTTTCGGAGGATTTTAATATTCTGGAACTGGGCATTATCATAGGCAAGAAGATCAATTTTGAATGGGCACCTGTAAAACGATTTACAGATATCCTTTCTGGGTTTATTAATCTGAGTGCCAGACATAACCAGGTTTTTGAAAAACTGTTGATATCCATTCTTTCAACAGTTGAAAAACCGGTTTTTAATATCAAAAAACTTTTAGAACTCTATTATGAGTTGCTGAACCAAAACAGAACTGAGGTAAACGAAACAGTTGCAGAAGTTTTAAAAGAATGGGAAAATGAGAATAACCTGAAAAAAATTATACATCAAATTAAAACACATGAAAGAAAGACTTTATGAGATCCTTAATGAGGAAAAAATACATGAGATAGTCCCTTTTCTAAAGCAGCTTACTGCAGAAGAAAAGCAGACATTAGTACCTACGATAAAAAAAATAGATCGTGAGATCAACAAGATCATCATGACTAAAAATTCTTACCATACAGCAGGTTCTGTAAATCAACATTCAATTATTGATATTGCATCATTTGTTTGTATGGATCAAAAAAACTTTGGTAAAAATTACTGGAGTCTTTTTCGTAATATAGAACAAACAGAGCAGATCTTAGAATGGGGATGCCCAGATTGGTTTTCCGACTTTATCAATGATTCTGTTGATGCCGAGTTTACAGCTTTCAATTATCAGCATATTTTAGGCTGGGCAGAAAAAGGCTATATTCAACCTAAGCCAGAGTTGCTGGGACATCACCTGAGCAATTATCCGGCAGATCTCGATCAGCATCCCGAAACACTCAATACCCATTTTTGGTATCTGTGTGAATATCCATCCAAATCATTACCATTCCAGAGAGAATGGTTCCCATTGGTGCAAAAACTTGTTACAGAACAAAAGGTTGACAGAAAAAGATTTTTAAGAGAATGTCTACTGGCTTCCAACAGAAATTTTAATAAGAATGTAACAGGTTGGTTTATGGATGCTTTTACAGCTTTAAAACCATCAGAGGATGAATTGGTAGGACTTCAGGATGAATTATTAGCCGGATTGGCTTCTTCACAATCAAAAGCAGTCAATACTATTCTTATACATTTGAAGAAAATGGTAGGAAGCCCTGCTTTTAAAAATGATGAATTTGCTCATTATCTTCCTAATTTGTTGAGTCAGGAAGTTAAAACAGTGGTGATGGCCAGCCTTACTTTAACAGAAAAGATCTTTCAACATAAAAAACTTGATCCTGAAATCTTAGGAATTGCTTTAACTTCTGCATTTGTAAGCAAAGATGACAGCATACAGTCAAAAGCAGCAAAGATTATTCTGAAATATATTCCTCCATCCGAAACGATAAAGGAATCGCTTTCTCATTATTCAGATAATATTCTGACGAATGTACGGACGCTTTTAGATCCATATATAGAGGAAGAACTTCAGGAACTGGAAGCAATAGTTTCAGAAAAGATATCTTTAACTACAGAAGAAAATAAAGTTAAGGTATTGGAGAGCTTTGAAGATCTGATGTTTTTCCTTCCTTTAGCCATAGAAGATCCATACAGCCATCATTGTGATACGGCTTTGTCCGGCTTTGCCCGCTTTGCTAATGATATCAATGAAGAGTCTGTAAAATTAATAGAACCCGTATTTCTTAAAGCCTGTAAAACCATTGCAAAATGGGAAGTTCCATATTTGAATGTCCTGATATGCAATCTCATTATTAATTATGGATTAAGTTTATTAGAAAAATATCCTGATCAACTTAAAAATCTGGAAAAAATATATCATAAAACCAGTAACGAGGAAGCTGCAAGAGAAGGTTATTTAAACTACCAAAAAAAGCTTGGTCCCATTGCAAAAGTGGGAGCAGAAAGTCCTGTAATGAAAGCTTTTAAAGAATTGGCAATATATACTTATGAAAAAATAAATGCTGGGGACAGCGTTCCTTTACTATTTGCCATTACCCATGCTCCTTGTTGGATCTGTCCTGTCACTTTGGTAGAAAGACTGCAGGTATATCAGGATAAGGATATAGAACCTCACCATCTGGATATGCAGTTGGCGTTACAACGATGTGCTTTAGATAATACTTCTGAAGCATTAGAACTTGCTGAAGCAAAACTAAAAGGAGAATATAAAGAGCTTTTGTTTTTCTTCTTTGGTAAAAATGCACAGCCAAAAGGAAAGTTTGAACATCCTGCATGGTGGATGACCGCTGGAATTACACGTTCTCCGGGAACTGTTTTTAAAGAATTTAGCAGTTTTGGATATGATACAATTCCCTTTGAATTCTTCTCAGGGACTTATCAATGGAAAACTATTGATAGCAAGAAAAATTCCTATTATCCGGCTGAGCTGAATATTACCATTCCAAAATATCACGTTGAAAAAAGAAAAGAACCATTGCTTTTGGAGTATTTTATTGCTGAGCCAAGGGAGCTTTCTGAAACAATAGGGATGATGTGGTGCTTTCCGAATACCTTGGGGAATGCTTTGGCTAAAGTGATTAAAAGCTGTCTTTTCTATTCAGGTATTGCAGAAGTCTACGAAAGAAATCTGGTACTCAATACGGCACAAGCCCTTTATCAGGTTAAAAAGCCTTTAGCGGAAATGGGATATCTGTTTCTGGGAACTATTTTCCTGGATGGTGATAAAACAATCCGTGGAACTGCTGCAGAAATCTGGCTGGAACATGTCTCTCATAAGATGATAGACAATGCACAACTAGGAAAAGTGATCGGAACGCACGAAAAACTGGAATGGGCACCGGTAAAAAGATTTACAGATCTTATTCAACATCAGATGCTGAATGTCAGTAAAAATCATAATATTGCATTGGAAGAATTAATTTCTAATATTCTCCTTCAGATGGATCAACCTGTTACCAATCTGAAGAAGCTGTTGGAAGTTTACCATGAAGTATTAGCTTTAAACCAGTCGGAAGCTAATAAAAAAGTAATTGAAAAACTTAACGACTGGAAAGAAAACTCGAGCCTGAAAAAAATCTGCAATCATCTTCTAAAAAAATAGATTTATGGAAGATATGCTTACTTATAATTATTCAAGATCATCCTCATTCGTAAAGAAAGATGCTCTTGAAGAACTGTTTCTTGCGCAATACAGCGAGATACAGAAAAAAACGGATGTCCCCTGTTTTTTCTGGGGGAATGTGAAACAACCTTTTATATTGGCTCGTTGCCTGATTACACTTTCCAATATTGTGAAATCGAGTTTCAGTCTATCACCATTTCAAATGACACTTCTTAAAGACCCGATCGTGACTGCGGGGAATGAAAGACTTCGTTTTGAAGGTTTTTCTCATTGTGCCGGAGTATATGCCCGTGTGGATGTCCTTCCTGGCGGATTGGATGGTGAGTTTCTAGAAAACGGAACAACCAATGTAGATTTTAATCAGACGATGATCACTGCTTTGGGAAGCATTCGTCCTAATGAACAGATCATGCTTTCTGTGGGAGAAAAAGAAGTAGGACTGTATAAAGAAGAAAAAAAAGTAGTGGAAAGAAAAGTTCCGCTACCGATAAAATGGATCAAAGGTCTGGGAACAGTACAAATTTATCTTTCCGAATCTGAAAAACAACATACCTTTAATAAGATTCAGACCCAACAGTTGTTCAGAGGAATGCCGAAAGGGGTCGTGAAGTCCGATTATTACCTGATAGTAAGAGGGAATAAACCTATGTTTCTCCGGTAAGATCGATTGATGCAGTTTGTATTGGAGGCCTTCACAGGCTTCGTTTGCTGGAGCCTCTGCTTCCTTATATTGATGCTATGCAGGTATTTCCACATCCGAATATGCAATCTACGACCTGGCAGCTTTATATGGGAAATATAAGATTCAGTTTTTCTTTATCAAGAGAAAGCTGGCGTGGATTCTCAGGCGAAGGTGCTGTATTGAACAGCCTTACAACTGAAATCCCTGATGAATGGATGGATGCATTAGATAAATATGCTTATGCCAATCAGTCATTCAATGCAACAACTCTGGCAATAGAAGAGAATCTTAGTTTGAGCAAAACAGATCATTTAACAAAAAGATTGGCCGCAATGGGCTTACTCGGATATGACCTTGATGAAAATGAATTTTTCTACCGCCGATTACCTTTTAAGTTAAGTCGTATCTTAGGTTTGAACCCTCGCATGAAAAATGCCGAAAAGCTAATTGAAGATGGGAAAGTGGAAATTTTAAATAATACTAAAGAAAGAACTGAGGCAAGGGTAGAAGGCACGGGAGTACATCATACTGTAATTCTTGAAGAAGATAAAGAACGCTGTACCTGTGAATGGTTTAGCAAGTATCAAGGTGAAAGAGGGCCTTGTAAACATGTTCTGGCAGTAAAGAAAATAATAAATCTTGTACATTAAATATAAAGACATCGGCAAGCCTAAAAGGCTTGCCGATGTTCGTTAGCATGACAATA
This sequence comes from Chryseobacterium tructae, assembly GCF_030409875.1. Taxonomy (NCBI): domain Bacteria; kingdom Pseudomonadati; phylum Bacteroidota; class Flavobacteriia; order Flavobacteriales; family Weeksellaceae; genus Chryseobacterium; species Chryseobacterium tructae. The sequence continues at coordinate 4,451,233 of NZ_JAUFQR010000001.1, read as the reverse complement.
GATTTAATAAACATTTATTTTTTACCAGAGACAAGAACAATAATAGCAAGAAAAGGAGCCAGTGAAAATGTACCATACAAACTAAAGATGCATTTTGTGTACCTTCTATCCCTCCAGGAACTGTAATGCCTCCAATATTTGCGGCTAGCCCTGCAAGAGCTGCTCCAAATGCAGTAGCGATAAGTTGTACCGTTGTTATGGAAGCTGAGGTAAGTTCTTCTTCACCATTAGGTGCCAAAGAGAATATTTGGGTTAATAGATGAGGCCATCCGGCTCCAACTCCCATTCCTATTGCCAGTAGGAATAAACAGTTCAAAATGAGTTTGGAAATAGGTGTTATGTTGATGGGAAATGAAATTAAGGTAAGTCCAGCTAGCCCTATTAGCATAATAATACATCCTGTAAGAATTAATTGGTTAGAAAATTGAGACTTTATCCCGGAAAATATCAAAGAGGATAGAGTCCAGCCAATAGCAATCAGTACCGTAAGGTATCCTGATTGAATAGGGGTGAATTCATTAAGGATCTGGGCAAAATAAGGAACAAAAATCTCTATGGAAGTGGCAATTGTCAGAAGAAACATGACAGCATATACTTTTCCTAATGGAGATGAAAGCAGGTAAGATCCAGAAGGAAGAAGTCGTGCCCCGGAACTTTTATTTTCACTGACTTTTACAACATATAGGAAAAAAAGAGCAAGCACAACTCCTGTAATATTCAGCAGACTGTTTTCAAAAATACTTCCTGCAGAAACAGAAAAAGAAGCCAGAACGAGCATCAATAACTTTAAAACAGGAACGGATGGAGCTATACTTTTACCTTTTTTATTAGGGAGAATGGTTGATGCAATAATCAATATAATCAGGCATATAATCAAAAGAGAACCAAATGACCATCGCCATTTATCATGTTCTGCAAAAAATCCTCCAATAAAAGGACCGGAAAAAGCAGCAATTCCCCACATCCCGGAAACAAGAGCCATAGCACGCGGCCACAAATTTTCTTTAAATATAATTCTGATCATTGCATAAGACAGCGCAAATAGCAATCCACCTCCAAGTCCCTGTATAAAACGTCCGAATAATAAAATGGGCATAGATGTGGCTAATGAACAGAGTAAAGTGCCCAATGAAAAAATAATAATAGCAGTCTGATAAGACTTTCTGGGTCCCAGTTTGGATATCCGATTGGCAGAAACCACAGAACCAATTACGGATGCTACAACAAATAAAGTAGTATTCCAGGCGTAATATTCTAATCCGCCGATTTCTTTTATAATAGACGGCATCACGGTAGTTGCAAGATAGACATTCGTAGCATGGAGCATAACTCCCAATGCTAAAGTAATGGCTTTTATTCCGTTTCCATTGGAGAATAAGGCATACCATGAGGTATTGTCTAAAGTAGTTGATTGATTGTTTGTACCCTTCATATAATCATAAAATAGATGATTGCAAATTTCATAAGAAGGGTAAAAAATGACAATATCAAAACGGTGGTTTGTCTATCACATTTTGCGGCTGAGAGCGATAAGCATTCGGATTCATGCCGGTATTATTTTTAAAAAAACGAGTAAAGTAAGAGGGGCTTTCGAAGCCTAGCTGATAAGCACATTCTTTTATAGAACAAGTGGTGTGCTTGAGTAAATATTGACTTTCTAGTAATAGTCTTTCATGGATAATGCGTAAGGCGGTGCTTCCGGTTTCAATTCTTACAACTTCAGTAAGATGCTTGGCACTGATTCCTAAAAATGAAGAATAGTCTGCCACTGTTTTCCAATGGATAAAATGTTGATCCACCAGTTTTTTGAACTCATAGGTAAGTTGATAATTACGGTTCATATTCTTTTTAAAACCAAGAAGACAAAATTCGCAGGCTCTGTTATACTCGTATAGGATTTCAAGAGTAATCAGGCGTACAACATCCAGATGATAGGCTGATTGTGTCATCAGTTCATTTTCTATACATTTGAATTTTTCCAAAACTCGTGGGAAAGAGTCTTCAAGAGAATATACAGGCGGGTAGTCGGGATTGAGTTCCAGCAGCTGATTGATAACTTCTTCCCGTATAAACGTTTTGTTGAGAAATGATTGATCAAAATGCAGCTGCATCACTTCCAGATCAGCTGATGTTTTTTCTGTCGAAAATATTCTGCCCGGGGAAAGAATAGCGATCATAGTCGGGCCAAGTTCAAAACTATGATGCCCGATTTTGATCGAAGTATAGCCCTTCAAACACAGCAAAACAATATAATCATTATTCTTTTGCGGAACTGCAGCCAGAAACCGACTGATATCTTGTGTGTGAAGGATATCTGAATTCATTTTTAAGTTCTATTGAAGATTCATCCATTCTTCATAAGAAAGTACGCCCAGCCCAGGCTTACTGTCTCCTTCCAGAATGGAAATAAACTCCAGCTGATTACCATCCGGATCATTAAAATAGATGGCTAACGCAGGCATCCATGCAAATACCATAGGTTCTACACTTCCATTCTTCAAAAAATTATAAGGTTTTAAATTTTTATTTTCTAAAAACTCCACGGAATAATTCAAAATGTCCTCTTGAGTACTTGTAAATGCAAAATGCCTTGTCTGAAGGTTTTCTTTTTGCTCCCATAATCCAAGCATAAACTCCTTTCCTTCCCCAACCCAAAGAAAGGCTATAGGTCTTGTTTCATCTCTATGAGCCAATTTCAATCCCAACACTTCAGTATAAAACTGAATACCTTTTTCCAAATCACTTACCTGAACGTGGGTCTCATATAATCCTTTAATCATAGCTTTAATTTTAATACAACAAAGCTAGAAAAGACTCTTATAACAGCCTTATAATAACGATTTCTTTCATAAAAATGAATCATAGATAAAAGATAAAAGATAAAAGATAAAAGATAAAAGATAAAAGATAAAAGATAAAAGATAAAAGATAAAAGATCTTATCGTTAAACATCTATTATCCATGCGGATATCAACATCAATAGAGGTGGGCTTTAGCCCATCCTGTGGATTAAACGTCAATTATTCATACAGATATCAACATCAATAGGGGCGGGCTTTAGCCCGGCCAAACAAATAAACCATCAAATTCCATTGGCTTTAGCCAAAACTTAAAAACCTCTCTCATCAGCAAAATCTACAAGAATTTCAAATCTCTTTTTTAAGCTTTTTGAAATAAAAAATAAAATTTTTTCAAAAAAACAATCTACGCAAAAAGACTGCGTAATACTGTTCTTACTTTGCATCAGAAATCAGAGAGGAAGTAAAAACTCTTCCTATGTTTAACAATAAAAACAGTAACTCATGAAATTTAACTTTCTAAGAAAAGAAAAAATAGAGGTAACCAACCACGAAGGTGCGAAAGCATATGTGATGACACCGGCAGAAGAATTGTACAGTGCTGTAGTGACAACAGGACTGTCAGATATTACTTACGAAAAAGGAAATGACAGATTAGAGAGAATACAATCTCTGATTCAGAAAAATAATCCTGAATTTGTTGCAAAGCTAGCTGTATATGCAAGAAAAGATATGCATTTGCGTTCCATTCCATTAGTTTTAGCCACAGAATTAGCGAAGGAAACTTCCGGTACAGATCTGGTGAGTAGAACTGTAGAGGGTGTGGTTCAGAGAGCTGATGAAATTACAGAATTACTAGCATATTATCAACTCGCTAATGAAAGAGCAGATACCAAAAAACTGAACAGATTGTCAAAGCAAATCCAGAAAGGTCTGGTAAAATCTTTCAATAAATTTGATGAATATCAGTTTGCTAAATACAACAGAAAAGGAGAAGTAACCTTAAAAGATGCTTTGTTTCTGGTTCATCCAAAAGCAAAAGATGAAAATCAACAGACTACTTTCAACAAGATTGTCAATGATATTTTAGAAACTCCTTATACATGGGAAGTAGAACTTTCAGTATTGGGTCAGACGAAATTTGCCAATGAAACTGAAAAGAAACAGGCTTTCAAAAGCAAATGGGAAGAACTGATTTTCAGTAATAAACTAGGATATATGGCTACTTTGCGAAACCTAAGAAATATTCTTGAAGCAGGAGTATCTCCTGAGGCCATGAGCAAGGTTTGTAGTTATTTGTCAGATGAAAAAGCAGTGCGCAATTCAAAACAATTGCCATTCCGCTTTCTGGCTGCCTACAGAGAATTAAAAAAAATTGATTCCCCTTATCTATCCTCTGTTTGGAGTGCATTGGAAGAAGCTGTAGTGGTAAGTGCGCAAAATATCAAAGGTTCGGATTCAGTACTTCGGTAGTGATTGCGGCCGATGTTTCAGGTTCTATGCAGAAATCGGTTTCTCCTAAGAGCAAAGTGTTGTTGTATGATATCGGTTTACTGATGTCTATGATTCTACAGTCGAAGTGTCAGAATGTGACTACAGGAATCTTTGGTGACCGATGGTTGCGTGTTGCAATGCCCAAACAAGGCATTCTGAACAATGTAGATGCCTTCTACAAACGAGAAGGCGAAGTAGGATACTCTACGAATGGTTATCTGGTGATCGAAGATTTGATCAAAAGAAAAGAAATCGTAGATAAAGTAATGCTGTTTACCGATACACAAATGTGGGATAGCAGCGGAAGAGGAAACTCTTTTGAAGATACATGGAGCAAGTATAAGACGATAGCTCCTCATGCTAAACTTTATATTTTTGATTTGGCAGGATACGGCAGACAGCCTATTGATGTCAAAAGAAATGATGTATATCTCATTGCGGGCTGGTCAGACAAGATTTTCGATGTATTGAATGCCTTGGAAGATCAAAAATCAGCTATCGAAATGATTGAAAAAGTAGTGCTGTAAAAGGCACTGCATTTTCAATGATCCTCAACTTTTAAAAAATAAACGCATGAAGATTATCAATAAATATCCCGTGTTTGTAAATGTTGTACGAATAGGGAAAGAATCTTTTCAATTCAAATTTAAGAAATCACTATGCTTCGATTATGGAGAAGATTTTTTTGTAGTAAACTTCCATGGTTTAAAGATTCATCAGGATGCTGAAGAATGGATTAAATCTATAAAAGATGACCAGATGAATATGGATTCAGTCATTACGATTGATGGCAATACCATGGAGATCTTTACTGGAAGTTCTGAAGAATACCTCTGGGGTGATTGGTGTACAAGCTTTTCTCCGTTTGAATTTGAAAGGTATGATACCATGTATGTTCAAAAAGAACAAAAGGACTGGGAGGATGAATTATTGTTAACCGTTAGAATGCAGGTTCTGGAAAAAATGCGTCAGCATGTAATGAGCCCTGAATTTAGAAATAAGATACATGAATATTGCACAGATGATGTACTGAAGACAGGTCTGAAATCCAGACAACGGGAAAGATTAACAGATGTTCTGGAAAAAATTAACCAGCTTAATGCCTGGGATTATTATGAAGTATTTGTCCGAAAAGGAAGATTTTGTATCAGTTAAATTATACCCAATTCATTATCATTAATATGGAAAAAATCGTAGAAGATCTTACCCACCTCTGTATATGCTCTGTTTGCGGAGCCCCTGATTGTGGTGCCGAATATGCATTGTGGACAGAATTTGAAGGACAAAAAGAATCTGTAACTTTTGGCGGCGGCAGCTTCGGAAGCTACCTTAATTATTGGTATTATGAAGGAATTCCTTTATGTGAATACAGACAATTGCCCGAATTTGTAAGGCATTACACAGAGTGTATAGGATGGTGTGATCATGAAACCGAAGAAATAGACGCTGATGATTTTCTGAGAACTTTAGAATCCATAAAGAATAGTCAAAAGGCAGATCAGGATTTTGAAGAATATTATTATCCTGTTTTTAAAAGATTCGTGGAAAATGTTATTCAAAAAAGAGCTCAGCTATTCATAGAAATTTAAAAATAAAATAAGCCTCATAAAAATTAGTATATTAGAAGCTTTTTCCCGCTTTCCGCTATATCTTTTTCCCCTGGTTTAGGCCAATTCAGAAAAAGGATGTCGCTGCAATCGGGGCTAATAAATGAAGAGATACAATATGATAGAGCTTATTAATACCATTGAAGTTAATCCATTAAAGTATGCCAAAGAAGACTTTGAATTACCTGAAATTGCGGATTATCCCGATCCTGAAGAATGGTTTTTAAAATGGACAGAAACAGCTTCCCGACTTACCCTTAATTTTAATGGCATTCAAAAAGGTTCCAATTTGGTAGATATTGAAACGATTGATGACGAAAGTTTGCAGGCTATTGTAGCGGCAAAACTGAGCGAAGTAGAATTTGATGATCCCGATGAGAATGGATTTGTCCTATCTTTTGACGGTGGAGTCGTGCTAAAAAAAGATGATGAGGTGCTTATTCAGCCAAGTTGTTGTGGGGATCTTGAGAATGTAGAAAATTGGCAGAAAGTGGTTGATAATAGATCTTTCGGCTGGGCAGAAATGTGGATTGGACATCCTTGGATTTTGTATAAAAGAGAAAACGGAGTGATTAGTTTTTCAGATTATACAGACGCCAATATCAATGAGGTAAAAAATGTAAAAATAAAATTTGAAGTTGAAGAATCAGAGTTTCAAACCGAGTTGGGAAAAGTGATCCAACATCAATTTCGTTTTAAAAATAGAATTTTAGAAATTTTGAAAAAAATGAATATTAATAATGCTGAAAAAATTTCAAAACATATGTCCGGCATTGAATAAAAATTAAACTATGGGAAATTTGTTTGATAAAGTAGAACTGGATCTGAAAGAAGGGAAAAAGAAAAAAGCTTGTGACAGATTAAGAAATTTAATCAATCAGTTTCCAGATGATCTTTCTTTGAGAACTAAATTAGGCCAGATTTATTATAACGCAGGATTTCTTGATGAAGCCGGAAAGTTCTGGATTTTGTCTGAACCTGAAAATGAGGAAATGGAAAAAGCTGTTGAGCTTTACAGAAAGACATTAAGCAATTCCGGAAATGCTATTTTAAAAGATATTGTTTTCAGAGGTAGTAAGGCTCAGCTTAATGAATATGCCATGAATATTTTTGCTGAACTTGAGAAAGATAGCCTCAAAAAAACAAAGCATATTCCTGATTTTAAACCTAAAAACAGAGAGAAAGGAAAGTATTCAGAAATTGAAAACCCAGCAAGTTTTGTAAATAAAATATGTATTGCCGCATTGATAGTATTTCTGATATCACTTCCTATTTTAGGCGTTGTCAAATTTTTTGAACTGATAAAATCATTATTTTCCTATTAAAAAAATAAACTACGTAAAAAGGATGCGTACCTGCAATGTAATTTTGCAGTGTTAATAGTACCGGTGTCGTCAGAAAGACTTACTTCGATTCCAAAACTGACAGTGTCTTTCGTCAAATTACCCAGTAAAAACAAACCAATGCCGTTAATAAGAGTTTCATCGTCAACTTCCAATTGAAACATTAATTACTCTTATGATTTATTGCTTGGTTTTATAAAAAAAAGAACTGCGTAAAAAGAATGCGCAGTAACCCTATAAATTTGTAACATAAACTAATAACCATGAATAGTTATAAAGCAGATCTTAAAGAAGCAGTGTATTGAGGTTAATACTCAATACTCATGAAAAAAATTAAAACATTAAGACAAAAATTCGGAATCAATGAAGATGAATGGATTGATTTTCCGAAGAAAATTTCCGGCATACAGATTTCAAGAATCCAACACGGAGATGACCTGGGGTGTTCATATTGTTTTCCACATGGTTTAGAAGTGGTAAACGCAAAGGATACCAAGTTTCAGCGAAACTGGAAGAAATACAGAAGAACCCAATGGAAAAATTAAAAGCAAGTGCCGTAAAACAGAATTACTTCGTGGGGTAACAGAGGTATAGGTTCAAGTCCTGTTGTGCGGAAGTACGTGGTGTAAAGATAGCACACCGTTAATACGAGTCTGTTTGACTGATTGCCTTGCTGTTTTCAAATGTTCATAAGGGATCTTACTTGAAACGAATACAAATGAAAAAGTTAAAAATCAGGTGTCGTCATAGAATCATACTTCGAGATTGAATAAACATTGGGTCGCAGGTTCGAATCCTGCCTTTTCCCTCGAAAAGGAGAGGTAGCTCAGCAGGTAGAGCAAATGCATGAACGATTCTAAAAAAATTACCCTGATTTGTATATAAGAAAGAGTGCCGTAGAAAAGGCTTACTTCGGTTTAATTTGGTTCAACTCCAGAAGGTCATGAAAGTGATCTTGTACAAGTCTTTTCGAATCTTGCCTCTTTTTATTTTTAAAATTAATAACAATGGATATACCAAGTAATCTGACTGAATTTTTATACTGGGTCAAAGAACGTACAGAAAAATTGTGGTCTGTAGATGATGAAAATTGTCCTAAAGGATTTTATGGTGCCAGATGGCAAGGGCTTTCTGAAGAGCAGATTGATCAGGTTGAGAGAAAATATGAGGTCAGTTTTACACCTGAACACAAAGAATTTCTAAAAATTCTTCATACTATCGACAAAAAAGAAATTGTTGAATATGAAGATGAAGGAGAACTGATTATAGAAGAATGTTCTTTTTTCTATAATTGGCTTGCTGATGAAAAGGAAGTTGAGGAAATAATAAAAAGCTCTTATAATTGGCTGAAGTACGATGTTGATGAAAAAAGTCAGGTTTGGCTGAAGTCGTGGGGATTAAAACCTGAATCTTTGGATAAGAGAATAGAAATTTTTGAAGAATGGTTTTCTCATGTTCCGGCTCTTTTACCTTTGACGGGTTTTCGATATATTGTAAGCGATGAAAATCTTAAATGGAAGCCAATTATTTCTATGGGGTCTTCTGATATTATTGTTATGGGCTGGGATTTCAGAACTTATTTATTAAATGAGCTAATGAGTCATCTTGATATTCATATAGAGGTCTTTGATGAAGAAGACCAAATGTTTTATCCGGAACTTATTGATGAGGTTCAGCAAATATTTGATGAAAATTTTAAATATGATGAAACCAAAGATATTCCTTGTCTGAAAGAAAGAATTCTCTATTGGTCTTCTGGTTGGAGTAGTTTTGGGTTAAGGTATCACCCTGAAAAATCCTGAGTTCATCCTATCGTTAAAGCCTATATAGCTGAAGAAGAAAAATAAAAACAAACAAGTGCCGTAGAATAGTGCTACTTCATTCATCACGACGGTGTCACGGGTTCGAGTCCCGTCTCTTCCACTCAAAATACAGGAAGAGTAGCTCAGCTGGTTAGAGCACGACATCACTATTTACCTGTCGCCTTGTTTTATTATTTAAAATAAAATATTTACAAAAAATTAAATAAACGAAGCCAAAAGCGGGGAGGAAGAACTCATCTTTGTATCGTAATTTTCTAAAAAGTCCGACAAGTTATTCTTTCAGACTTTAACAACCTCCTTTCTTCCCACTTCCAGCTTCCTTTCTAAATGATAAGTGTCGTTAGAAAAAACTTCATCGTACCTATTGGGGAGGAATAGCGAAGTCGGTTACTCCGGCAAGGCTATCCGGTTCGACTCCGGCTTACGTGTGCCCCGAGTTTTTCTTATTATTACCTTATAAAAAAAGCCGATATACTATTTATCGGCTTTTTTCATGGCATCATCCAGCTCTTCCTCAAACATGAGTTTCCATTTTGAGAGAGTTGTTCTGCTTATCTTGTATTTTTTAGACATATAACTGGTAGAATGACCATGCTTCTTTTGATATTCAAGAAGCTTAAGCATCGTTTTTTTGTCGTAAGTCTTAAGTTTTTGATTGTTTCTCTGGCTTTCCTTAGAAGGTTTGAAAAGTCTGTCATTGAACTTCAGTACATCTTCACTGGTATCCAGCTTTCCGAGAAGTTCCTTTATCTTAGGATCTTTTAGTTTATCAGGATACTCCATTTTGAGCATGTCCAGGTATATCTTTTTATAATTGGGACGCATCTCTTGTTAATTTATCCGTTAATATCCGTTTTCTGAAGCCACCTGTGAAGGGTGCTTTTAGGAATAGAATACTCCTTAATGACATCACTCTGCGTCATTTCCCCCGAAAGAATCCTTTTCATGATGAATTCTTTAATTTCCTGAGTATAAATGTTTTTTCTGAAGTAAGGGATCTTGTCAGATTTTTGCGGACTTTTATTGGCTGCTGCAGGCGGAGCATATAAAATTAAATGTGAACTATAGAGCCTGAAAAAATCATATTCTAATAATTTACTCCATCTCAGGAGAAGATCCACTTCTATTGATCTACTGTTGTACATCCTTTCTATAGCATCTTCATCTTTGTCCAGGAATTTACATATCCTCTCCATGGTTATTTCATTTTCATCAACCCTCTCCTTAATAAACTTTCCAATATGGATTTCTTTGTATAACATTTTTATTTAATATTATCTATATTATTAAAACTTATGCATAAGAAAACGCAAAATAGGTGATATATATTATTCTATAATTACAACGTGTAATTCACTTAATTTTGAAATCAGAGAATACAGGATACATTCAAAATATTGAATTCCTTAATGCGACTTATAAAGTCTTTGGAAATAGGTTAGGACAGCTTAATCTTAAAAAGATATTTTAGGTATAGGCTTTATTTCCAACGGGTAATCGCTCATCTTCTTTTTCAAACTTCTTTTTTCTACCATTTGTGTAAATAATATATAGCCTATTAAACTTGTTTCATGCAATTCTATTTACGTTAAGCTTTTGTGTTGAATGGTTGTATGTGTGTTGACAACCAGTTTCTTATGTTTAGAATATCTTCTTTAGTACCAAATAATCTGCTTAATTGCTTTCAAATTTAAACAAAAATTAAAAGCGAAGACAAAGAGAAATATAAAAAAGTTTGTTTATGGACGAATTTTAATTAAAATTAACATATTATTTGAACAGAAGTGTGAATTATCCTAAATAAAAAAGAATAATAAAAGGTAAAAGAGAAAAATTGGATACCATTCAGTAAGTATTTACCTTTGCATTGCAATGAAAAATACAATCAGCTTATTCGATTTATCGAAGAAAATAAATTATAAAAATGAACTATTGGCAGGCTTTACGGTAGCTATGACCATGATTCCCGAATCGCTTTCATTTGCAATTCTGGCAGGGCTCTCGCCCCTTACCGGATTGTATGCTGCCTGTCTGATGGGGTTGGTAACAGCTGTTTTGGGAGGCCGGCCGGGAATGGTTTCAGGAGGAGCCGGAGCAACGATTGTAGTTTTGATTGCGCTCATAAAATCTCACGGGATCGAATACCTTTTTGCTACAGTAGCTTTGGCTGGAATACTTCAGATACTTGTTGGGGTTTTTAAACTAGGCAAATTTGTAAGGCTTATTCCACAACCGGTTATGTATGGATTCCTGAACGGATTGGCAATCATTATTTTTATGGCGCAGGTTGAGCAGTTTAAAATTACAAATGCCAATGGAGTTGTAAACTGGCTTCAGGGAGTACCTTTATACATTATGGGAGGTTTAACGGCACTTACTATTGCCGTAGTCTACTTCTTTCCAAAACTCACCAAAACCGTTCCTGCTTCTTTGGCTGCTATTATTGTTGTATTTGCTGTAGTTCTTGGATTTAATATTCCGACGAAAACCGTAGCAGATATTGCACATATCAGTGGCAATCTTCCAAGTTTTCATATCCCACAGATTCCTTTCTCTCTGGAAACCCTGCAGATAATTTTCCCCTATGCCTTAATTATGGCTGGGGTAGGTCTTATTGAATCATTGTTAACTTTATCTATGGTGGATGAGATTACCAATTCGAAAGGAAGTGCCAACAAAGAATCAGTAGCACAGGGATTAGCTAATATTACCAATGGGTTTTTGGTGGAATGGGAGGATGCGCAATGGTTGCCCAGACATTAGTGAATCTGAACGCGGGATCCAGAGCACGCCTGTCGGGAATTATTGCTTCTATCATGATCTTATTGATTATTCTGTTTGGAGCACCAATCATTGAGAAAATTCCGATGGCGGCCTTAGTAGGGGTAATGATGATGGTGGCTATCAGTACCTTTCAGTGGGTTTCGATTAGAATTGTGAATAAAATGCCGAAGTCGGACATATTTGTGGGAGTTACCGTAGCCTTAATTACCGTACTTCTGCATAATCTTGCCCTTGCTGTGTTGGTAGGAGTGATTATTTCCGCTTTAGTTTTTGCATGGGATAATGCCAAGAGAATCCGTGCCAAAAAATATACTGATGATAATGGTGTTAAGCATTACGAAATATATGGCCCATTATTTTTTGGCTCTGCAACGGCCTTTGCTGATAAATTTGATCCTATGAATGATCCTGAAGAAGTTGTTGTAGACTTTAAGGAAAGCCGTATTGTAGATATGAGTGCCATTGATGCAGTAGATAAATTGTCAAAACGATACAAACAGCAAGGAAAAATAATATTACTTCGTCATCTTAGTGAAGACTGCCGCAAAATGTTACAAAATGCCGAAGCCGTAGTAGAAGTCAATATTCAGGAAGACCCTACGTATAAGGTAATACCGGAAAAGTAGAACGTAAAAAGTGAGACAAGAGGAAGAGATTTGAAAAGTGAGATGAAAAGTGAAAAAGCAAGTAACTTTAAGCCTTCAACTTTGAATCAAATTATAATAACTAACCTCTATAATGATAACAGGACTGTAAGAAAAATCTACAGTCCTTCTTTTTTATTTTTCCCTCAAATCATAAAATATCTTAAAACGGAGATACAAAGTAACACATTTATGATAAAAATTTTATCTTTGGGAAGAATAGAGAACTAAACACTTGTTGATGATTAATAAATTTTAAATCTTTTTCAAGAAAGCTAAATAAAACTTTTAACTTAAAATATATTGAAAACAGATATCGACATTCACAACCACTGTCATTTTTCCTTTGACTTGTGGCTTACCCTAATCAAATCTCATCCTGAATTTAAAGCAAAAAGAGTTGAGCTGTTCGCCTCGTTTTTTAATGTAGACAAACCCATTGATGAAGTTGCTAAAGCTGTAAAATATTACGACGATCTTTGTAATACAATTAATGAGGTTACAGGCGGGAATATAGACACTTTTGAGATTTATCTGATGATTCTTGGCGCATTGAATGTGGATATAAAGCTTTTAAACAAAGAAAAGCTGAACGAGTTTTATGTAAAAAGTGAAGAATTGTTTTTAGAATATAAACCTGTTATTATTTTTGATGATATTCATGATTTTTTTGATAATATTAAAAATCAAGGAAAAACCATCAATATACTGAGTAACACAGGATTTATCAAAGGAAAAACAATGAGAAAGTTCCTGATTCATGAAAACCTGGATCAGTATATAGATTTCCATATTTATTCAGACGAAATCAACTGTTCAAAACCGAACCCGCTTATTTTTCAGGAAGTACAGAAAAATATTAAAGATCAGGATCTTCCGTTAAGCCAGATCCTGCACATCGGAGACAATCCTGTTGCCGATTATAAAGGAGCTACAGACTTCGGGTTCAGCGCATATTTACTTAAACACTAACCATAAACATGAACAAAAGGTACAGCTTACACCACATTCATTCAGCGGATGAGTTTACTTTCTCACCGGCAGAATACAGCTATTTCAAATATGGCGATAAGTCGTATGCTGAAAAATTTGCAAAAGAATTATTCGACGGATTTGTTTCCGAAAATGAAGAGCTTTTCAATACAGATAAAGAAATCGTAGTACTTCCAAGTCCTTATATGGCGATTCCTACAGCTTCCAATTTTCTATGTTTTTATTTTAAAAAATATCTAGATTATTATCTGTTTCAGAAAGAAAAAAAATCCAGTATTTTATCTAAAATTAATAGAAATCATACTTATATTACAGATTATGGGAATCTTAATTTTGAAGATCGTAAAAATCTGATAGCCAATGATACTTATTATATTGATAAAGACTTTTTACGAGGAAAACTTTGTATTTTTATAGACGATATAAAAATTACCGGAAGTCATGAATATACGGTGAACAGAATCCTGAATGAATACGATGTGGAAGCAGACTTTATGTTCCTGTATTATGCTGAACTGATGAATTTTGATCTCGATCCTAAAATTGAGAACTTTTTCAATTATTATGCGGTAAGCAATGTAAAGCATATTGTAGAAGTAATGAATAAATCCAGTTTTCAATTCAATACAAGGATTGTAAAATATATTTTAGGCCTGGATTCAAGTAATTTTGATTATCTTACGTCTAAAGTAAAAAAGGAACAGATGGACCTCCTGCTGGAGCTTGCCATCAGTAACAATTATCATTTAATAAAAGAATATAAAAATAACATCAATACTTTAACACAAACGGAATTATATTATGGCTATTAACTTACAAAAAGGACAAAGAGAAAACATCAACGCACCTAAATTCACTGTAGGTTTAGGATGGGATATCAATAATACTTCTACAGGAACTGCATTTGACCTTGACGCTTCTTTATTTTTATTAGGTGACGACAAAAAATTAGTTTCAGATAATCACTTTATTTTTTATAATAACCTTGAGTCTCCGGACAAAGCCGTAATCCACACTGGAGATAACCTTACAGGAGAAGGATCGGGAGATGATGAGCAAATTAAGATCGACCTTACAAAAATTGATGATTCAATAAAGGAAATTACAGTTGTAGTAACCATTCACGACGCTGATTCAAGAAGACAAAACTTCGGGCAGGTAAGAAATTCTTTCATCAGAATTTTCAATACCGATACGAATGAAGAGATCTTAAAATATGAATTAGACGAAGACTTTTCCATCGAAACGGCTGTAGAATTCGGAAGAATCTACAATAGAAATGGAGAATGGAAATTTGAGGCTGTAGGAGCAGGACAAAGAGACGGCCTTGAGAAATTTGTATCAATTTATCAAAAGTAATTATGGACAATCAAGAAAATCAACCTATAGATCCACTTGGATCAATTGAACCTCTTAGAACATTTGAACCTACACCAATGGTTCCGCCAACACCGGCGCAGCCTGTTCAAAATGCAGCACCAGCAGTGCTTGTAGATAGAGAGGGAAATGTAAACCTGACTCAATTACAGTCGGAAGAACGCCAAAAATATGAAGTTTTAGCCAACTCTATTGATGAAGCTAATCCGGGATCTATTGTGAATTTTGGAGCAGAACTTCAGAAAACATTAACTAACCAGAGTGATAGCTTCTTAGGAAATGTAAGAAGATCAAACTCGGGAGAAGTTGGAGGGCTTATCAATGACCTGTTGGTAGAGCTGAACTATGTAGACGTAGAAGAGCTTAATGGAAATAAAGTAAAAAGCTTCCTGAGCAAATTACCATTCATGAAGAAGGTAATAACTCAGGTAGAAAACCTGTTTACAAAATATGATAAAATCATTAACAATATTGAGCAGATCTCATATAAAGTAAATGCAGGAATCATTACTTCTACAAAGGATAACGCAGTTCTTCAGACGATTTTTGAAAGCAATGTAAATTCTATCAAACAAATTGAAGAACTTGTGATTGCAGGAAATATCAGAATGGAAAGAGCCGCTG
This sequence comes from Chryseobacterium tructae, assembly GCF_030409875.1. Lineage (NCBI taxonomy): Bacteria > Pseudomonadati > Bacteroidota > Flavobacteriia > Flavobacteriales > Weeksellaceae > Chryseobacterium > Chryseobacterium tructae. Next base: position 4,435,746 of record NZ_JAUFQR010000001.1, on the reverse strand, counting down.
TCGAGTTAGCTCAGATGGAAACTGCTCCACAGAATTTTCAGGACTATCAGATTGCAGATAAGAGAGATTTCATTGCAAGATTAGACAGAAGAATGGCTGATCTTAAAGTGGTGCGTGTAATCATGATGCAGTCACTTCCTCAGATTAGATTGGTTCAGAATAACAACGTTTCTATTGCAGAAAAAGCACAGACTATTCTTACCACTACGCTTCCTTTATGGAAAAATCAGCTTTCACTTGCCGTTGCGATGTACAGACAGCAGCAGAGTATTGAAATTCAGCAGAAAGTATCTTCTACTACAGAAGAAATTTTAAGAAAGAATGCAGAGCGTCTCGGTCAGAACTCAGTGAATGTAGCGAGAGCTAATGAACAAACTATTGTATCTGTGGAAACATTAAGAGAAACAACTTCAATGTTGATCAATACATTAAATGAAGTGAAACAGATTCAGAAACAAGGAGCTGACAATAGAAGAAAGCTGGATCAGGATCTTCAGACATTGGAGCACGAATTGAAAGCAAATGTCAGAGGTTAATTTTTAGGGTACTAAGGTGGGGGAAGATGCAGCAACCATATTGTCACAGAGCAGAAGAAGGTTAACAAGACTTAAGCTTCTGGCTAATTTTTTTGAACATATTGACATAATATCGATTTACATCAAAACTGATATTATCCACAATCTGTTCCAGGAAAATACGGCTCTGGATTATAATAAACTGGAACTTTTTCACCTGCAGTATACCGACAGTCTCATAGAACTTTTGACGAAGATAAAAAGGCAAAAGGAAAATGATATGCTGGCGGTTCTTAATGAAATTGACATCAATAAAAAATATATTTCAAGCTTTGAAGAAAGACAGGTAGATAGTTTTCAGACTGACAGGAAAATGTACAGTGGTATATTCTCACAACACTTGAAAACTTTGTATAAAGACCTTACAGAAGATATTTTTACAGCCAATTGGGATAATGTATTGTATTTTCATAAAAAGTATGCTAAAGAATTTTACAGAACAGAAGCAGATGAATCTCTGCTAAAAGCTGAAAATTTTCCCGCTTATCAATACAGAGATTATTCCATTGAGAGAAAACTATTGGGAAGGTTAAATATACAAGGATTTAAAGTCCGTTTTGTTTGTGGCTATCTTATTGGAACCCATGAATATGAACTTTTCAAGATCTTTCAGACAGATGATCATTTTATTTTCAGTGTGGATGATAAAAAGCTTTATCTTTTCGACAAAGAACTGGATAAACTTGATATTTCTGAGAATCAATCGAATCAAAGTACCATTATTGATCAGCTGAAAAATAAAAATGAACAGCTGGAAGATACTATGAATGAAAGAAAACGCAATTTACCTCCCGAGGTAGAAGCTGTCTTGAAAGATTATCTAAGAAATCTTGAAAATATAGATATTATGAGCAAAATATTTGACTTTGATGAAGAAACGAATATTCTGCGGGCAATGCTTAATTTAAACCTGAATAATCAGTAAAACGAAATTTGAAAAAAGCGAATGATATTTTCGCAAAAATGTAAATAACAACTAAACATAAAAAGATGGCTATCAACTTACAAAAAGGTCAGAGAATCAACCTTAAAAAAGAAAACGGAGCTGAACTTTCCCAAGCTTGTGTAGGAATCAACTGGGGAGCAATTGAAAAAAAAGGACTATTCGGAACTAAAAAAGAAGCAGTAGACTTAGATGGAAGCTGTATTTTATACGATTCAAACAAAAATGTAACAGAAGTAATCTATTTCGGAAACCTGAAATCCAAAAATGGATCTGTAAGACACAGTGGAGACGATCTTACAGGTGACGTAAACGGTGATGATGGTTTAGATAACGAAGTGATTACTGTAGATTTTAGTAATCTGGATGCTAATGTAGATCACGTGGCAATGGTATTGAACAGCTATAAAGGGCAGGATTTCGGAACCATTCCTTTTGCTTCTATCCGTATTTATGAAGGAACTCCTACCAATGTAAAAGAAGTTTTTGCTAAATATGATATCGCTAATGATGCTTCTTTCAAAGGACATGTTGCGATGGTAATGGGAGTTTTCTACAGAAGAAACGGAGAATGGAAATTCAACGCCATTGGAGATCCAACTGCTGATAGAAAACTGGAGCAGACGATCCAAACGGTTCAGATGAATTACTTATAATTGTCTATACATCAAAATGTAAATAAAATAGCAATATTTGTACTTTGTACATCTATTGCTTTTATCATATAATAACACATTAGTCAAGTGGAAAAACATCAAAGTATTTTAGAACTGCACCCAGGTCTGGTGTGGGGATTTGCGATAACAGTCGTTATCATGCTGCTTCTGGATTTAGGAATCTTCAACAAAAAAAGTCATGAAGTATCGTCTAAGGAAGCTACGATCTGGACTATCGTGTGGATTTCATTATCCATGGTCTTTTCAGGAGTGGTATATTGGGTTTTCAATACAGATGGAACCCCTGAAAGCCATGCACTGGCAGTAGAGAAGTTTACCCAGTATCAGGCGGCTTACTGGATTGAGAAAGCCCTCTCCGTAGATAATTTATTTGTATTTATTCTTGTTTTCGGGTTCTTTAAAGTGCCGAAATTCCTTCATCATAAGGTTCTCTTCTGGGGAATTATTGGAGCATTGATCTTCAGAGCGATATTCATTTTTGCAGGTGTGGGATTGATCAATCTTACTTATCTTCCTGAAATGGATATTTTCGGAACTCCAGTGAAAATCAATATTGTAATGACCTTATTTGGTTTATTCCTTGTATATGCTGGGATCAAGTCGTGGGGCGACGGAGACGATGACGATGATGAAGACTACAGCAATACTGCGGGAGCAAGGTTGATTAAAAGCTTCTGGAAAGTTTCTGACAATTATGATGGAGATAAGTTCTTCACCATTCAGAACGGGATTAAAATGGCAACACCGCTATTAGTGGTAGTAGGAGTTATCGAGTTTACAGACGTTCTTTTTGCTGTAGATTCTATTCCAGCGATCTTCGCCATTTCAGATGATCCATTTATTCTTTATACATCAAATATTTTTGCGATTTTAGGTCTTAGATCATTATATTTCCTATTGGCAAACTTTATTCATATGTTCAGCAAACTTCCTTATGGATTGGCTATTATCCTGTCATTTATTGGAGTTAAAATGCTTATTGCACCATGGTATCATATTTCATCACCGATTTCATTAGGAATTGTAGGGGGTGTATTGGTGATCTCGGTTATTCTATCCATTATGTTTCCTGATAAAGAAGAGGAAAAAGAGAAGTTGGACTAAGTATATTGATATATAAATTATTGCCCCTGAGAATTAATCTTGGGGGCTTTTTTGTGGAGAAGAGGATGGGAGCTGGAAGACCTTATAGACGAAAGATTAATTGATCTGTATTTTAACGAATGAGCATTTTGATAAGGATGGAAGATGGAGGCTGGAAGAGGGAAGTTCTTATAGACGAAAGAATAACTGATCTGCATTTTAGCAGGAATAATATAATAAGAAGCTGAATAGTTATCAACAGTACAAACAGTACCTCTATCTTCCATCTTCTATCTTCCATCTAAAAAAAAAGAACAGACAGACAAGTTTGTCTATTGTGTTTTTTTGTTCTATATTTGCCTTACAGAATAAAAATAATATGAAGACTCCAAGAGAAAGAATTATAGAAACCACATTCAGTTTATTTGCCAAACAAGGATATAATTCTACAGGAATTAACCAGATTATTTCAGAAGCGGAGGTTGCCAAAGCAAGCTTTTATCTTCATTTTAAATCGAAGGAAGATCTTTGTGTAGAATTTCTGAACGTAAGACATACGTATTGGTTTAATGAACTTCATACTTTTTCTGCCCAGTCAAAAAACCTCCATTCAAAGATTATTAGCGCTTTTGATTTTCTGATTTATATGAATGGAAAAGAGAGCTTCAGAGGCTGTAGTTTTCTTAATATTTTATCGGAAATCCCCATGGATAATGTTAAAATCCTGAATGTGATTCAGTCTCACAAATCAGATCTTAGGAATTATTTTTTAGAATTGATAAAAGATAAGGTAGTTTCCGATCATATCTATATGCTTTTTGAAAGCAGTATTATAGAAAGCCAGCTATTTAGATCGAATGAATTGATTGAAAAATCAAAAAAAATAATCACCAATTTAATCCCTTAAACAATGGAACAGAAACATCCGCTTCCTCCTTTCACTCTTGAAACGGCGAAGCAAAAAATTCAAATGGCAGAAGATGCCTGGAACAGTCAGGATCCTGAAAAAGTTTCCAAAGCTTATACAATAGACAGCGAATGGAGAAACAGAGATACATTTGTCAATGGAAGAGAAGAAATTGTTGTATTTCTTCAGAAGAAATGGGAAAAAGAGCTCAATTATAAATTGAAGAAAGAATATTGGGCACACACAGAAAACCGTATTGCTGTTCGTTTTGAATATGAATACCAAACCAAAGAAGGAAATTGGTTCCGAGCATATGGTAATGAAAACTGGGAATTTGATGAAAACGGTTTGATGGCTAAAAGATATGCAAGCATTAATGATCTGGCTATAAAAGAGGAAGAACGAAAGTTTAAGTAAAAGAATAAAGATCTGTATAATCAGCAATATTTAAGAAAGTCTTATTGTTGGAAAACGAAAGGGCGCAAAGAATTATAAAACTAACTGTTTTAAGACGCAAGAGAATCAAAGATTCTCAGCAATGAAAATGCATACAAATGCTCTTTGTATTGACTGTGTGGTGATGATATTTAACCACATAAATATATAGGGGTTGTATGTAAGTGGAATTAATTTGTGTATTCATAGTATTTTAAAAGGTTAACAGCCAAAAAATCTATAACTCACTCTTTTTTCCATGCAAAAGGGTATTGATCTTTCTTCGGGTCTGAATAGATACTTTATAAGCGCCATCCCGTAATTTTTGGATCTTTCCTACAGGCTGGAATATCGTTTTACTCTCAAAAGGATTGAATGAAAGCAATTCATTGCTACAATCACGGGGATCCAATAAAGAGTTCTTCTCTATTTTAACCTCACCAATTTTAATATAGGGCGAATTTTTCCACTCTGTATTAAGCTTATTGATAGGCTGGTCTTTCAGATCATAGCAAAGCTGAATCAAAACATCCGCCGTAAAATCATTATTCTGGAAATAATTTTTTAAAGCCTTTTTCATATTTTGTCTTTTATCCATATTCTTATTAACAGACTTGTGGCTCAGCTTTATTTTCATCATATAATCACCGAGACGATAAGCCCCCACAGAATGATAGTCAAAAGAGAGGATAAAATCATTTCTCTTGCTAAACAATTTTAAAGCATTTCTGATAAATGAAACTGTTAAAACAGATGGAATGGTTTTGATGATTTGCATGATCAAAGAAAACAGACTGCTCCAGCTTTTGATATAAGATTCATTAATGGCTGTAAACAATTTTAAAAAGGTAGAAACAGAATTAACCGGGAATAGCGGAAAGTTCGCCAATGGATAATTGGAGAGCAGGTTATTATTTTCATCTCTGATCTGAACAGCAAAACCATAAGCGGGAAGATCTCTTTTTGAGTTTTTAATCTTCATTTGTGCATTGGAAAGCCTTATGAATAAATCAAATTTTTCACTATCAAAAAAAGGTTTAAAAAACTCCGGAATAGACGGATCTACCCAAAATGTTCCCCTGGCTACGGCATAAGTTTTCGCATGAGCGTTTCTTGTAGCATAATTGACATCACTAATGGAAGAGGATTGTTCAACAAAATCTGCAATTGATTTCTTATTGATCTCAAGAAGTTTTTTCTCCTCTTCATTAAGTTCATCAAACTTCTTATTATATATTATCGGATTTGGCATTTAGTTTTTAAATCCAATTATAACGCCAAGTTTCGGAATTTGTGTTAAGAGATTATTACAATTATTTGAATTTTAAGTAAGCCTGATAAAAGGGCTGGCAAAATGGAATACCGTAAAATTTGAATTTTTACTATTGTTTCATTTAATGTATTGATAATTAGTTATTAATGTAATTTGTTAAACCTGATTGGCAAAAGGATTTAGAAAAAGGCTGATAGCCATTTCATGAGATGAATTTTAGATTTCGGTCTTTCAGCACCCATCTTTCAACTCTAAAAAAGCCTTATCTTTGTAAAAAATTATAATATGGGAGTAGCAGATTTGTTATTTAAGCGTAAAAAAGAATTAGCCGAAAAAAACCTTAAGGACGGTAAAGAATATATGGAAGAGTACGGTAAGAGAGAAAGTGTTGTTCAATTACCAAGCGGCTTGCAATATGAAATTATCACTGAAGGTGAAGGTGCAAAACCAGGGCCTAAATCTACTGTAAAATGCCATTATCATGGAACTACCATCGCCGGAAAGGTCTTTGATAGCTCTGTAAAAAGAGGTACTCCGGCATCTTTCCCACTGAACAGAGTGATTTCAGGTTGGACGGAAGCACTTCAGCTAATGCCTGTTGGAAGTAAGTGGAGACTGATTATTCCACCGCATTTAGCATATGGCGATCAGGAAATCAGCAAAGAGATCGGACCAAACAGTACTCTTATTTTTGAAGTAGAATTACTGGGTATTAAATAATCCAGCTTAAAAATAGATTAAAAAATTACCTGATTTCAGGTAATTTTTTTTATTTGTATTATATTCGTATTGATGAATTATATTGAAATTAATGGATGATTTCTAACAATGATTCAGTATTGCACAAAAACTAGTTTGCATGAAAAAGCTTTTTTCCCTCTTTATCGCTTTGGGTCTGCTTACTTCTTGTGTTTCCAAGAAGAATCAGCTCATCCAACAGAATATACTTACCTTGAAGGACAGCTATTGTAAAGCTCCCTTTAAGTATAATTACGGTAATAAAGTTCCTTCTTACAACTCCGATTCTATTTTAACAGCTAATAATGGGCTTAAAGAAATGTTTTCCGACCAGAGTATTCTGATCTTAAATGCATTGAATAACCTGGATGAAGTCCATAAAATTATTGATCTTAAAAAAGACTCATCTCTGGCTTCTCAGGTTAAAATTTTACAGCTTAAAAGCAAAATCAACAGCAGAATTACAATTGCTTTGACAGAATTGGATGCCGTTGCAGCAGAATTTGATTGTGAAGGGGAGAGAGTAGCACAAATAGGCAATTATGTAGATAATCTTAATTCATCCAGAAATAATAAATTGATCTTATATTCAATTATTGCAGGAGCAGCCTCATCTATTGCCGGTGGAATTGTGAAAAGCGATGGCTGGGATAATGCTATTGGAATTGGAGGTGGGGTTTTGGGAGCAGGCTTCGGTTTGGCAACTCTTAATCCGAAAGGAAAAAAAGTAGAATTTATTCATCAGAGAAACCTTTTGAGAGATATATGGCGTGGAAAACTTGAATCTCCAAACTTTCCGCCGTTTATATGGTATATGTATACTGAGAAAAAATTTTCCAATAGGGAAGAAAGATCCATTATCGGAAATATGAAAGAAAGATGGCTGCATTATCAATTTGATGATAATAAAGCGGCAGCAGATCAGTCTGTTATTTTCAGTGATGGTGGATTTTATAGGGCAGATGATCTTCATAATCGGGCGGCTATGCTCAATCAGATGCAATCGGCAACAAGAACCATCAATCAAAACATCAATTATTTACTGCTGGATCTGGATAAATTAATCCTTTAAGAAAAATTTAACTGTAATATGTTTTGTTACAATTAAAATTTGTGTATCTTTGCAGAGTAATTACAATGAACAATACAAGATTTGCTACGGCAATACATATCATGACCTTATTGGCGAAAGTCCTCAGGAGTGGCTTACTTCTGATTGGATTGCCGGGAGTATTAATGTAAACCCTGTCATTGTACGTAAAGAAATCAGTGTATTAAAGGAATCAGGTTTGATTATCAGCAGACAAGGAAAAGAAGGAGGAAGTCAGCTTGCAAAAGACGCAGAAAATATTACAATTTCTGAGATTTACAGATCCGTAAAGAATACAGAAGTATTGGGAAAGAAAAATCAAAATCCTAATCCTGCCTGTAGTGTAGGAAAAGAAATCAATAGTCATTTAAATACATTATTTGAAGAGACAGATCAGTTGGTAAGTAACTTTTTAGGAGACAAATCTTTGCAAAAATTCGCAGATCAGTTCGAATAAAATTTTTTACCCTTAAATGTAACAAAATTTATTACAATTTAATTAAAAAAAATAAAACATTATGAAAAAAGTAGCAGTAATTGGTGCAACAGGATTTGTAGGAGCACACATCGTAGCAGAATTAGCAGAGAGAGGATATGCAGTTGAAGCTGTAGTAAGAGACGCATCGAAGGTAAAAACACAAGAAAATGTAACAGCAAAAAGCGTAGATGTAAATAATGTGGCAGAATTAGCTGATGCATTAAAAGGAAGTGATGCGGTAATCAGTGCATTCAATGCAGGATGGACAAACCCTAATCTTTACAACGACTTTTTGAATGGTTCTGAAAATATTCAAAGAGCAGTAGAAGAGTCAGGAGTAAAAAGACTGATCGTTGTAGGAGGAGCAGGAAGTCTTTACACACCGGATCATGTTCAGATTGTAGACACCCCTGACTTTCCGGATGCTTACAAACCGGGAGCAACCGCTGCAAGAGATTATTTAAATAAGATCAAAGAAAATAATACTTTAGATTGGACGTTCTTCAGCCCTGCAGTAGAAATGAATCAGGCTAACGTAGGCTCAAGAACAGGAAAATACAGAACATCACTGGAAACTCCTGTATTCGATGCAGAAGGAAGAAGCCGTCTTTCAGTAGAAGATGTAGCGGTAGCTTTGGTGGATGAACTTGAGCAGAACAACCATATCCGCGAACGTTTTACAGCCGCTTATTAATCTAAAAAGAACAAAATGTTAAAAAGAAAGTTATTATCATTAATGACCATTCTGGGTTTCATCAGCATATTTGCAGGAAATCTGAAAGTAAAAGTATACAATCCCGGAACCAAGGCTATTTTTCCAATTACGTCTACCCTTATTTATGGAGACAAAGATGCCATGCTTATTGATGCTCAGTTTCAAAAGCAATATGCTGAACAATTAGTACAAGAAATAAAAGCAACCGGAAAAAATTTGAAGACCGTTTTTATTTCTCACAGTGATCCGGATTTCTATTTTGGATTGGACGTGATTAAAAAAGCTTTTCCTAACGTAAGAATTATTTCTACAGCACAGACGGCTTATCTTATTTCCGCTTCAAAGGATGATAAAATGGCTGTTTGGAAACCACAGTTAAAAGCAGATGCTCCATCAGAAATCATTATTCCGGAAGCTGTTACTTCCATCCCTGATCTTGAAGGAAACAAAATTGAAATCAAACAAAATCCTGAAGATCCGGCGCACAGCTTTCTTTGGATTCCATCTATCGAAACGATTGCAGGCGGAATTTCAGTTTCCATAGATTCACATCTTTGGATGGCAGATACTCAGAATGTAAAAGCTATTGACCAATGGATCGGACAGATTGCTGCAATGAGTTCTCTAAGACCTCAACAGGTTATTCCATCACATTTTGCAAAACAGTCTTTGTCTCCAGCCTCTCTGGATTTCGTAAAAGCGTATCTTGAAAATTACAAGAAAGCCGTTACTGAAAATAAAACTTCATCTTCCATTGTAAATTTTATGGTAAAGAGATTTCCTAATCTTCCCGGAAAAGATGAATTGGAAATGGGCGTAAAAGTTTTCTTGGGCGAAATGGATTGGGATTTAAAATCACCATATCCGGTCATCGGGAAGAAGGTAGAAGTTGACTTTGGAGCGGTAAAATTCCTTTTAGATTTTAAAGATAATAAAACAATGACATTTACCGGAACTGCCGGAAGTTCAATAAACAGTACAGATACTGTAGAATATACTGCAGTAGAAGTAGCAAAGAATATTTTTATGGTGTATTGGCATGAACCTCACCTGGGATTCAATGTAACTCATATTCAGGATTACAACAAAAATATAGTGTATTCTAATATTGCCGGAAAAGACGGTACTTTCACTCATCCTAAAGGGACTCTTAAGATTTTAAAATAAAAAGTAATTTTCAAAAGTACATACAGTCAATGTATGTACTTTTTTTATATTTGGAATTGAAAGGGTAAACAATTTGTATATCTTTGATTTCGCTTTTCTGGCTGGTGCTTTTCTTTAAAATTCCTTTTGTATAAGGCTTTGAAATGGTACTGATTTTTAATCAATAAAAGAATAACCAATATGAGATCAATTAAAATTTTACCTTTTTTATTATTGCTTTTGATGAGTTGTAGCAAAATAGCCACAACACCCGAAGATAAAAAATCCATTGAAGAAGTTCAAAAATTCTATGGAGGTAGTGTAGAGACTATAAAAGGGGCAGAATTTTTTAATAGTAAAAGTAATAATTATTTTGAGTTAAGCATTAAAGGAAGCGAGCTTATGAATAGGCAGCCTGATCGATCAATATCAAATGCTGCTAATATTGCCTATATAATTTATCAAAACCAAAATGCAGAAAAATATGATATCATTAAAACAAAAATAATTTTATCTGATGGTACCAATATTTTGAAATCCTTTTCTAAAGAAGAATTAGATGAAATTAAAAATATTTATCCTGAAATTGATAGGTTGAATTCGGCTTTAATAAATAAAAATTATGATGAAATTCTTGAAATGTTTGATCCTAAATTTAAACCGCAGGATAAGCTCCTAAAAGATGGACTTGCTGACATAGATTCAAAATTGGGCTCCATTGAAAAAATACAATTTCAGGGATTTGAATTTTTTGATGATTCGAATTTAGGGAGTACAATATTAATCCGGGAAGTAGGTAAGAGAGATACTAAGTTTCCTTTTATTAACCTTGTATTCAATAGAAAGACTAAAAAACTTTTAAATCTTGAATTTCCATAACAAACTTCTATTGTTTACAGATATTGCATAATAAAAATAAAAGGCTGTCCATGATTGGGCAGCCTTATTTTTTATAGATTCATAAACAATCTCGGATTTATCGGAGTATTGTTCTTATGTACTTCGTAATGAAGATGAGGGCCGGTAGAGCGACCTGAATTTCCGGATTTTGCAATTACCTGACCTACTTTTACCTTATCATTCACTTTAGAAACAAGCTGTGATAAATGGCCATAAAGTGTTGCTAATCCATTTCCATGAGAAACAATGACACAGTTTCCGTAACCTCCTTTCTGTCCGGAGAAAATAACCGTTCCGGCAGCGGCTGCCCTTACATCAGAACCGAATGCAACAGCAATATCCAATCCTTTATGAAACTGCATCTGATCCGCTTCAGCAGGAGGATTATTTTTTTCCATAGGAGCTGTTTTAGAAGTGGCTGTTCCAGCAACTGCTTTTGTAGCAGGAGCTGAGGCTGCCGGTGCAGAAGCTACAGGCGCCGCTTTTGGAGTTACCATTACTTTCACTTCTCTTTTATTTCCATAGCTGTCTGTAAGCTCAACAATTTTTTCTACAGGCTCAGCTTTTACTTCAGGTTTTGGAGCTGCCACAGCAACAGATTTAGCTTCGGTAGCAGCACTTGGCCTTACCGAAGCAAAAACAGTTTTAAATGGAATTGGATTTTTTCTTATTCCGAAATTAGATGAAATATATCCATCAGTAGGCATTCCCAATGGAACCTGCATCAGTTTTTTCTGCAGATCCATCAGATATTGGCTATATCGGTTGGCTTGCTTGGAAAGGTAAATAGAATTGGCAATACTGTCCTGATCAAGCATCATGAGCTTTTCATTCGAAATGTCTTTAGACTTCAGGAAAGAGTTCAGTTGAGAAACTGTCTGATCTACAAGAGTAAGATCAGTTTTCATTTTCAGGTAATCTACACTGTCTTTTTCAGTGTTTATTTTTACAAGGTTTACCTCATACATTTTGTCATCTCTTTCTGAGAAGAGCTTGGCAATAAAGATACCTTGTGCAAAAACTACTAGTAAAAGTCCTCCCAGGAGAATGTTTACGTTCTTCTTGCTGTTTAGAAATTTTTTCATATTTCCTCTCTTAGAATATTTAAAACGGTTTTAGGGCTGTAAATTTAATTAAAAATAAGGTTTGTTAGTTATTCTTAGTTAAAATTCAGTTTTTTCTGTATCTAACGTTAAATTGTATATTTAATTGTGTTGATGCATTATTTTTTTCAGAAAATCGTTTTTATCATACCTTCAGGCATCTTGTTAAATCTATGTTTAATATATTTGCAGTTCACATTCCAATTATGGCTAAAAAGAAAATTATTTCAGAATCTTCGAATCCAAAAAAGACTAAAAAGGATGTTTCTGTAGGAGTAGTAGGAAGCGGAAGTTTTGCAACTGCTATCGTAAAAATGCTTGTTGAAAATTGCAAAGTTGTGCACTGGTGCGTAAGAAGTGAGTTTGTAAAAGGAGCGATTGAGCTTCGTGGACATAACCCGACTTATCTTACCGCTGCTCATTTTAACCTGAAGAGTTTAAAATTGACCACAGATATCAACGAACTGGTTTCTGCCTGTGATGTCATTGTATTGGCGACACCTTCCATTTATCTTTCCGATACAATGGACAAGATGACTTGTGATTATTCAGATAAGATCTTTGTTTCTGCAATTAAGGGGATTATTCCTAAGGTAAATGATGTGGTAGCCCATTATCTGCGTGATGAATTTAAAATTGGTTTTAGGAATCAGGCAGTAATTGCAGGGCCTTGTCATGCTGAAGAAGTTGCGATGGAAAGACTTTCTTATCTTACCATTGCTACGGTAGAAGATGAAACAGCAGAAAAGCTGGAAGGAATTTTCAGCTCAGATTTCATTAAGGTACAAACGAGCAAAGACATTCTCGGAAATGAATACAGTGCCATTCTTAAGAATATTTTTGCCATCGGAGCAGGAATTGCAAGTGGATTAGGGTATGGAGATAATTTTACGGCTGTTTTTGTATCCAATGCGATCCGTGAAATGGAAATTTTCCTGGAGGCAATCTATGAAGCTCCAAGAGATGTAAATGAAAGTGCTTATCTGGGAGATCTTTTGGTAACTGCTTATTCACTTTTCTCAAGAAACAGAAACCTTGGAAATCTTATCGGAAAAGGATATACTGTGAAATCAGCGATCCAATCGATGAATATGGTGGCAGAAGGATATTATGCTGCACAATCTATTTATAAGACTTCAAAACAGAAAAATCTGAAATTACCGATTATTGATACCGTATATGCTATTCTTTATGAAGGTAAAAATGCAGAAAAACAGTTTAAGAAACTCACAGCAAAACTTAATTAAAAACAAGGCTCTGTAAACAGAACCCTGTTTTTTTAAATTATATTGAAGACTTAAGTTCTATACTTAAGTCTTTTTTTATTGGCTCATTTTAGTGATAATAAGAGCCAATGAAGAACGGATATTCAGATTACTGGCCGTAAATCCGTTTCCCGTATCAAATTCAAATTTTTGACGAATAGTGGTTGGAGCCGTTAAAGTTAAAAAATAGCTTCCCTGAAAAAAGGTAAAAGAGCTTGATAACTGACACATCCTATTGGTTTCTGTAATATTTGTTCCCGTTACTGCATTAATCATATATGATCGTGTACAGGTGAAATTTTGAGAAAGATATTGGGTATTGGTAGTTCCGTTATTGTTATTGGCATTACTGGAATCTACAGAATATCGAAGGATATAGGTACCAGCTGGTAAAGTAATCGTAGACGTATCTGTCCCTAGTGAAGCTGCTGTAATTTTATTAGCTGCTACAGTAAAATTGGTAAGGGTATTATTAGTACTTCCGGTAGGAATTAAGACACCAGAATTGATGATTAAAGACATCGATTGAGGCTCTGTTCCTGCAAGTATAAAACGCTGCCATTGATCTCTGACCCATACATAATATCCTTTGGGAAAAGTAGAAACTCCTCCTTTATTATAAATCATCAGACCATCTGCAGGATTAGCAATTGGCGTGGTTGTACTGTTGAGTACAGTAAGATCATATTGAGGGAAAAGTACTCCCTTATTGGATGAATTAATATCCAAGACACTGCTTGCATTAGGAGTGCTTGTATTAATACCAACTTGCGCTTTTATGGACGTACTTAATAGCATGATAGCCATACAAGCAATATAAATATGTTTTTTCATTGTAATATTAATTATTGATTAAGGGCTGATCTTTGAATATCAACTTTAGTATTGGTAATAATAATTTCTCCGTTATTGGGAGTGGTTCCTCCTGATCCCGATTGATAAGTTCCTCCTGCATCATGAGCAATAGACGGAACTAATGTAATAGGAGTTGTGGAAGTAGAAACAAAGGAAAAACTCATATTTAAGGTATGGGTTTTATTACTTGCTATGGATTGTGCATTGATGCTTATCGTTTTTCCATATTGAGTGCCCGAAACTGGGTCAACAAGTTTTACAAGATATTGATGCAAATGAATAGGAGTGCCTCCAATTCCAGCCGTGTTACTTTCCAATGTAGTCTTTATATTAAGACATATATTAACCAGATAGCCACTGTTTCCAGGAAGCGTAATTGCTCCTGATGTGGTGTTGTAAGATGCTCCGATATCATTTGAGAGTACTGTAAAAGAAGCATCCGTGAAATTTTTAAAAGTACCATTGGCAAGATTTCCCAGCATCGTATAATCTGTAGAACGTTGAAGAATCATATAACTTACAAGATTATAGGTATCAGCCATCTGAGTCCATCTGTTGTTTTTCCATATATAAAGACCAGGACTAATGGAGTTTCCTTTATTGTAGACGATAAGACCTTCTGCGGGATTAGCTACAGGAGTACTATTGTTCAATATGTCTATGATATCAACCCTTGGAAGAAGAACTCCCTTATTGGTAGATTCAGATACTTCCAATACAGCTGAGGCGTTTAATGCGGTTTTCCCAATTCCTACTTGCGCATATAATATTTGCCCTATAATTAATAATAGGAGGATATAACCTTTTTTCATGTGTTTTGTTTTTAAAGTTGTGAAATTTTAATATAGGATCCGGTTGGCATTACATTGACTAGATCATAAAAAGTACTATTTTGCATTCGTCCCAGTCGTAATCTTAGCCCTCCAATGATATTGGCGTTAGCATTAGCCGGTACAGTATAATAGTAAGACCATGTCGCCAAATGGTTGGTGTTTACTTTAGAAACAATCGGGACTTCTTTTCTTGTATTAGCTCCTGATACAAATGTATTGGTTGTGTTATTATACTGATCGTTGGTAAAATCTATAAAATACCCCATCAGATAATAAGTACTACCGGAAAGAGGAGCTGTACCACCTTGCCCGGAAGGACTTTCTTGAGGTGAATTTAAATTAAGATTTACTTCTACCAGGTAGTTTCCCTGAGGAAGAACCAGAGAATAGCCTCCTGTGCTTGTATTTTGAACAATTTTAAAACCATTGATGTTGGATACACCGGAGATTGCCGGAGGATTAACCAATAATTGAGTGTTGGCACCGGCAACAGCATTATCTAATGCCGAAAGACTTCCCGTGAAATCTAAATAAGCAACTTTAGGGGTATTTTCAGCATCAATTGTACTTTGCCATTGTTTAGTCGTGCCATTAAAAATATGTAAGGCTTTATTATTGGTATTATTGCCGCCATTAAAGCCAATAAGAGCATCAGCAGGAGAAGGAACGGGAGAAGTTGTACTACCAAGATTTGTAATATTCAGGTTAGGGAAAGTATTCCTTTATTTCCTCCTGAGATGGTTACTGTTGGCGTGCTTGTGTAGCCACTTCCTCCATTATTAATAGTGATACTGGTTATGGTACCATTAGTAAGATTGGCTGTAGCACGTGCTTTTGTGCCGCCATTTACAATAGATCCGCCACCATAAAAATTAATAGTAGGTGCTGTAGTGTACCCACTTCCGCCGTTGGTAATGGTAACTCCATTTATGGCTCCGCCAGATATTGTGGCAGTGGCCGTTGCAGAAACACCATTGAAGTTTTCGATATGCAAAATTGCACTGGGGTCCGGTTTGGACGTGTTGATTCCTACACTTCCGCTTTGGGCTAATGCCACTGTTGCGAAAAATGTACTTACGAAGTTAACAATTTTCATCTTTACTATGTTTACGAAATAATTTTAATTAAATACACAGGAATATGGTATTAAATCAATTGAAAGGTACGTATAAAAAATGGTTATTTTATGATTTTTTTATAGAATTAAATCGATTAAATTATGTTTTTATCAATAAAATGTGAGTTTTATCTTTTTATTTGTAAATAATTTTCACCTATTTTTGAAAAAATATATTAACGTAAACCATTATGGTTAAAGTATTTTATGTTATAAACTTAAATGAACTTAAATTTAAATAAGAAATAAAGGGTATAATTACTTACATTTTGGTGAATTATAGTAGAGGTAAAAAATAATGAATCTTAATAAAAATTTAATATTTGCAATTGTTATTATTAATCATTTCAATGTTACTTTATCGATACTTTCCATGAGATAATGTTGCATAATTAAGAAGTGTGTTTAACTCAAAAAATAACGTGTTAAAATCGTTAAACGCGTTTCTCTTTTTAAAACTTTTCCCGAAATTTGAACTAAAATTTAAAATTATGTCACAATCGCTTACAAGCAGAACACCGAAACCTAAATACGACGTTGTACTGATAGGGGGCGGAATCATGAGCGCTACTTTAGCCACGCTGCTTCATGAATTTGATCCAAAACTTGAAATTGCCATCTTCGAAAGATTAGGAAGGTTTGCTAAAGAAAGTACAGCAGCTTGGAACAACGCCGGAACAGGTCACTCCGCATTTTGTGAGCTAAATTATACACCGGAAAATCCGGATGGTACTATTGATATCAAGAAAGCAGAAAGTATCGCTGAGCAGTTTGAAATTTCAAAACAGTTTTGGGCATATTTACTAACGAAAGGATATATCCAGGAACCAAAAGATTTTATCAACTCTTGCCCACACATGAGCTTGGTATTTGGTGAAAAAGATGCTGAGTATCTTAAAAAACGTCATGATAAAATGTCTGAATCTGTTCTTTTTTCCGGAATGGAATTTTCTACAGATCATGATAAGCTGAGAGAATGGATCCCATTGGTCATGAGCAAAAGAAATAAGTCTGAAGTAATGGCGGCTACCAAAATGGATATGGGAACTGATGTTAACTTTGGAACATTGACCAGAAAAATGGGAAGACACCTTTTAGAGGATTCAAAAGTTGAAGTATTCTTATATCACGAAGTAAAAGATATTAGCCCTAGGGAAGATGGAAAATGGGATATGAAGGTAAAGGACAGAATCCACAGCCATAAACAAGAGGTGACTGCAGACTTTGTATTCATTGGTGCCGGAGGATATGCGCTTCCACTATTGGATAGTTCAGATATTAAAGAGAGTGAAGGATATGGAGGTTTTCCGGTTTCCGGACAATGGTTGGTTACTCATAATCAAGAATTGGTAGAAAAACACCAGGCTAAAGTATACACACAAGCAACAGTAGATGCTCCGCCAATGTCTGTTCCTCACCTTGACCTTAGAATCATCGATGGTCAAAAAGCACTTCTTTTTGGCCCTTTCGCAGGATTTTCTACAAAATTCCTTAAAGAAGGAAGCTATCTGGATTTGCCAGAAAGCGTTAATACCAAAAATTTAAAATCTTTATTTGGGGCATGGTGGCATAATCTTCCCTTGACTAAATATCTTATCCAGCAGGTAGCAATGACCAAATCGCAAAGAATGCAGCATTTAAGAGAGTTTATTAAAGATGCTAAAGAAGATGATTGGGAATTGAAAGTAGCAGGCCAAAGAGTTCAGATCATTAAAAAAGATGATAAACTAGGAGGAAAACTGGAATTCGGAACTGAAGTAGTAGTGAATAAAAACGGTACAATTGCTTCTTTATTAGGAGCATCACCGGGAGCATCCACAGCAGTACAGGCAATGCTTAACGTTATTGAAAAATGTTTCCCTGAGAAGCTTCACGGAGAATGGAAAGACAAATTGCAGGAAATGGTTCCGTCATATGGCCAAAAACTGGCAGAGAATCCTGAGCTTACTGAAAAAGTAAGAGAATATACGAAGGAAAAGCTAGAATTAGAATACTAATATTAATAATGAGCAATGAATAATAAGCAGCATAAACAGCATTATTCATTGCTCATCACTTATTGCTTATAAAGTTGGAAGAAATCGTTATAAAGCCGGTCATTGCAAAAGAACTCCTGGAAGCTCTTCAGACAAAAGTAGAAGAAGAGAAACAGGTGATCGTGCACTGCTGTTTTCCTGCCTCTCCATTTTTAGGAAATCTGATCAGGATCTGGCATTCAACCTATCTTTTTGATAACCAGTCTGAGCATAGAAGTAAACTGATTCATGCGGAGAATATTTCAATTTCTCCTTACTGGACGCCTGTACCTTTTATGCAGGATTTTTGGTTTACTTTAATCTTTTCAGGATTACCAAAGGATTGTAAAAGTTTCGATCTTAAAGAAGTGATCCCTGAAGAGGGTGGCTTTTTTGTGGAATCTATAAAAAGAAATTCCTCAGATGTCTATCGTGTAAAAATATCAGAATCTTATTGATATGAAAGTAAGGGACGAAAAGCTGGAACAAATTATTCATTGGGCAGAAAACAATCCGGATGTCCGGGCTGTTCTTTTAACCAGCTCACTGGTAAATCCCTATGCTCCGGTAGATGACTTTAGTGACCTTGATGTAGAACTCGTTTTTGAAAGCAGACAGGCTTACGAAGACCATCATGAATGGATTCAGCTTTTTGGAGAACCCATTTCCATGATCGAAGAAAATGATACCGTCTTTGATGGAAAACATGCCATGAAGATGGTGTTGTACAAAGACCATATAAAAGTGGATTTCAAACTGTACCAGGTCTCTGAATTTTGTAAGGAAGTTCAGGAGGAAGTACTTCCTGATGATTGGGATCTGGGATATAAAGTTTTGATTGATAAAGATAGTCTTACGAAAGATATAAAGAATCCCACGTATCAATCTATTATGATCCATCAGCCAACAGAAAAGAAATTTTCTCAGTTGCTTAATGATTTTTGGTGGGATACAACTTATGTGGCAAAATGTCTTAAAAGAGGAGATCTTTTCTATGCTAAATTCATGTCTGAAAATATATTGAGGACAGATTACTTAGTTCCTTTAATCGAATGGTATATTGCAAGCTCCTATGACTGGAATAATATAACCACCAACAAACACGGAAGACTCTTCAAAAAATATCTTTCTCCAGAATTATGGAATAGGGTAGAAGCTACTTTTTCAGGAAGTGATATTGAGGAAAACTGGACGGCCTTGTTTGCTTTTGCTGATCTTGTCCATGAACTTGGAAAAGTTTTAGCAGAAAGATTACATTTTACCTATCCTCTTCGGCTCGAAAATGATATCCGGAACTATCTTACCGAAGTAAAAGCCATTCCTTAATTTCAAGAAAACTCCTTTTGTTTGATGAGATTTTCAATACAATATTCTGCGATGGCTGTAATCGTTACAAACGGATTGACTCCAATTGTTCCGGGAATTAAAGAGCCATCCAATACATACAGGTTCTCATGATCTTTTAGTTTTCCAAATTCATTGGTGGCTTCACCTAAAACACAGCCGCCAAGTGGATGATAACAAATATCTGCTCCAAAACCATTCTTGAATAACAGATGACTTCTGGTACCCCCATTGGCGTTATTCATTTTTCGGATAAAATATTTGGCATTCTCTCTCATTTTGACGGTATTGCTTTCATCCCAATTCAAGATCATCTTCTGATTAATAGTATCATAAAGCACTTCACCTTTTTTATCTACTCTGTTGATGAGTAAATATAATGCCGTAGCGACATCCATTCCCATCGGCAAAGGAGCAATTTCAGTGAAAAATGGATGGTCTTTATCATCCCAGTTATCTATTCCGCCCACAGGAATTGTAGATTGTTTAGAACCTGTGCCTCCGGATAATGGCTTTACCCAGTTTCTACCAGTCATAAAATTGCCATTGTTTCCCCAATTCTTTCCGATTTTTTCATGAACTGGAAGGTTATTTACTGCATTGGAATGTAACAGAAGTTGTAGGGTTCCCATAGTTCCGGCAGAGAGAATCAGTTTTTTACAATTGAAAACTTTATCTGCAACATTATTTCCTGAGGTGTCAATTTGATGAACATGTAATGTGTAGCTTTTATCATCATTCAGTTTAATATGATCAACACAATGAAGATCCAGTATTTCAAGATTTCCGGTTGCCAGTGCTTTTTTCAGATAGGTTTTATCTAAACTGTTTTTTCCATGATTATTTCCATAAATGACTTCCGTGTTAAGGGCAGAGCGGGGAACTTCATTTCGAAATTCTTTTTCCATATATTTAAAATCATATACATTGGGTACCCGTATGGTTTTGAATCCTGCTTTATGGGCTTCTTCTTCACCTACTCTGGTGAATTTATAATAGGGACAGTCTTTTAAGAATTGTTCATCAATCACATTTACTTTGAGTTCCTCTCGTACCAGAGGAAAATAATAACTATAAAACTTATCAACATTAAGATGAGGGAAAACCTCTTTAAAGTAACTTTCTTTGGGAGTGACTGCCATTCCGCCGTTAACCAATGAACCTCCGCCCACACCCCTTCCTACCCAAATGTTAATGTTCTCAAAGTCCAGACGATCCAGGGTTCCGGTAAAAGGAGTCAGAGAAAATAAATTCATGAAAGGAGCAATGCTTTTCTTTTTAAGCCAAGCTGAACTTTTCCCAGGTTTCAAAAGGTTAGAAAAAGGAATTTTTGCTTTTTCCCAATTAAGCCCCATTTCCAGTAAAACAACTTTCTTTCCGGCTTCACAGAGACGCAAAGCCGAGACAGCACCCCCATAGCCACTTCCAACGATAATAATAGGAGCATCTACAGTTTCTTTTACCTTGTTGGTTCTTCGTTCAGCAGCTTGAAGAAGATCCGATTGCAGAAAATAAAAACCTGAAACGGCAAGTAAGCCCGTTTTGATGAAACTCTTTCTATCCATGGGCTGTGGAGGTCAAAAAGCATGCTATGTTTGTAAGGCAGGATTTTATTTAAAACAGATTATGCTTTTTTAGTATAGTTTTAACTTTTCATACTCTGAAAATTCATAGTTTTACTTATAATTTAAAAGCGCATGAAAAAATATATTTTGATCTTTTTACTGTTACCCCTATTGGTCTTTTCACAAAAAATAGATTCTAAAGAAATAATCGCGGTAAAAAAATTCCAAAAAGATCTTGATAAAGAATACCTGGATCCAAAGGAAACTCCTTTACGTGGAGATAATTTTAAGAATTTTAAAAAGCATCCATTTTTTCCGATTGATATGAAATATCGTGTGATCGCTACATTTGTTAAGACTAAAAATCCTCAGCCTTTTGAATTGCCAACGTCTTCAGGAAAAACAAAATCCTATAGAGAATACGGAAAAGCAACATTCCAATTTGATGGAAAGCCTTATACATTAACATTGTATCAAAGCCTGGGTCTGATCAAACAGGAAAAATATAAAAATGACCTTTTTCTGCCATTCCGCGATGCAACGAATGAAAAAGAAACATATGGCGGTGGAAAGTACCTGGATCTGAAAATTCCAAAAGGAAATACCATTGTTCTTGACTTTAACCAGTCTTATCATCCATATTGCGCTTATAATGCTTACGATTATAATTGCCCTATTGTTCCTGAGGAAAATAAACTTCCGATAGAAATACGGGCAGGGGTAATGTATGAAGATATTTATCACCACTAATTATGGTAAGGTTAGAATTTTTTAGGCCTGAAAAACATCTTTCTGAGCTTAGCTATGGTTTAGATGAAGAACAGCAGCGTTTTACTGCTACAGTAGACAAAGCCCTGAAAAATATTGGGGAAAGGAATGGACATGATGCGTTTCCTGTTACCATCCTGTTTGATACTACAGCTGCAGGCTTCTTTGTACTTGATTTTGGTGAGGATAAATTTGAGCTTACAGATAATAAAAATTCCGTTTTAGTGAGATCTTTATCTGTAAATCCCGATATGCAGGGCAAGGGAATAGGAAAGGTAGCAATGATGAAACTAGATGAATTTGTAAGAGATCATTTTAAACATTGTGATGAAATCGTTTTGGCTGTTAATCAGAAAAATGATTCAGCATATCATATCTATTTGAAGGCAGGTTATATCTATGATGGTAAAACGAGAGTCGGAAGAAGCGGGCCTCAATACCTTATGCATAAAAAACTTTAATAAAATTTTAAAATTATAATCTTTTTACTGCTGATTTCTTTCCATAACTTTGAGTAACATCAATTTACAAATATGGAAATATCACTTCACAATCAGGTTGCAGTAGTTACAGGAGCTTCCAGTGGCATTGGTTCCGGCATTGCAAAATCATTAGCTTCAGCAGGCGCCATTGTTATTGTTAATCATTCTTCACCAAGATCTCAGGGTGAAGCCCAATCTGTATTGAAAGAAATTACAGAGGCGGGAGGACAGGGAATTACATATCAATGTGATGTTTCTCAGGAAGATCAGGTGATTAAGATGTTTCAGAATGTCATTTCGGAATTTGGAACTGTAGACATTTTGGTCAATAATGCCGGAGTTCAGAAAGATGCTAAGTTTACTGAAATGACTTTAGACCAATGGAACGCTGTAATAGGAATTAACCTTACCGGGCAGTTTCTTTGTGCGAGGGAAGCGATTAAGGAATTTCTCCGCAGAGGAATAGATCCATCTCGTTCTATTGCCTGTGGAAAAATTATTCATATCAGTTCTGTACACGAAATTATTCCCTGGGCAGGGCATGCAAATTATGCTTCCAGTAAAGGAGCAATCAGAATGCTGATGCAGACTTTAGCTCAGGAATATGGAGCAGATAAATCCGTGTTAATTCTATTTGTCCGGGAGCGATCCAAACACCCATCAATAAAGATGCATGGAGTACACCGGAAGCACTCAATTCACTTCTCACACTTATTCCTTATAACAGAATCGGACAACCACAGGATATAGGAAATCTGGCTGCATTTTTGGCCAGTGATCTTGCTGATTATATTACCGGTACCAGTATTTTCGTTGATGGAGGAATGACTACGTTTGAGAGTTTCTCTACAGGTGGATAGGATTTTTTGGTTTAAAGTTTAAGAATTATTGTTATCAATACATTTTATAACAAATTACTTATTACTCATAATTAACGCTTATGTCAGAAAAACAGAGAGTTTCGGATATTTCATGGAAAAAATGGGGACCTTACGTCAGTAATCGTGAATGGGGGCTTGTTCGTGAAGATTACAGTGAAAATGGTGATGCATGGAACTATACCAGCCATGATACAGCGGAAGCCAAAACGTATCGATGGGGTGAGGAAGGCATCTGTGGCATCTGTGATGATCTTCAAAAGCTTGTTTTTTCTGTTGGTTTCTGGAATAAAAAAGATAAAATGATTAAAGAGCGGTTCTTTGGACTTACCAATGGACAAGGCAATCATGGAGAAGATGTAAAGGAGTATTTTTATTATCTGGATTCAACACCTACTCATTCTTATATGAAGATGTTGTATAAGTATCCTCAAAATGCTTTTCCTTATGATGATTTGATTAATACCAATGCTGAAAGAAGCAAAAATGAACCTGAGTATGAATTAATCGATACCGGAATTCTTGAACAGAACGAATACTTTGATATTTTTATTGAATATGTGAAAGAAAGTCAGAACGATATTCTTGTTAGACTAACCATTGTTAATAAAGCCGAAAAGGATGCAGCTCTCGTCATCTTACCGACAATCTGGTTTAGAAATACTTGGAATTGGGGATATGATGACTACAAACCTCAATTATCTGCTGAGGAAGCCAATCATATAAGGATCAATCATCAGGATCTTGAAGTAAAGAATATGTATGCAAAACAATCTTTAAAGACCTTATTTTGTGATAATGAGACCAATAATCAAAGGCTTTATCAGTCTTCCAATGGGTCAGGATATTGTAAAGACGGGATCAATGATTTTATTCTTACCGGCAATTCTCAATCAATCAACCCTAGCAATACAGGGACAAAAGCTTCTTTTTTTATTGATGATTATTTTAAAGCTAAAGAATCCAAAGTATATGAATTCAGGATTTCTGATAAGGAATTAAAAGATCCATTTAGTGATTTTGAATCTACTTTTGAGGCAAGACATAAAGAAGCAGATGAGTTTTATGCTGATATACAGAAAGGAATTAAGTCCGAGGATGAAAAATTAATACAAAGACAGGCATTTGCCGGAATGCTTTGGAATAAAATGTTTTACCATTATAATGTCGAAAAATGGCTGAAAGGTGATCCGGCAGAAATGCCCCCGCCTAAATCCCGGGAAAAAATAAGAAATTATGATTGGAAGCATCTTAATAATGAGCATATTATTTCTATGCCCGACAAGTGGGAGTATCCATGGTATGCAACCTGGGATCTCGCTTTTCATACCATCAGCTTTTCATTAATTGATCCGGATTTTGCGAAGCATCAGCTTAAACTTTTTCTGTTTGAATGGTATATGCATCCCAACGGGCAGCTTCCTGCTTATGAATGGAATTTTAGTGATGTGAATCCTCCGGTACATGCATGGGCAGTTTTCAGAGTATTTAAAATAGATGAATATTTAAAAGAAAAGCCAGATCTGGAATTTTTAGAAAGTGCTTTTCAAAAGCTGTTGATGAACTTTACCTGGTGGGTCAATAAAAAAGATATCAATGGAAATAATATTTTTGAAGGGGGATTCTTAGGGCTTGATAATATAGGTGTTTTTGATAGAAATTCCGTTTTACCCAATGGAGAACAGTTGGAGCAGTCGGACGGAACAAGTTGGATGGCCATGTTTGCCCTGAATATGATGCGGATTGCATTGGAACTGGCCTTGTATAATAATGTGTATGAAGAAATGGCGATGAAATTTTTTGAGCATTTTCTGGCCATTGCCAATTCATTAGATAATATGGGGGATGAAAAATTTAGCCTATGGGATGAAGAAGATGAATTCTTTTATGATGCTATTGCTTCCAATGATGGTACTCATATGTATTTACGATTAAGAACGATTGTAGGATTAATTCCCATGTTTGCTGTTGAGGTGATAGATGACGAAATGTTAGAAAGTTTACCTAATTTCAAGAAAGAATGAAATGGGTACTGGATAATAAACCGGAATTAGCAGCATTAGTTTCAAGATGGGAAGTGAAAGGGCAGGATTCTAAACATCTTTTATCTTTGTTGCGAGGACATCGATTAAAAAGATTGCTGGCCAGAATGCTGAATCCCGATGAATTCCTAAGTGAATATGGAGTAAGAGCACTTTCTAAGGAATATGAACAGAATCCCTATACAATAAATCTCAATGAAACCGATTATAGTGTAAGGTATACTCCAGCAGAAAGTGATAGTGGATTGTTTGGAGGAAACAGCAATTGGCGAGGCCCGGTTTGGTTTCCTATCAATTTCCTGATTATTGATAGTCTTCAGCGGTTTTTCTTTTATTATAGCCCGGATTTTCTGGTTGAATATCCTACCGGAAGTGGAAAATATTCGAATTTGGATCAGATTGCAGATTCTTTAAACAAAAGGCTGGCTAAGATATTCTTGAAAGATGAAAACGGGAAACGACCTGTTCATGGCCAGTATGAAAGATTTCAATCCGATCCTGACTTTAAGGATTATATTCTATTCTATGAATATTTTCATGGGGATAATGGTCGTGGAGTAGGAGCGTCTCATCAAACAGGCTGGACAGGACTTATTGCCAAAATACTACAGCCAAGGTTTTCCAAAAAAGAGATCGCTGAATCTGAAACAGAAATGCCCGAAGATGTTGAAGAAGATAAAAAAAATTAAAAAGGTTGAGGAAGCTGAAATAGTGAAGAATACTTCTATAGATGAGGTTGTAAAAAACAAAAACATATATGGGAAATACTGTAAGTTGTCTTTTATACTTTATCAATCAGCTTTCTTTGCCTTTATATTATTCAAATATCTGTTGAATGACTTCCAATGATGTAGGATTTTTAAAATCTGTAATATGGTAATGGTAATATACCAATAGACTGTCCAGAAAATCTTTTCTTAAGGAAGAATGTATTTTTACACTGTAAAGATTTTCAGCACTGATGATGTTCTTCCAGATTATAGATATTTCTTCATTGAAGAGCTGATGGGCTAGAATTGGAGAGAATGTTCCGGTTTCCGGATCTAAAAAGTTGCCTTCATCTATTAATGGAGCAACACCTTGTACTTTTAATATGACAAGCAAAAACAACAAATGACACTGATAGTTTTGCTGTTCAAGTTCATGAATAAAGCTTTCTATACTCAGAAAAATAGTAGGATTTTTATTTTCAAGTCTTAAAACCTGATTCAAAAAGTCTGCAATAAAGAATATGACAGTACCGGCCTTGATATCGGCAGACACATCATTACTTTTTACAAGTTCAAATTTTGAGATCGTGGGTATTCCATTACCTCTTACAGGGCTAATGGAGAAGTTAAGTTTATTCAAGGGTTGTAGGAAGGCTTTCTTTTTATTTTTTCTGGAATAAATTCCTTTTAGAAAATAAGACTGAAAACCATCCTCTTCAGTAAAACAATGCAACACTGCATCGTTCTCCCCATATTTGATGAATGAAAGTAAAAAACAGTTTTGTGTATTCATTAATTGACTACGCCTATCTTGGCTGTCGCTTTATCAGAACCATCTTCATTGGTCATTAATACAAAGTAAATTCCTGATGCCACTCTGGTACCTTTCTGATTATTAAGATCCCATTCATAATAACCTCCTCGCGCTACTGCCGAATGTACAACATTTCCTGCAGCATCCGTAATTCTGATGTTGGTTTTCTCTGCCAATCCTTTGATGGTAACTTTTCCTTTGAAATTAGAATACACAACAGGATTAGGATACACTACTACATCTCCGAAACCGGAAGTTACATCAGATACATCTCCCTGATAGGTTACAATCCCATTATACGTTACAAAATATACCTTTCCTGTTTTTCTATCGACCTTTATATCGGTAACACTATTGGTAGGAAGAGGAGAATTTTCCATGGTAAAGTGTTTTATGGTCTTTTGGCCATCTGCTGAAAGATAATAAACACCACCACCTTCTATAGAAACCCATTTGTAATCTCCTGCATCCACTTCCACCTGAAGAATACTCGAATCTCTGAAAGTTCCTCACCAAGACCGTTTTGCTCTATAATGATTGGCTCAACTTTAGGTTCTGGGCTTTTTATTTCTTTAGCAGCATTAGATAAAATTCTTAGGCCACTGTCTGTACCAATCCATGCATCTCCTGATTTACTAAAAGCTACACATATTGAACCTGCTGCATTAGCTGAAAACCCATTTGATTCCTTTAGTATATAATCTGTATCATCGGAAAGGTTGACCGCGTCTTTATAATCATATACCCAAAAAGAGTTAGCTCTTGGTAAAGGAATCCATAACATATTTTCATATGCTACCGGCTTTTGTACTGCAGGGCTTTTGAAAGCAAAAACTTTAAGAACAAAATCATCGGTAGCTTTATCATACATGGCTACCGCTGGGCCACCATCATTAAAAGCAAAAGTTGCAAAAATATTATTTTTTGTATCGGTAGCAAGACCTACAGTTCGTCGGCTATAATCTGTAGCTTGTACGCTATAGCGTTTTACAAAATCAAAATCTTTATTGGTTGTATTGTATTTTAGTTTATAAATTCCCTGATTTAGCATAGTATAATTGGTGAAGAGTACTTCACTATGATCAAGAGGGTTTAAAATAGCATCTAAAATATCTATTTCTCCTGGAAATGTATTAAAATAAGAAGGATAGATCCATTCTGTGCCATTAAAATAATAAAAACCAGGTCTTTTAGGATTGTCTACAGGGAAGTTATATCTTCCGGCTCTTGCACCACTGGAAACCAGAATCTGGTTATTCTCATATAGGCTTATTTTATGAGCAAAATTAAAATGAGGACCTGACGGTTTATAAGTATGATTACTTTCATCCTTTATTCCTGATAATACAGTTCCTCCAAATAGTCTTCCACCTGCTACGATAGAGGTGTTACATTGCTCTCCAAAATCTACAGCATTAGCATAAGTTCCATTAAGTCCAAAAGTATATACTCTGCTGTCTGTAACTACGATATTACTATCTGTTACAACCACATCCTTAATATTTGCAAGGTTGATCGGTAATTGTATAGGAGCTCCATTATTGTAGATGAATGCAGCCGTAGCAGAAGAAAATGCTAATTCTGATTCAGAGTCGATATGTTTGAATGCTCCGGGAATCTCAGTCACCCATGTAGAATATGCCGGGAAAGTATTATTCATTTCATGGCTCTTCAAACCAGAGTTCGTTACAGAATATACCTTGTTCCCGAAAATTGTAGCTTCATTACTGGCTTCAAATACGCCACCACTCAGGAAAAATGCAGAATCTCCAAATTCTTTCTTTTTTATATTAAAAATAGATACTCCATACCCTACGGAAATTGCTGCTTTATCTCCAGAAATAGAGATATGATTAATTTTTTTATTTCCATTATAGCCTGCAGCAATAGGAATATCAACAATATATTTTACTTCATTAGATGTTACTACATCTATGGCACCGTTTTCATAACCAATAAGCGCTGTTTTACTTTTGGGATCATAATCAAAGGCTGTTATCCCTATATTATGAAGACCATTTGCTTTAGACAACTTCGTAATTTCTCCTGTTGATATGGTATAATAAAATATCCCGTTTTCTGTAGCAGCTACAATTTTCCCATTGTCTTCCTTCATCGCTAAGACATTATTATAAGAAAAGAGATCTGCCCATTTTTTTGACGAAATGATCTGCGCTTTTGTAAACTGCAGAGAGGCTAAAATACCAAGAGAAATTAGAGAGAGTTTTTTCATGTTATGCTATTATGCTGCTGTCAATCGCCTGGTTATTCCAGGAAATATGTTGTATGTTTTTGTTTGTATCAAAATAAAAATCTATTCTACCCAAAAGAAGCCCTGCCCATCCCACTTGGTTAACAAGAACATTTTTGCCCTGTCTGTTGGTGAATGTCTGAGGTTCTGGTAAGAATGTATGAGTATGCCCACCCAGAATAATGTCAATATTTTCTGTGCTGGCAGCTAAAATTTTATCACTTATTTTATTCGGTTCATCTTTGTAATCATATCCAATATGTGAAAGACAAATGACAAGATCACATTTCTGCTCTTTTTTTAAAAAGTTTGAATAATGTTGTGCTACCTCAATCGGGTTAGAATAAACCGTTTCTGCATATTGCTTTTTACCTACCAGCCCATCCAATTGAATGCCTACTCCAAAAATCCCAACTTTGATTCCGTTTTTGTTAAAAATCTTATATGGAGATGTTTTTCCGTCCAGAATGGTATTTTTAAAATCATAATTTGAACAGATAAAAGGAAACTGTGCATTGGGGAGAACTTTTAAAAAGCCTTCAAGCCCATTATCAAAATCGTGATTTCCCATGGTAGAAGCATCATACTTCATCATGGACATTAATTTGAACTCCAGCTCACCACCAAAAAAGTTAAAATAAGGCGTTCCCTGAAAGATATCTCCTGAATCAAGAAGCAAAACATTGCTTTCCTGATTTCTGATTTGCTGAATTAAGCTGGCTCTTCTTGCAAAACCTCCCTGATTAGGATTTTTTGTATAACTTGCATCAAAAGGTTCTATTCTGCTGTGCTGGTCATTGGTATGAAGAATGGTTAGTTTATTTGCAGACTTTAAGTCAAGAATTTTTAATTCTTCCGCCATCATCATATTGGGAGCTAAAGCCATTGCTAAAGATCCACCACCTATTGCTTTTAAAAAACTTTTTCTATCCATTACTTTTTACCGATAAAATTTAAACGTACATCTGTAGGAGAAACGATCTCAGGATTTCTTTTGAAATAATCAATGTATAAATCTCTAAGTTTAATTCCTGTAGGAATTGATTCTCCTTTTGCAAAGAAACTCATATTGTCACCTCCCAGAGCAAGATAGTCTGAAGTGGCAATGTAGTAGTCTTTCCCCGGATCTACTTCTTTTCCGTTAATTAAAGATTGGGTTAATTGTCCGTTTTTCGTTTCAATATATAAATGGGAAACCGGATTGTTCACCTGTGTTTTTGCGTAATATTGAAAAAGCCCCGATAAATCTGCTCCTTTCATCTTTACAATGATCAGTTCATTTTCGAAAGGCATTACCTCAAAAAGATTTTTCAGCATAATATCGCCCTTCCCAATAGTGGTACGAATTCCTCCAATATTAATTAGAGCTGCATCTACATTTTGTTTAAGATGGGTTTTTGTCCATTCATCACCTCCTTCAAGTGTATAATCTGCTAAAAGATTCCCCAGATTGCTGTTATCTCCCTGTTTGGTAAGGTCTGTATTGGTATGTGAGATTTTTTGGTTCATCTCTTTATCCAATTTTTGCTTATAAGGTTCAATAAATTTTACAAACTCCTCATCATTCTTTAGCTCATTATTAATAGAAATATTCTTCTGGGTCTTTACATTCACAAGCTGCGGCGTAGAAGCCGTTTTGCATGCAGTAAGAGATGCCAGAGCAATTCCTAGTAACAAGAATTTATTTTTCATATGCTGTAAATTATTTTTTATAAAGGTCATATGCAATCGCTGGTTATTTCAATGTTTTTGTAAACAATCTAAGGTATAGCGATTTCATAATATCTTTTAGTATATGCAAATATAACTATATGTATAATAAAACATTATTATTTATTATAAATTCTTATTGTAAATGATTAAATTTGGCAAAAATAATTCGAACAGATGAGCATTTTAAAAGGAGTAGGTGTTGCGTTGGTAACACCCTTTAATGAAGATTTATCCGTTGACTTCGACAGTTTAACAAAACTGATTGATTATAACATTGATAACGGAACCAATTATTTGGTAGTATTAGGAACTACGGCTGAAGCCGCAACGCTTTCTGATGATGAGAAGAAACAGGTAATTGAGCATATCATTAAGGTGAATAATAAACGTCTTCCTTTAGTTTTAGGAATAGGCGGTAACAATACTCTTGAGGTCAAGAAACAGATTGAAGAAGCAGATCTTTCTGCATTTGAAGCTGTACTTTCTGTGTCTCCATATTATAATAAGCCAAACCAGGAAGGTCTTTACCAACATTATAAAGCATTAGCTTCTACGGGTAAAAATATTATCATCTACAATGTTCCATCCAGAACAGGACAAAATATTGATGCAGATACAACAATTCGTCTTGCAAAGAATTCCCGAATCTATTAATGATTAAAGAAGCTGCACCAAATATCTTGCAGTATTTTGACATTCTTAGAAAAAAACCGGAAGGCTTCTCGTTGGTTTCCGGAGATGATGAATTTACACTTCCTGTAACATTAGCAGGTGGAAATGGTGTGATTTCTGTGATAGGACAGGGGTATCCAAAAGAATTCTCAACTATGGTACAGTTGGCTTTTGATGGTAAAATAAAAGAAGCTTATGAGATTCACAATAAACTGGTTGAAATTACCCGATTGATTTTTGCAGAAGGTAACCCTTGCGGAATTAAAGTAGTACTTACTGAAAAAGGAATTATCAAAAATTATCTGAGACTTCCATTAGTTCAGGCATCAGAAGGACTTTATGCAAAAATTAAAGCTGAAATGGCAAACATTTAATGGATGAAAACGCTAAACGTTGAAGTTCTTTATGTATTTCAACTATTTAACGGGAAAAATCATTAATCAAATATAAAAGTGAAAAGTTCAGGCTTTTCACTTTTTTTAATCATAATCCATAAAATATGAAATTAATACAAGCAACAAGGGAGGATATTCCCTTGATTCAGGATCTGGCAAAAAGGTCATGGAAAAATGCCTATGCAGAAATCCTTTCAGAAGAACAAATGGAATATATGCTTTCTGAAATGTATTCGGAACAAGAGATTGGAAGTCATCTTCAGAATCCCAACTATCATTATTATCTGATTTTAGATGAAAATAATGATTCTTATGAAGGATTTATTGGATATGAACATCATTATGAAGATAAAACCACAAAGCTTCACCGGATTTATCTGGTTCCGGAAAGCAAAGGAAAAGGATTGGGGAAAAAGGCACTTCAGTTTTTAAATGATAAAGTTTCTGAAAACGGTAATAAGAGAATTATCCTTAATGTAAATAAATATAATGCTGCAAGAAACTTCTATGAGTCCCAAGGCTACAAGGTTTACGGTGAGGGAGTATTCGATATTGGGAATGGATTTGTAATGGATGATTTCTTAATGGAATTCCTAATTCACGAATAATTGACTTAAAATTTTGTAACTTTATCCCGTAATTCTATAACAGGTGATTTCTATTTTTGAATCATCTTTGTTTCAGAACCAAATCACTTATTTAATAATACATTCATATGCTTGGTTTTGAGCTAACATAGCTTTTTATCAGTATATTTTTTTCATCCTTAGTGTTTAAATTCCTGTATTTTCGAATACAGGAGTTTTTGCGTATTTATATTATGTTAAAAAAATATTTTCTATTTCACATTTAATTGAAATAAATTGTTATATTTACTAAAAAAATAGGCTTACTTATACCAGGATGAAAATGTACGTTAAATTTGATTTCAATGCCCTTTGTAAAAAGGTATTGGACGAAAAGCTGAAGGAGCACGGGTTGAAATACCGGTTGCTGAACTTCGGTGAGGTGGAGTTCTATGAACCCTTTACGCAAGAACAACATAATCTTTTCAAGAAAAATCTTGGAGATTATGGTATTGAGATCATAGAAAGCCAGAAAACAGCTTTGGTACAGAAAATAAAAGATGCCATTGTAGAACTAGTCTTTTCCGAAGAAATTATTCCGGTAAAAGCATCCATTTATATTTCTGAAAAACTGAATCACAGTTATGGGTACCTTTCCAATCTGTTTTCAGAAGTTGCTTACACTTCCATAGAGAATTTTATTATTCTCCAGAAAATAGAACATGCAAAAGCACTGATTATAAGAAATAAGCAAAGCCTGACTGAGATTGCTCATAAGCTGAATTATTCGAGTGTGGCTCATTTAAGTACTCAGTTTAAAAATACGACAGGAATTACCCCCTCACAGTTTCAAAAGATCATAGGAAGAAGAAGAAGAGCCCAAAGCACGGCAATAAACCCTAAAATGCAGTATGAATAAAGAATTTCTGAACGTAATTGTAGCAGATAACGATGAAAATACTTTAATTTTTTTTAAAAATATATTTAAAGAGCTGAAAATTTCTATAAAAATTCAATGTTTCCATAACGGTATAAGTCTCATGGAATATCTGAATAATAAAGATGCTGTAGTTCCCGAGATCGTTTTTATTAAATATACTATTCCCGGAAAAAACAGCATGGAATGTATTGATGAGGTAAAAGCCAACCCAAAGTTCAGTAACATGGTGACCGCTATTTATGATGATGATATTTCTGAAAATGAAATTGAGGAAGCCTTCGTAAAAGGAAACAATATCTGTATAAGAAAACCTTCTGATTTGAAACTTTAAAGAAGGTACTTACAGATGTTATTACAATAAACTGGCAGTATCATACTTCAGGATTGAATAAAGATAACTTTATTCTAAAAGTATGATGAATAGATGGTTTTTTGCTTTTCTATTTCAGAAAAGTAAAAGCTATTTAATGTATAATATTCACTTTAAGGTGAAAATTTTATAACTAATAATTGAAATAATATAAAAAAGAAGAGCGTTAATATTCGGACATTTGTAAATGTAAACTCAGTGACACAAATTTAAATATATAGATGAAGATACAGATGAATGAAAAGTAATTGTTTCTACAGAAAATATATAAAATCACGATGTAAACAAAATGAGTTATATTCATTTCCAATTTTAAAGCATAGAAGATCTTTAAACAAAACGGTACAATCATGAAAACTTGAAATAGTTGGAGATATTTTTATTCGTTTCATTCCCTCATCTCCAGCTAGACACAGTTAGTTTTTATAATAAGCAAGTTGGAAAAATAATTCATTTTGTTTTTTTATAATTTATTTTAATAGTGAAGGCTATCTTCAAATAATATATAGATATTTTCACACCACATCACAAAATATTAAGCATGAGCTATTAAAATAAATTTTTTAAGCAGACCAAAAGTAATTTCTTCTAAATAACAGTTTTATAAGGGAACCACAGGAATATTTTTTCTGTGGTTTTTTTTTATGAAATCTTACTCCATTTGTTTTTCCCTTTGTAATACTTTATATAGTAATTTTTTATCATCAGATTGTCTTGTCTTGTCAACATCGGGTCTGCTTCCAATATTTTGTCAACCGTATTTTTGGTTGTTTTAATAATCGCAGAATCATTCACCAGATCCAGCCTTTTAAAATCTACAACACCACTTTGCTGAGTTCCCAAAATATCACCGGGGCCACGAAGTTGCATATCTACTTCAGAAATTTTAAAGCCATCATTTGTTTCAGTCATCGTTTTAATACGAGTTCTGCTTTCTTTAGATAGCTTATCAGAAGTCATAAGGATGCAATAACTCTGTTCAGCACCTCTTCCTACACGTCCTCTAAGCTGATGAAGCTGCGAAAGGCCAAACCTTTCAGAACTTTCAATAACCATTACGGAAGCATTAGGAACATTTACCCCTACTTCTATCACAGTTGTTGCTACCATAATTTCAGCTTTTCCCGATGCAAAATAAGCCATAGCCGCATCTTTTTCATCCGGTTTCATTTTCCCATGCAGCATGGTGACATTGTAATCAGAGAAGAAGTCCATGACGTGTTCCAGCCCTTCCATTAGGTTTTTATAATCCAAAGTTTCAGATTCTTCAATCAATGGATATACAAAATAGACTTGTCTTCCTTTTTTAATTTCATCTTTACAGAAATTATAAACATACAACCTGTCTTTCTCTCGTCTATGAGCGGTAATAATCGGTTTTCTTCCAACAGGCATTTCGTCAATCACAGAAACATCAAGATCAGAATAAAAGCTCATCGCCAATGTCCTTGGAATAGGTGTTGCTGTCATCACAAGAATATGGGGTGGGATCTTATTTTTTGCCCAAAGTTTAGCCCTTTGTGCTACTCCGAATCGATGTTGCTCATCAATGATAGCGAGGCCAAGATTTTTGAATTTAACCTTATCCTCCAGAATGGCATGGGTTCCTACAAGAATAGAAAGTGTACCATTTTCCAGTTCTTCATGAATAATTCTTCTTTCCTTTACTTTGGTGGATCCCGTCAACAAGCGAACATTGATTCCTGTTTTTTCAAGCAAGTCTTTTATTCCATTATAATGTTGCTGGGCCAAAATTTCAGTAGGAGCCATCATACAGCTTTGGAATCCATTATCCATAGCAATAAGCATGGTCAATAAGGCAACCATAGTTTTTCCGGAACCTACATCACCCTGTAAAAGCCTGTTCATCTGAATAGGTCTTTTCATATCCATTCGGATCTCCTTTAAAACCCTCTTCTGAGCACCGGTAAGTTCAAATGGAAGATGATTTTCATAGAAATCATTAAAATGATCACCTATAATAGGGAAAGGATTGCCGTAAGATTGTGTTTTATGGTGAAGCTTTTTTAAGGCATATCCCAATTGAAAAAAGAAAGATTCTTCAAATTTTAGCCTAAAATCTGCCTTATCAAAATGTTCCTGATCCTTAGGAAAGTGAACATTAAGGAAAGCATGCTGTCTGGACATAAATTTGAAAGTTTTCATCAGATATTCCGGAAAATTCTCTTCAATAAGATTAGGAATCTCTTTGCAGATATTTCTTAAAGCATTTTGAAAAAACCTTTGGTTAAGCCCTCTTTTAGTCAGTTTCTCAGAACTTGGATAAATCGGCTTGAGTCGGGTTTCACCTTCTTTCTTTTCCTCGACCTCAATCTCAGGATGGGGCATGGAAAACTGACGGTTGAAAACATTGATTTTTCCGAAAATATAGACCTCACGATTAATAGGAAGTTGCTCTTTTAACCATTTTGAATACTGAAACCATACAAGATCCATACTCCCTGTATCATCATTGAATTTGGCAGTCAGCCTTTTAATTTTTCCAGTTTGAATTTCCTGAACCTGTGTAATTCTTCCTTTAAATTGAATTTCCTGACTGGTTTCTTCATGAAGCTGAGAAATCTTATAGATTTTACTTTTATCCAGATAACGAAGAGGGTAGAAGTTGAGCATATCTTCTACAGTGGTTAGCCCTAACACACTTTTGATGAGTTTGGCTCTTTCCGGACCTATTCCTTTTACATATTCTATGGAAGTTTCTAAAGTCATTTTCTTATCTGAGATTCGAGAATCGAATATTGTATGAAAAACAAAGGTTCGAATTTCGGTAAAATAAAAAAGACTTCCAAAAAAAATTGAAAGTCTTAGTTTATATAAGGTAATTAAAGTTTAAAAACGTTAATTATTTAGTCTTTGATTTTAGATTTGAACTTTTTCTGGTAATCTTCCCATTGCTCTCTGGTACGGATCTTTTTAAAGAGATCCTTTGAGATAAGTTCCAGATAAGGTTCCAATTCCTTAGCAGATAGCTCTCCTTGAAGAATAGTGATCGGATCACCGTGTTCATCCAAAAATACAGTACTTGGAACAGCACTTACATTCATATATTGAGTAAATTCATGAAGGGAATTTCTTCCTTTTTTTTGTTCTGTATTAGGATTGGAAAATGTTCTTCCAAAAATTTCAATACTCTTTTTTTCTTCTGCATTAAACTTTACAGGATAAAAATTTTCATTGAGGATTTGTGCTAGAACAGCATGTCCGTATGTTTTTTTGTCCATTATCTTACACGGGCCACACCAGTCTGCATAAAAATCAATAAGAATTTTTTTTGGATTTTCTTTCTGAGCTTTTAGAGCCTCTTCAATAGTCATCCATTTAGTTTGTGCAAAACTAAAATTTAATAATAATAAGAGAACTATGCTTAAAATTTTCTTCATAATTTGATATTTACATAAAAATAAGCATAATTACTTATTTTTTTATTTTACATCCTGCATTAATTTTTTCACGAGTGAAGAAAGCAATATTAATACCACTCCTGCAATTAATGCATAAATACCCAGTGTTTTGTATCCATCTGTGTATGCTAATAGCTTACTCATATTAGTATTTCCTGTATTGGATTCAGATAAGCTGGCTCCAATTTTTCCAGCAGCAAACTGTCCGAATGCGCTTGCTAAGAACCATAACCCCATCATCATTCCAAACATTTTTTTAGGAGATAATTTGGTAATGATAGACATACCAATTGGCCCTAAACATAATTCTCCGAAAGTAATTACAAGCCATGTAAATGTAAATAAGTTAAGTGAAGATTTTCCATCAGCGCCTGCAAAATATCTTAGACTATAGAATAAGAAGAACCCTGCAGCCAGAAATAAGAATCCAATTCCAAACTTATTAATGGTGTTTGGTTCAAGTTTCTTTTTGTTTAGGCCAACCCAAGCCAGGCCGATAAGGGGGCTAAAAATAATGATAAAGAAAGAATTGGCACTGTTGTTAATAACATTCGGATCCATCCCAAACCCCAGTAAGCTATGTACTAGATTATCTTTTGCAAATAAAGAGAGAGATCCGCCACTTTGTTCATAAATTGAATTAAAAACAAAATACATGAATATAAATACAAATGCTGCAATCAGTTTCTTTTGATAAGAAGAGGTTTGTTTTAAAGTTTCCATGATAAAATAACCTACCGCTGCAATACCAATTAAGTACATGAAATAGTCTGTAAAACTTGTATTTTTAACCATGATAAAGATAAGAGGCATGCTTAATAGCGCACCAATATATACCAATACTTCACGTAATGTTCTCTTCGATTTTGGAATAAATTGTAATGGAGAATCACCAATAGGGCCTAATGTTTTTCTGGTAGCAAAAAAAGTGATCAGACCTAAAACCATGACAATAGCAGCAGCCAGGAAGCACCATGACCAAGAATGATATTTTCCAAGATAAACACACAGCGCTCCACCTAGAAGTCCTCCAATGTTGATTCCGGCATAGAAAAGTCCATATCCGGCATCTCTTCTTGGATCATCTTCTTTATAAAGCTCACCAACCATAGATGATATATTAGGTTTGAAAAATCCGGTACCTATAATAGAACAGGTGATCCCAAAATAAAAGAAGTCGTGTGGAGAAAGAGCAATAATAAGATTTCCAACTGACATGATGATACCTCCGAAAACAAGAGACTTTTTGAAGCCTAAAATTTTATCAGCAAAAATACCTCCAATAAAAGTAAATGCATAAATAAAAGCCTGTATGGCTCCATACTGTAAATTAGCTTTGTCTTCCAGTAGTCCTAATTGATCTACCATGAAAATGGTAAGAACTCCGCGCATACCATAAAAACAGAAACGTTCCCACATTTCTACTGTGAATAAGGTCCAAAGCTGTTTTGGATATTTTCCTTTGAAATCTTGTATTTCTTCTAGAGTTAAGCTCATAATGATATATGATTGTTTTAATTAAGGGTTTTTATTATCCTGATCCAGTTCAAAACGGATTCTGTCCTGATCGATGATTTGTTTTAATTCTTCTTCTTTTGGGAGATACAGCAGGTATTTGCTGGCAAATAAATTATTTTTATCATTGAGTACGGAATATTTTACAATGGTTTCATCCTTTTCGGAACACAGTAAAATACCAATGGTGGGATTGTCTCCTTCACCTCGTTTCATATCATCATACATTCTTACATACATATCGATCTGCCCGATATCCTGATGAGAAAGTTCTCCGGTTTTCAGATCAATAATGACGAAACATTTTAATATATAATTGTAAAAAACCAAATCAATATAGAAATCAGAGGTGTCTGTAGAGATATGTTGCTGTCTTGCTACAAAAGCGAATCCTTTTCCGAATTCCAGCAAAAATTTTTGAATATGGTCAATGATTGCGGTTTCAATTTCTTTTTCAGAAAATTGTTCATCCGCTTTTAAACCAAGAAATTCAAAAATGTAAGGATCTTTTAAAACACTGTGAATGCTTTCAGTGGAAGATTTTTTATGTTCTAAAACTCTTTCGTAAGCCAGGGAATTGATTTGTCTTTTTAAGTCTCTTGAGCTCCAATTATTTTGAATAATTTCCTCTATATAGTAATTGATTTTCTGAGTATTATCTATCTTAAATAATAATCTGTAGTGCGTCCAGCTCAATTCGTGACGCAGTGCGTCATATATTGGAAAAGTTTGATAAAAAGAACGCATATTTCTCAAATTACTTTCATCAAACCCTTTTCCAAATTCTAAAGTAAGCTTCTGAGAGAGATTCTTTAAAGTATATTTTCCGTATTCAGCGCGTTCTTTTCCCTGTTGTTCATTTTCAACAATTAGTTTTCCAATCTGCCAATAGGTAAGCAGTAACGTAGAATTCGCTATTCGAAAAATCTTTTCGCGCGATTGTCTAATGATTTCCTTTACGGATTGGAATAAAGAATCTTCGGAAATTTCCATCATACGAAAATAAAAAAAACCTCTGACTTAGCAGAGGTTTTATTCATATTTTGTTAACGCAATTAGTTTACACCATGCATCATTTTCTTTAAGATAGGTGAAAGTAAACCTAAGATTACAGAAGCAATACCACAAAGTATCACAAATACCATGAAGAATTCAAATAAATTATGGATTTGAAATCCTGCAAATTTGTTGTATTCTACTTTGATTATATTGTCTGATTTTAACTTTGCCAATTCCGTATCTGATGGATAAGAAAGCTGTTCAGGTTTTATTTCTGCATTTTTATCTGCTTTCTTGATATCATTGATTGTTTTGTTATTGGCTTCAATAACTTTATCAAGTTTGATTCCCGCATTATCTAGAGCTTCTTTATCTACTTTAGCAAGGTTATATTGTGCCAAAACAAATAATTCCTTAGGAGAAGCATCATGTTTTTTATCTAACACAGCTTGTAAATCAATACCTTGCTTTTTAGCAGTCATAAATTTATCACCAGTTGCAGGTAGAATAGAACCTAATGTCCCTGCTAATGCATATCCCGCAGCATTAGAAATAAAGAAAACACCATATAGTAAAGAGGCAAATCTCTTTGGAGCCAGCTTACCAACCAATGATAATCCGATTGGAGATAAACAAAGCTCTCCACAAGTTTGGATGAAGTATAAAAGCATTAACCATTTGATGGCCAATAGACCTGAACTTCCCAAATCTTTTACGTTGTGGGCGATGATGAAATAACTTAAAGCAATTAAAGCAAGACCTATAGCTTGTTTTAAGGGAGAAACAGGCTCTTTTCCGTTGGCTCTTAGCTTATCCCAGCACAAACTGAAAGGAACGGCTAATATAACAACGAAGATTCCGTTGAAAATCTGAACCATTGAAGGAGGCATATTCCATCCGAAAATATTTCTGTCAGTCTGGTTATCTGCAATGAATGTTAATGAAGATCCTGCCTGTTCAAAAGCTGCCCAGAAAAAGATAATGAAAAAAGAAACGATGTAGATTACCCAGATTCTTTGTTTCTCAATCTTGTTTTCAGCAGAAGACATAATCAGGAATGCTAAGGAAATACCCGCTGCATAGATGAATGGATAAATAATTCCTTTAATCATTTGTCCCATTTCTACTGAGTTAAATCCAAATTCACCTACCAATAAATATCTAAATACGAAGAATAAAGCGACAAATAAAACTCCGGTAATTCCTAAAGATTGACCTGAGAATTTTGCAGTTTGAGATTCTCCTTCTTCAAAATCAGCTGTTGTACTGTTTTTAGGTAATCCTCCAATAGGGCGACCTTCAGGAGTTACTACGTATTTATTTTTAAGGATAAAGAATGTTATAGTTCCAATTAACATGGCAATGGAAGCTGCTAAGAATCCCCATTTGAAAGCAAAAATATCTCTTACTCCTGTTGTAGCATCTTTTACGTCTCCTACGTAAGGGCAAATAAACTGACCTAAGAATGCTCCGATGTTGATCCCCATATAGAAAATGGTGAATGCAGAGTCTAATTTAGATTTTTCTTGTTTTGGATAAAGGCTCCCTACCATTGAGGAAATGTTAGGCTTGAAGAATCCATTACCAAAAATGATAACAAATAGTGCCAACCACATAATCATTTTAGCACTTCCAATATCCGCAGAGAAAGTTGAGGCACTGATGAACAATAAGAATTGGCCAATTGCCATAAGGGCTCCACCCACAATAATAGCAAATCTGTTTCCGATATATTTATCAGCAATAAACCCACCTAAAAGCGGTGTTAAATAACATAAAGCTAAAAATCCACCATAGATAATCGCTGCATCAGCTTCTTTTATCAATAAGGAATTTACCATAAAGAGCGTCAAAAGTGCTCTCATTCCGTAAAAGTTGA
This sequence comes from Chryseobacterium tructae, assembly GCF_030409875.1. Taxonomy (NCBI): domain Bacteria; kingdom Pseudomonadati; phylum Bacteroidota; class Flavobacteriia; order Flavobacteriales; family Weeksellaceae; genus Chryseobacterium; species Chryseobacterium tructae. Next base: position 4,394,273 of record NZ_JAUFQR010000001.1, on the reverse strand, counting down.
AACGCTCCCACATTTCCGTTCCGAATAGAACCCATAATCCTTTTGGATGTCTGGAGCTCTTATTCTCTACCAATTCATCCGGTTTCGGACTTATTGCTTCAATATTATCCATTTTCTATTGTTAATTTTTGTTAAGACTGACAAATATAGTTTATTTTGGGTTTTTGGCAAGATTTTAATTTTATTTTTAAATAAAAAAGCTGCGGACGTAGTCCGCAGCTTGCTATTCTTTATAAGATCAGGGATTAATGCCCTTTTTCCTTCATGATTTTATTTAATCTTTTTAACATGGAAAGGCCTAAAAGTGTAGCAAATATTAACAAAGCGAAATTCACAAGGAAATAATTCGTCTTGTTTTCATAGCTATACCATGTGCTTGCCAGAATTCCAGAAAGTTTGTTTCCTACAGAATTCGCGAGGAAGAATCCACCCATCATTAAAGCGGTAATCCTTGCAGGAGAAAGTTTGGAAACAAAAGAAAGTCCCATTGGAGAAAGACATAATTCCCCAATAGTGATTACACCGTAACTTGCTACTAGCCATAATGGAGAAACTTTTACAGATCCATTATCTCCAGCCATTACCGCTAAAACCATTACAAGACATGATAATCCTGAGATAAATAGCCCTAGAACGATCTTAGTAGGAGTTAAAGGTTCTTTTCCTTTTCTTCTTAACAATGCCCAGAATCCTACCACAACCGGAGTTAATGCAATGACCCAGAATGGGTTGATAGACTGGAATAATTCCGTATTATATAAATAGACTTTACTTTCAGGGTTTTTCTCAAGGGCAGCACGTTGCTCAGCAGAGATATTTTTAAAATAAACATCTTTTCCTGTTTCTTTTTTAGTATCTCCATTGTCGTCTTTTTGAGAACGGAACTGGTTGTCATACACAGGAACCTCTTTGTTTTCGTAGCTTTTTCCTTCAACCATATAGATTCCTTCCAAAGGTTTCTCTAAAGAAGCAGGAACACTTCTGTCTGTATAATAATTAGCCCATCTTGTTAAAGCAGTACCATTCTGTTTGAAAACGGCCCAGAAGAACATACTGATCAGAAATACAGAAAGTAATGCACCAATTGACGCCTTTTCATCAGGCTTAGCTTTAAAGTAAAGAGAAGCATAGAAATAAATAACAGGAACACAGGCAAAAATAAAGGCATCTGTACTGTCACTTCCAAAAATATTATTGGGAATAAACCATCCGATAGCTCCGAAAGCAATAGCAGGAACAAATACTTTAAGCATGATCTCAGAAAGTTTTGTATCACCCTCCTGTACAGGCTTCATTTGAGCAGCATGGATGTAATGTTTTCTTCCGATGGTAAAAATAACCATACCAATCAACATCCCAACTCCGGCAGTGATGAAGGCTTCACCCCAACCGAATTTGTTTCGCATAAATGCCGCAATAATGTTACAGATAAATGCCCCGATATTGATTCCCATGTAGAAAATATTGTACCCTGAATCTTTGTTGGCTTTGTAAGGTTCCTCAGAATAAAGGTTTCCTAAAAGGGTAGAAATAGTAGGCTTAAAGAAACCATTTCCAATGATAATTAATGCAAGGGATGAGTAAAATAAAGGTAAATCCTTGAAAACACCCATTCCGATATATCCGGCAGCCATTAAGAAACCTCCAAGATAAATAGACTTGATGTATCCTAAAACTCTATCAGCTAAGAATCCTCCAATAAATGGAGTGAGATAAGTTAATGCAATATAAGTTCCGAAAATGTCATCAGCAGTTTTGTCAGGTAGTCCCAAACCTCCTTTCATACCGGTAGGTTCAATAACATACAGAACAAAGATTCCAAGAATCAGGTAGTACCCGAAACGCTCCCACATTTCTGTAAAGAAAAGGTAAGGCAGCCCTTTAGGATGTTTAGTCTTCATATATTCAAATTTCAATTCCCCCAAAAATAAGTTTTTAATTCCAATTGATAAAATAAATAATACAACCCTAAATGATAAATGAAATAAATATAAAGAAGGCGTCTCCTCGTGAGACGCCTTCTTTATATTAGATTGTATAAAGCCGAAGCTTGATCTATAAATTGTTCAGGATGAAATCTGTCATTTTCTGATACAGTTGCGGTCTTGTCTGGCCTCCATAAATTCCGTGGTTTTTATCCGGGTATGCCATGAAATCAAACTGTTTTTTGTTTTGAATCAAAGCTTCAGATAATTCCATAGAGTTTTGGAAATGTACATTATCATCAGCAGTTCCGTGGATTAAAAGAAATTTTCCTTTCAATAATTTGGCATATTCAGTAGGCGAGTTCTTGTCATATCCGTCAGGATTTTCCTGAGGCGTTCTCATGAATCTTTCCGTATATACAGAATCATAATATCGCCAGTTGGTTACCGGTGCTACTGCAATTCCCATTTTGAAAACATCAGCTCCTTTTGTCATTGCTAAACTGGTCATATAACCACCAAAGCTCCATCCAAACATTCCGATTCTGCTCTTATCAACATAGGATTGATTTCCAAACCATTTTGCAGCGGTAATCTGGTCTTCGATCTCATATTTTCCAAGGTTCATATAAGTTACTTTCTTATATTTTGTTCCTTTATAACCTGTTCCACGTCCATCTACGCAGGCAACGATATATCCTTTTTGTACAAGGTGATTGAACCACATTGTATTTCCATTGTCCCAGGAATTTGCTACCTGTTGAGAACCTGGTCCAGAATATTGGAACATGAACAACGGATATTTTTTATTAGGATCAAAGTTTTTAGGCTTCATTACCCATGCATTCATTTGATCACCTACCGCATTAGGAATGGTGATGAATTCTTTTTCAACAAAATGATCTGCTTTCAATTTCTGAAGCTGATCGTTATTGTTTTGAAGTTCTTTTACTGATTTACCATTCCCATCTTTTAAAACATAAGTATGAGGTTTGGCTGCCGTAGAAGATGTTTCGATGAAATAATTGTAATTTTTGCTGAAATTTGCAGAGTTATTTCCTTCTGCATTAGAGATCAGCTGAGACTTACCGTTTTCAATATTTACTTTAGAAACTACTTTATTGATGCTTCCTTTTTCAGTAGTCTGTATATAGATTTCTTTAGACTTTGGGTTGAAACCATAATAATCTGTTACTTCCCAATTTCCTTTTGTAACTTGTTTTTTAAGTTTCCCATCTTTATCATACCAATATAAGTGACGGTTTCCATCTCTTTCTGAGGCCCAAAGGAAAGAATCATCATCAAGAAATTCAATGGTTGGACTATCGTTTTCAATCCATTGAGCATCGGTTTCTGTGAATAATTTTTGTACTGCTCCTGTTTTAGTATTTACTTTTAATATATCTGAAGCATTTTGAATTCTTTCGGATGTGATCAGCACTACTTCGTCCGGTTTTGCCGTCTGAAAAACATTAGGAATATAATAATTTTTGAAAGAACCTAAGCTTAATGGCATTACTTTTCCTGTATCAACACGATATAACTGGGCAGAAACGATAGAGTTTTTTTCTCCTGCTTTAGGATATTTGTAACGCATCTCAGTAGGATAAAGGCTCTTTCCATAAATAGGAATGTAAATTTCCGGAACCTGGCTTTCGTCAGATTTTACAAATACAATAGCATCAGAGTTTTTCGTCCATTCATATTGCTTTGCATGTCCGAATTCTTCTTCATATACCCAGTCTGCTAACCCATTAAGAATAGCATTTTTCTTACCATCAGTAGTAATTTGTGTAATCTTTCCGGAAGTTAGATCCTGATAAAATAAATTGTTATCAACAATGAAAGCTACTTTGGTAGCATCCGGTGAGAAACTAGGTTCCTGAACTGGCTTTCCTTCATTTAAACTGATTACTTTTCCTGATTTTAAATCTTTAACATCAAATTTCCCAAGGAAAGAATGTCTGTAAATGGGCTGGCTTCCAACCTGTAAAAGAATTTTTGATTCATCATCAGAAAATATATAGCTTTCAAAGCTTCCATCTACAAGATTTCCTTCTTTTTGAGATGTTTTGTAAGAATATTTTGCAATTCCTGACGGTTCAATTACCAAATAATTTTCTCCGTTTTTCATGGAAGTAATCCCTGCAATACCTTTACCACGGTAGTATCCTGAATATATTTTATCTAAGGTAATTTCCTGTGCAGACACATGATGAAATGCTGCTGCTATAGTAAGAGTTAAGAGTAGTTTTTTCATTTCTAATTTTAATGATTCCAAATTTAATGAATCTTACTTACATAACCATAGAAAACAAAATCAGAAGATGATACATAATTTTTATAAAAAAGCCAATTTGGCAAAAAAATTGAATATATATAACTACCAATCAATCAAAAAGAATAATTATGGAAACGAATGCATACAACCAGAAACTGAACCGTTATGTGTTGAACGACAGGATTGTTTATACAGGTTTTTCCAGTTTTGATGACGCTCAGCAATGTGCCAACAAAAAAGACGGAATATTAGTGGAAGTAGGGTTTAAAGATGGAAACGATAACCCCGAAATTACAGATGAAGCAGGGTTGATAGAAAAAAAACTTCATTACTATGTGTATGCAGGCGATGAGTATAAATTTATCCATTCCTCTGATCCCGGATTTAGAAAATATGCAGAAGAACTGCAGAAAATTAAAGCAAAAAATGATAAAACGAGTCCGGATGAAAGATATTTTGCCAATTTTGAGATTGAAAATATAGAAGATCCGATCATTGTGATCAAAAATGATCAGTTCCAATCGGTAACGTCAAGAGAACGTTCAAAATATTTGAAACATGCCAGAGTTTATGAACTAGGGGTATCCCTACCAAAATCTTAAAAAAATTATCATGAGCAAGACTAAATATTCAGATAAGGCTCAAGACAAAGTAGGAAAAGTAATGCACGAATTCAAGGAAGGAAAACTGAAATCTTCTTCCGGAAAGAAAGTGACAAGCAGAAAGCAGGCGGTGGCCATCGGTATTTCTGAAGCAAGAGAAAAAGGTCTGAAAGTACCTCCCAAAAAGAAAAGTAAATAAAATAGAAAAATGCCCGGAAATTTTCCGGGCATTTTTCTATGGGTATGCTAATGCAGATTAATTATTGATCTGATTATACAATATTCTGTAATATTCATCGGCCATTCTATCACTATTGAACTGATCTTTTACATCGTTCATTGCATTGTGTTGGATTTTTCTCCATTGATCCGGCTGATCATAATACATAGGAAGGATTTCATTTTCAAGGATCTCATATAATTTGTTTAAATCATAATTGTCCTGTTCGTAGATGCTCATATTCAGGTAATCTGCTTTTGGAACTACGAAAGAATTTTCTCCATGTTTGGCAAATTCCGGGATCCAGCCGTCGTCTGTGGATAAGTTGACAGAGCCATTCATAGCAGCCGTCATTCCTGAAGTTCCAGAAGCTTCCCTTGGAACTCTTGGATTGTTTAACCAAAGATCAGAACCTTGCTTTAATGACTTACTTAGAGAAAGCTCGTATCCCGTAAGAACAGCCATATTTTTATGATTTTTGCTCTCTTCAACCAATGTGTTAAACGTTGAAATTGCTGAATAATCCATGGGATAAGGTTTTCCTGCCCAGATAATCTGTACCGGGTATTTTGGATTGTTCAGAAGTCTGTAGAACCTGTCCTTATCATGTAAAAGTAACTCTGCACGTTTATAACCCGCAAATCTTCTCGCCCATACAATGGTGAAAATATTAGGATTGAAAAGATTTCCGGTCTGGTCTGCTACTATACTGAATAGTTCTTTCTTTAGATGCTTTTTACGATAATCGAAAACAGTTTCATCATTTTCGTCTTTGGCATTGTAAAGTGGTTTGTCTGCCCAATATTTAAAATCTTGAGCATTGGTAATAGAGGTGATTTCACAAATTCCCTGATATTTATTCCACATAGTACGCGAAACTACTCCATGAAGCTGAGAAACACCATTGGCGATTCTTGCCATTCTCAGAGCACAAAGAGAATGGTTGAAACGCTCATCATCTGTTCCTTCAATAGCCTTTACCTCTTCCATGCTATAGCCAGAAAAATAAGACATATCATAGCACAGTCTGAAATTATGTTTTTCATTTCCTGCTTCTTCCGGAGTATGCGTGGTAAAAACCAGCTTTTCTTTAACTTTATTAAGATCACCGTTGTATTTTCTTAATAAATAAAATGCAGCCGGAAGTCCGTGAGCTTCATTTAAATGGTAAACATCTCTTTCGGTGTTCATTTCATCTAATAATTTAGCACCTCCCTTTCCAAGTAATATATATTGAGCCAGTTTAGTAGATTCATTGGCATCATACAGCTTGTGGCAGATTGTTTTTGAAACATGATCGTTTTCAGGAACATCTGTAGAAAGAAAAAACATAGGTGCCGTATTGAAAATTTCGGGATCAAGGTACCATACCTTTACCCAAACAGGAGCACTGTGAATTTCAATTTGAAACTTGATTCCTGTATCTTCAAGGAAGCTGTACATCTTTCTTGTCCATACCGGCTGTAAGGTTTGATCATGGTTTCTGGCCTGATCATAATATCCGAATTTCCAAAGGATACCAATTCCGATAAGATCTTGCTTTAGATTGTAAGCACTTCTCATATGAGATCCCGCTAAAAAGCCAAGTCCGCCGGAGTATATTTTTAACACCTGCTCAAGGGCAAATTCCATTGAGAAATAGGCTGTTTTTTTTGAATATTGGGGATTGATGCTGTAGGGTATTTTAAAATTCCTAAAATCCATAGAATGCTGTTTGTGTTTGAAAAGACAAAGGTATTAATAATGAAAATAAACTTTACATTAATTAATCGATAAATTAATTTTAAAAGTAGGCGTTGAATAGTTTTTTTACTTACCTTTAAGAGTGTAAAATTTTGATTATCAAAAACTTTTAATGATGAAAGCCAATGGCTGCATGTGTTTAATTAAATAAAAAAATCACACATGAAAAAGACGTTTTCTGATGAAGATCTGATCAAGAACCTAAGTTTATATTACCTGAATCGGCATTTGAAAAAAAAGCCCATAGAAAAGTATCACCGTACCATAGATGAATCTCCGCTTCATGATCGTGAAAAATACCGAAAGAAGTCAGAGATCCTTCTACTCAATTCTTTTATGCATCATTTTCCTGATGTGAAATTTGAAAATCTTACCTGCGAGAGTCCAGACTTTATCGCAAAATTAAACGACAAAAAAATCGGAATAGAATTGACTGAGGTGATCAATCATCTGGAAATGAAGAAGGTAGAAAGTACTTTGAATAAAATGTTCCGTCAGGCAGAAATATTATTAGAACAAGAAGACACTACGAAATATCGTGGTGTTTATTTTTTAGAGTTTCACCCTAATGTAAAGTTGGATAACCTGGAAGAACAGGAGGAAAATATTATCAATATTTACAAAAGTATCAAAAAGAATAAAGGAATAGGGTGTGTGAAAAGCGTGAGGAAATCTTTTCACCGAAGAAATGTTTTTATCACTCATGAATACAGTATGAATCTTTTCGATGAACTCTGCTCGGATAAAATTCTGGATCTTATCGAAAAGAAAAATGAAAAATTCCCTTATTATGATAGTACTGTAGATGAATGCTGGCTGGTGATTGTTTCAGATATGAACTCCATTGCATCAAGATATACATTTATTCAGGATAAGGAGCACTTACAAGAAGTGAAAAGCCCTTTCCATAAAATTTTTCATCTGGAAAACCTCTGTGGGAATATTACGAGTATAAAATAATAGGTTTTGGTATTAATTTGGTAATTTATTGTAATTTTTATTTTAAATGTCGTAAAAATTTTTTGATTTTGTTTATTTGTAATTAAATAAATAGGTATATTTGGTTGGAGTTGGGTATTTGTCTGACTCAAAATAACTTAACCATAAAAATCAAATATATCTATGAGAAAAATTTTACTATTTACTTTTTTATACATTTCCCATTTCTTATACTCCCAGGCAGATTGTGCTACAGCATTGGCTGTTTGCGGAAATTCAAATATTACTTACAGCCCTTCAGGATATGGTAATATCAAAGAGATGGTAAATTCTGGAACTTGTATAGATATAACAGGGGAGCATAATTCGATCTGGTATAAAATTACGATTGCCACAGGAGGTACTCTTACATTTGATCTGGTACCTAATAACCCTGATGCTGATTATGATTGGGCTATCTTTGGTCCTAACGTGAATTGTGGAAGTCTGGGATCTGCCATACGGTGCAACGCTGCAACAGTGGTTGGAGTGGGGGCATCTACCGGATTAAATATGACCAGTACCATTACCAATGGAATAGGAGGATCAACAACTCCTTATTGTCGGTATTTGGATGTTTTACCAGGACAAACCTATTACCTGTTTATTGATAACTGGGTGAGCAGTACGAGTAGTACAACAGCTCCTTTTTCATTAACATGGGGCGGAACAGCAACCCTGGCGTCGCCATTTACAGATCCTACTATTCAACCTAATCCTTTCATTCCTCCTGGGATTCCGGCAGCTAATCCTGCTGATCCGAGAGAAGTTATTATTTGTGGAAATCCTGTTATCTTTAATTTGGCAACATTATCAGCTGGAATTATTAATGGGAATTCCGGTTTTAGTGTAAGCTATCATACCAATGCCAATGATGCATTAACGATAAATAATCCTATTACAGCTCCTTTAAAGGTTAATACTACAACAGTATACTATTATAGTATCAGTTATACAGACCCTACTAATCCAAACAGCCCACTTAATAAATGTAAACAAACGGGAATGTTTAAATTTAAGGACGGTTCTATTACCGTAAAAGATGCAACATTAATAGAGTGTAACAATAATAATGCAGGAGTAGCCCTGTATGATCTGACAACAGCTGATGTGATAGCAGCAACCAATGTTTCGAAAAAGTATTATAACAGTATGTTTGATCTTAATTCGGGAATTAATGAGATCACCAATCCCACTGCATTTACCTCTGCGGAAGGAACTGTCTATGTAAAAGTGACTTCTGAGTATGGTTGTACAGGTATTGCAAAGATTATATTAAAATTTCATCCGGTAGTTTTTGCCAAAGATGCTTCACTTACAGAATGTTTCATAGAATCTAACCCGAGTACCGGATCTTTTAATCTTGCAAACGCTCCGGTAACTACTCCAGACAATACTAAAAATATTATCCATCCGAAGCTAATGCCCTCCATCAGACTAATGAAATTCTGAATCCAATGACTTATATTGCCCCTAATGGAGTAGTATATGTAAGAGTTACAAATGCCAGAGGGTGTTATGCTGTGGTTAAAGTGACTTTAATAGTGACCCCTCCGAAGTATTCTGACGTGCTTAAAGATAAAATCATTTGTGTAGAAAGTAAAACTACTCTGGATGCCGGGCCGGGATTCAAAAGTTATCTGTGGAGTACAGGAGCTACTACCCAAACTGTTAATGTTGGAGTCGGGGAATATTGGGTGAAGCTTAAAACCGGAGACTGTTTTACGAAACAAACCGTAAAAGTAATACCAGCCGAACAGCCTGTTATTTCTGATATTGAAGTTACCAATACTACGGTGACGGTATCTGTCATAGGAGGTAATCCTTCTTATCAATACTCATTGGATAAAATGGTATGGCAAGATTCTAATACCTTTACCAATCTTTCAAGAGGAGTGTATAAGATATTTGTAAAAGATACTTATAATTGTGATCCTATAATCGTTGAAATTGTGGTTCCCAATCTGGTAAATGTAATCACTCCAAATGCAGATGGTGTAAATGATGTAATTGATTATTCAGCATTAGCCGGTAAGCAAAATCTCGTTATTAATGTTTTTGATAGATATGGAACTAAAATCCATCAAGCTGATAAAGTTAATGGGTATAAGTGGGATGGGACAGTAGCAGGAAGAAAAATACCTACCGGAACCTACTGGTATTCCGTATTATGGAATGAGAATGATAAAAGAAATACCCCTGTTAAATTTACAGGATGGGTATTGGTTAAAAACCGGGAATAGTTCTTATTGTAGATAAAGTACATAGATAAAACCACTTCGGAAGAGGTGGTTTTTCTTTTCATTTTTTTTACATTAGTCATCAAAATAGAAAGAATGAAAGACCTTTTCGTAAAACGCTTTGAATATTATAAATCCCTGGGTGATAAATCATTTGAACAGTTATCTGATGAACAGATTTTTTGGAAATATAATGAAGAAAGTAACTCCATTGCGGTTATTGTACATCATCTTGCAGGAAATATGTTATCAAGATGGACTAATTTCCTTACTGAAGATGGTGAAAAATCCTGGCGCCACCGTGATGAAGAATTTGTAAATACTTTTAAGACCAAAGATGAAGTTCTTGCATTTTGGGAAAAAGGCTGGAAATGCTTTTTTGAAGCGTTAAATCAGGTGAATGAAGGAAACCTTTATTCTACAATCTATATCAGAGGAGAAGAACATACTATAATGGATGCTATTTTCAGACAACTGGCTCATTACCCATACCATATCGGGCAGATAGTTTATATCGCTAAAATGATTAAAAATCAAAATTGGAACACGCTTTCTATTGCCAGAAACAAATCCCAGGAGTTTAATGCTGAAATGAAAAGCAAATTTTCAGAGGAAGAACGGAAGGATAATTCGTCACCTGTCTGTTTTCAAAACAGCCCTGAAGTAAGAGACGAATATAAACAATAGACTGAATCAATCTTGCATTCTTATTAAAATTACTATCTTTGCACCCATAAAAATCAGGAGTAACACATGTCTACTTTTCAAAGAACTGCCGCGTATCATACACTTGGCTGCAAATTAAATTTTGCAGAAACATCTACTATTGCCCGTCAATTAACAGATGCAGGTTATGATAAGGTGAGCTTTGATGAAAAGGCCAACGTATATGTAATCAACACCTGTTCAGTTACTGAAAATGCTGACCGTGAATGTAAACTTCACGTCAAGAGAGCAATGAAATCTAATCCTGATGGATTGGTCGTAATTGTTGGTTGTTATGCACAATTGAAGCCTGAAGAAATTTCTCAGATTGAAGGAGTAGATCTTGTTTTAGGAGCTAAAGAAAAATTTAATATTCTAAGCTACCTCGATGATTTAGAAAAATCAGATAACGAAGGGATCGTTCATTCATGTGAGATTGAAGAAACCGATTTCTTTATCGGGAGTTATTCAATTGGAGACAGAACAAGAGCATTCCTGAAAGTTCAGGACGGATGTGATTACAAATGTACTTACTGTACTATTCCATTGGCAAGAGGAATCTCTCGTTCGGACACCATCGAAAATGTTCTTAGAAATGCTACAGAAATTGCAGGAAAAGACATTAAAGAAATTGTTCTTACCGGAGTAAACATTGGTGATTACGGTAAGGGTGAATTTGGAAACAAAAGACACGAGCATACTTTCCTGGATCTTATTTCAGAACTGGATAAAGTAGAAGGAATTGAAAGAATTCGTATTTCTTCCATTGAACCTAATCTTTTAAAGGACGAAAGTATAGAACTGGTTTCTAAAAGCAGAAGCTTTGTTCCGCATTTCCATATTCCGTTACAATCAGGAAGCGATGATTTATTGAAAAAAATGAAACGTCGTTACCTTACTAAGCTCTATAATGACAGAGTGAATAAAATCCGTGAGGTAATGCCTGACGCAGCTATTGGTGTGGATGTCATTGTAGGATTTCCCGGAGAAACAGAGGACTTATTTATGGAAACGTATAACTTCCTTAATGAACTTCCAATTACTTATCTTCATGTATTTACTTATTCTGAAAGAGAAAATACTGAAGCTGCTGCAATGGAAGGAATCGTTCCTGTAGCGGAAAGAAAAAAACGTAATAAAATGCTTAGAATTCTTTCTGAAAAGAAGAAAATGGCATTTTATCAGACTCAACTTGGAAAAACGCTTCCTGTACTTTGGGAACACGAAAATAAAGATGGGAAAATGTTTGGCTTCACAGAAAACTATGTGAGAGTCCAAAAAGACTTTGATCCTGCATCCGTAAATCAAATCGAATTTCTAAATTTAGAAAAAATCCTGTCAGATGGCACGGTCTCAGTGCAATCTTCCTACCAAAATTTTTTAGCAAAAGCATAGGCTCTTTGCAAAATTTCCACTAAATTTATTTTTAAACTTTTAAATACTACATTCATGAGAGATAAGTTTTTATCTTGGGGAATTGTATTAGTAGTTGCTACCTGGATTGTAGCACTACTGATCAGAACGCACTATTGGATACCAACATTGTTATCCGCTATTTATGCATTAGGTGTTTACAATGCTTACCAATCGAAACATGCTATTCTGAGGAACTTTCCGGTATTGGGATACTTCAGGTACTTTTTTGAGAGTATTTCACCCGAAATGCAACAGTATTTCATCGAAAGGGAAACCGACGGGAAACCTTTCCCAAGAAATCAGCGTTCTGCAGTATACAGACGTGCTAAAAATCTTAGTGATACTGTAGCTTTTGGAACACAGCTGGAAGTTAATCATAGAAAATATGAGGGAATTAAGCATTCTATTTATGCAAAATCTCCATCAGAAGAGCTTCCAAGAGTTTGGGTAGGAGGAGAACAATGTACACAGCCTTACCATGCTTCTTTATTTAATATTTCAGCAATGAGTTTTGGAGCATTAAGTGACAGAGCACAAATTTCACTGAACAGAGGAGCGAAAAAAGGTAATTTCTTCCATAATACAGGAGAAGGAGGTATTTCTCCTCACCATCTGGAAGGCGGTGACCTATGCTGGCAGATTGGAACAGGTTATTTTGGATGCCGTGATGAAGAAGGAAAATTTAATCCTGAATTATTCACAAAATATGCAATACTTCCTAACGTGAAAATGATTGAGATCAAATTATCTCAAGGGGCAAAACCAGGACACGGAGGAGTACTTCCAGGAGTGAAAAATACACCGGAAATTGCTGCAATCCGTCATGTAAAGCCCGGGATGACCATTATTTCGCCACCATCACATACTGCTTTTTCTAATGCTGCCGGATTGTTGAGGTTTGTACAGGAATTAAGAGAACTTTCAGGTGGAAAACCAGTAGGGTTTAAACTTTGTATTGGGGATACTAAAGAATTTGAAGATGTCTGCGTGCAAATGAATGTACTGAAATCTATCCGGACTTTATTACGATTGACGGAGCAGAAGGAGGAACAGGTGCTGCACCACCAGAATTCTCAGATGGAGTAGGGATGCCTTTGGAGCCAGCTCTGATCTTTGTTAACAGAACTCTTAATAATTATAATCTTAGAAACAAACTAAGAGTTATTGCCAGCGGTAAAGTACTTACGAGTTTAGATATCTTAAGAGCTGTTGCAATGGGAGCAGATATGTGTAACAATGCAAGAGGATTTATGTTCTCTCTTGGTTGTATTCAGGCTCTAAGATGTAATTCCAACAATTGTCCTACAGGAGTAGCTACACAAGACAAAATGCTTATTAAAGGACTTGATGTAACGGATAAGGCAGAAAGAGTATATCATTTCCACAAAAATACCCTTCATACTTGCAATGAACTGATTGGAGCAGCAGGAAGAAGCTCTTATGAGGAAGTAGATGCTACAATGTTTATGAGAGGAGATGAATTTGATCACCTTGCAGATCTTTACTTCCCGGATATTTTAGGGAATGTAAAGCAAAAAGCAAGACCTTAATTAATGAAAAAAAATAAGCTGTTCTAAGAACAGTTTTCATAAAAAAATCAGATTAGAACTTTTCTAATCTGATTTTTTTATGACTGATATCTTATATCGAAAATACGATGATCTGAGTTCTGAAGATTCCTACCAATATCTCTTAAATAAAATAAGGAAATAATAGGATATTAATAGCTGGAATCATCAATAAAAAAACCGCCTGGTTGGGCGGTTTATATTTTAATCTTCACCAGGAATTACTCTGTCTCTGCTATCGTATATCTGGAAATTAAAAACAAATGTTTTATTTCTATAATCTCCTCCCAAATAAGGGTAGAAAGGATTTCTTGCAAATGCTGCTCTCGATGGAACAATAATTACTCCTTGTAGGTTGTAAGGGGCTTCACTTGGCATATTATCAAATGCAGTAAATTTTTGCAATGCTTCCCTGAACCCTGCAATTTCATAATAGCTTCTGTCTTTACCAGATGTTGCTCTTACACTTGCCTTTGAATAATAATACATAGGATCAACCGATGGAAGTGTGCTTCCGTCTATAGTATTTAAAAATGGAGTGATCGAAATAAATTGAGGAACTCCATTATTATCCCTTGCTTCAAAAGCATTAATTTTACCCATTATCTTAATGACACTATTGTCATTTATTGCTTTCCCTTTGCCAGCATCTGGCTGCGCACCATCTCTCATGATATAGATAGTTCCTGAAGGAAGTGTTTGAGGCTTCAATTGTGATAATTTCTTTTGATGGTCATCAGCAGTATCTGTCGCACTAAAAGTTTTTATATTTCCTTGTGCATCAAGATAATTTTCGTCCATAAACTTTTTAATGGCCTGATCATCATAGTTGTTTTGCACATTGACATCCGACGGCTCTATGTACACTACATAATCATCATCTTTTTTACAAGCAGTAAAACTCAAAGATCCTGCAAGGATATATAAAAATATTTTTTTCATTTCAAAAACTTTAATTACTTTACAAATAATATAACGGCAAAAGTATAAAAAAATATGAGAATAGATAAATTTTTGTGGAGCATTCGTTTTTATAAGACGAGAAGTATTGCAGCTGAGGAGATTAAAAAGAATAGAGTTTCTATTGGAACGTCTGCCGTAAAGTCATCTAAGGAGGTAAAAGAAGGAGATATCATTAAGGTTCGTAAGAATCAGATTGATTATAAGATAAAAGTACTCCAGATTCCTAAAAGCAGAATCGGAGCAAAATTGGTTCCGCTTCATATACAGGATGTCACAGATAAGGAACAATATGAGCTTCTTAAACTTCGTAAAATGTCTCAGGACTATTATAGAAATAAAGGAGAAGGAAGACCTACGAAGAAAGACAGACGAGATATGGATGATTATGTAGGTAACGATATTGATGGGGACTTTACCGACTGGGATGATTTCTTTGGAGAAACCGATGGTGAATCCGAAGAAGATAATTAAAATAGAAAAGCTCTAGAGATAGAGCTTTTCTATTATTTCTTTGACAATATCCTCAGGTTCTCTGGCGTCAGTACCCACAGTAAATTGAGCTTTACTATAAAACTGATTTCTTTCAAATAGATGCTTGGCAATGAATTCAGGGAGATCCTCATCGGAGATATTAGCAATTAAAGGTCTTTTTTCTTTTTGTTTAGAAAGTCTCTCAACCAATGTTCCCACAGAAGTTCTTAAGAAAAAACTTCTGGAATTATGGTTAATGATTTCCATATTATTATAGTAAACAGGAGTTCCGCCTCCAAGGCTTAGTACAACATTCTCTTCAGAAGCTAATATTTCTTCAAGAGCTTCTCTTTCTAGCTTTCTAAAATAAATTTCTCCATTTTTTTCAAAAATTTCAGGAATGGTTAATTTATTTTTCCTGGTGATCTCTTTATCAAGATCAATGAGTTTAAAATCTATTTTGTCGCTTAATATTTTGGAAATGTGAGATTTGCCACTGCCCATGTATCCAATTAGTGAAATTATCATGAATTTTTTTTAAACAAATTTGCGAAAAAGTTTTGAGATAAAGAAAAAAGTTATATCTTTGCACCACTTAAAACAAGGGACATTACTTAAATGAAAACTTGTTATAATAAGTGGCCGACTCGGTAGCTCAGCTGGTAGAGCAATACACTTTTAATGTATGGGTCCTGGGTTCGAATCCCAGCCGGGTCACTAGCAATAAAGATTACTAAATTTGTAATTTTATTGCCTGCGTGGTGAAATTGGTAGACACGCCATCTTGAGGGGGTGGTTTCCTAAGGATGTGCTGGTTCGAGTCCAGTCGCAGGCACTGCAAAGAAAAATTTTATAATTAAGAATATTTTTTTATATTTATTCCTAATTGTGGCCGACTCGGTAGCTCAGCTGGTAGAGCAATACACTTTTAATGTATGGGTCCTGGGTTCGAATCCCAGCCGGGTCACAAGTTTACTGAAAAGTAAATTTTTTTCATATTAATATTTTGTGATTTGGTGTTTCAAAGGCTTCCTTCCGGAGGCCTTTGATTTTTTATATTAAGACCTAATTACTTTAAATGGTGATTGAAATAAAAACCCTGACCATATAGATCAGGGCATATTTTTAAGACATCATATTTATAAAGTAAATACTAGTCAAGGTGTATATTATCAATTAATCTCACTCCGTCCACAACCACTACGATAAAAGCTCTGAAATTTCTGTCTTTATAGAAAAAATCAGTTTCCTGTAGAGTGTTTTCATCCGCAATCAGAAAATATTCTAACTGCATCCCTTGTTGGTTGTCAAAAATATCGGTTACTCTCTCTTTGATTTCAGGGATACTTACCGTTCTGAACCAGTCGTTTACTTTATTTAAGGTTTCATAAATGATTTTCGAAGCTTCTTTCCTGTCTTCATGCAGTCTTTGGTTTCTTGAACTTAATGCCAATCCGTTATCTGCTCTGTAGATAGGAACTCCTTTTATTTTAACAGAAAGATGTTTTTTATCAACCATTTTCCTGATAATTGCCAATTGTTGAAAATCTTTTTCCCCAAAATAAGCATTGTCGGGCTGTACTTGTCTGAATAACTCTTCTACTACAGTTCCTACACCATCAAAATGTCCGGGTCTCGATTTACCCTCCATTTCATTTTCTAATCCTTCAAAATCATAGTGTTGGCTTTCTGCTTTTTCAGGATAAATGTCAGCTACTTCCGGAATATAAACAGCATCTACAAGTCCGGATTTTTCCAGAATCAGAATATCTCTATTGACGTCTCTAGGATATTTTTCAAGATCTTCAGGATTGTTAAATTGGGTTGGGTTTACAAAAATTGAAGAAATAACAAGGTCATTCTCCTTTTTTGCTTCTTCGTACAGGGAAAGATGTCCTTGGTGCAGAGCTCCCATTGTAGGGGCAAAGCCAATTCTTTTTCCCATTTCTTTCTGTCTTTCAATGAAATCCTGAAGGGTTTTCCTGTTTTTGATAACTTCCATAGTTTATTTTAATACTTATTCAAAAATACTAAAAATATCATATAATAAAATGTGTTTTTACCAATTTGGGAAAGGGAATTTTCGTAAAAAAATGTTAATTAAAATAATGTTGGATGTTTTTTTGTAATTTTGCACATTAAAGCATTTTTACAAAAATTAGATAGAAAGTTTATGCCGAATCAAAAAATACTGTACATTACTACAGAGATGTATCCGTACCAGGAAGATACAAATATGGCCGCTGTGGTAAACAAAATGGCGCTTAAGATGCACAATGAAGGCAATGATGTAAGAGTTTTTATGCCAAGATTTGGACAAATCAGTGAGAGAAAATTCCAACTTCATGAGGTGATCCGTCTTTCAGGGATGAATATTATTATCAATGACCTGGATCAGCCACTTATCATTAAAGTAGCGTCTCTTCCGGGGGAAAGACTTCAGGTTTACTTTATTGACAATGAAGAATACTTCAAAAGAAAGCAATATTATTTCGATGATGAGGGAACTCCTTTCGACGATAATGACGAAAGAGCTATTTTCTTTGCAAGAGGAGTCATTGAAACCATCAAGAAACTGAACTGGGTTCCGGATGTTATTCATTTGAATGGATGGATGTCTTCTTTTGTTCCAATTTATCTTAAAACTTATTACGAATCAGACACTTACTTCAAGGACGCAAAAATTGTTCTTTCTTTATACAATGAGAAAGAAGCTGAACTTGATAAAAAGATCGATGAAAAGCTGAAGTTTGATAATATTTCAGGACTAAAAGCGTTAGATAACCCGACGATCAAAAGTTTCGTTATCGAAAGTATGAACTATGTAGATACTGTTGTAAAAGGAGATGAATTCCTGGATGAAGACCTTGATAAGGCTTTCAATGAAACAGCGACTCAAAAGTCGGAGTATCTTGACGTAGATTCTATAAATCAACTTTATTAAAAAACACATTTTTAATGACTCATACTCTTAAAAGGACATTCGCCATGCTTTTATTGGCGGTTTTCGGAAGTGCAATACTTTATAACTGTGAACCGGATCCGGATTCCCTTGGTCAGCAACTCTTTGATAAAGATGCAGCAGTAGGTACAGAAACCCTATATGATGTTGTAGCTTATAATATCAGTAATAATGACTCTATCAGAAGTGATGCTTCAAGATTGGTAAGTGAAGTTACTGATGCAGGATCAACTCTTGCCGCTGTTTTAGGAGCCTTTAATGAAGGGCAGTTCGGAATGCAGAGAGCTTCTTATATTACGCAATTGAGAATGCCAGTGGATAACTTCGACTTTAGCGGTCCAAAACCACAGGTGGATTCAGTAGTTTTAGTTTTAAGAACACCAGCAAATACAGCAAATAATACATATTATATTGCAGATTCACTAAAAGCACCTGGTGCTTACGATAATAATGATTTCATGATCAATGGGGAAAAAGTACCCGTTTCAATAGAGAAAAAATCATATCCAATTCGTAAGTATGGTAAGGTTGTTAAATCAATGAAAATTAATGTACAGGAAGTTACTACCTTTTTGGATATCAATAATATAAATGTTTTCACACGTTCCAATGTAAATGTAAATACAGGGGCGTTGTTGGGTTCAGCTAATTTTGATGGAAATGTAAGTACAGTAACAGTTACCAAAAAATCTGATAATTCAAATGTGTTTTCAGGAAACCTAGGATTCAGAATACCACTAGATAAAGATTTTTTCCAGACTCGTATTGTAGATAAAAAAGGAAAACCAGAACTTCAGGATGCTGCTAACTTTACAAGATATTTTAAAGGAATCAGACTTTCAGTTGAAAATACAGACGGTTATCTTTTCCCGATTTCAGCTAATGATATGGAACTTATCATGTATTACAAATATGATTTAACGGATAATGGTAAAGTGACAAGACCACAGACCACAGTTAAATTTAATCTGGGGAGTTTAAATGCTCATATCGGGCAGTATGAATATGACAGAAGTAATACTGCTGTTTCTTCAGCGTTAGCAAGTGTCAACAAAACTGATGGTGATAAGCTGCTTTATCTTCAAGGAATGGGTGGACCTTCTGTAGGAGTTAAAATTTCTGATAATACCATTGATGAGCTGAAAAAACGATTCGCTGAAAATAAAGCTGGTATTGTAGGAGCTACAATCAGAGTGTATATGGATAAAGATAAAACATGGACTAAGCCTCATGCTATAGATGCTGACCGCAAGTTTATACTTACTCCATTCACTTATAAAGCAGATAATACAATCGATTACTCAAAATGGAGTTTCTCTGCAGATACGAGTAAAGGATTCCCAATATATTATCACGTAACTTCATCTGAATACTATGATTTTGTAGTAACGCAAACCCTTAAAGACATTGTTGAAGGTAAGACTGTTACAGGTCAAACTCAAAAAACATTTGCTTCAAATGATCCATTGTTAATTAATGCAGGATCATTCCTGAGAGATTCTAAAGGAGCTGCTTATGGACCAAGATTTACAACCAGAGCTATTGATATGAACAGAATAGTGATGATTGGATCAGATAAAAGTGATAAGAGAATTAGGCTGAGAGTTACTTATTCAACAGCAAACAATAAATAAAACACAATAAACACAAGATAAAATAAATATGTGCGGAATAGTAGGATATACAGGTTTCCAGGATGCTTATGAGATCGTAATTAATGGTCTTAGAAGATTGGAATACAGAGGGTATGATAGTGCCGGGATTGTTTTAGAAGGTCCAAACAATAAGTTTGAAGTTGAAAAAACAAAAGGTAAAGTAGAGGATTTGGTGAATATTTCGGAACAATTAAAAGGAACTGCCAATATTGGTATGGGGCACACCCGTTGGGCTACTCATGGGGTTCCAAGTGACAGAAATTCACACCCACATTTGTCAAATAATGGAAAAATAGCACTTGTACATAATGGAATCATTGAAAATTATGATACTATTAAAACAATGCTTACCGAAAAAGGATTTACTTTCAAATCAGAAACAGATACAGAAGTATTGGTAAATCTTATTCAATATTTTATGGATCTTAATCCGGAGATTGATTTTCCTACAGCTGTGAGATATGCTTTAAATGAAGTGTATGGAGCATATGCGATTACAGTGCTTCATGAAGATCACCCTGGAGTATTGGTGGTAGGAAGATTAGGTTCTCCATTGGCAATTGGAATCGGTGAAAAAGAATATTTCATTGCGTCTGATGCATCTCCATTTGTGGAATTTACAAAAGAAGCGATCTACCTTGAGGAAGGTCATATGGCTACTATTTCCCTAGAAACAGGAGTAGATATCAGAACAATCAATGATAACTCTAAAATTGAGCCTGAAATTCAAGAGCTTAAATTAAGCTTAGAACAGATTGAAAAAGGAGGCTATGAGCATTTCATGCTGAAAGAAATCTTTGAACAGCCTAAATCTATTCACGATACTATGAGAGGAAGACTTCTTGTAGATGAGGGGGTAATCAAAATGGCAGGAATCTGGGATCATGTAGAAAAGTTCAAAAATGCTAATAGAATTATCATTATTGCTTGTGGTACTTCATGGCATGCTGGTCTTATCGGAGAGTATCTTATTGAAGAATACGCAAGAATTCCGGTAGAAGTAGAATACGCCTCAGAATTTAGATACAGAAACCCTATTATTACTGATAAAGATGTTGTAATTGCTATTTCTCAATCAGGAGAAACAGCGGATACAATGGCTGCTTTAAAATTGGCAAAAGAAAAAGGGGCATTTATATATGGTATCTGTAATGTAGTAGACTCATCTATTGCGAGAATTACAGATGCAGGTTCATACACCCATGCAGGGCCTGAAATTGGGGTGGCTTCTACAAAGGCGTTTACAGCACAGCTTACAATTCTTACCTTGATTGCATTTAAACTAGGAAAGCATAACGGAAACCTAGGAAATGCTGAATTTATGAGCTTAATTGCTGAGCTTGATGCTATTCCTAAGAAGATTGAAGAAGTATTGAGTGCTACTCATGAGCTGACTCAAAATATTGCAAAGGATTTTGTAAAAGCTACAAATTTCCTTTATTTAGGAAGAGGATACAATTATCCTGCTGCCCTAGAAGGAGCCTTGAAATTAAAAGAAATTTCATACATCCATGCAGAAGGATATCCGGCTGCAGAAATGAAACATGGACCAATCGCTTTGATTGATGAGAATATGCCAATAGTTATTATAGCACCTAAAAAAGGGCACTATGATAAGATTGTAAGTAATGTTCAAGAAATTAAAGCAAGAAAAGGGAAAGTAATAGCAGTTGTGAATAAAGGTGACCGTCAGGTTAGCGAAATGGCAGACTATGTTATTGAAATCCCTGAAACCTCAGAATGTTTCTCTCCAATTGTAGCATCAGTACCTTTACAGTTACTTGCTTATTATATTGCAGTATATAGAGGAGCAAACGTAGATCAGCCTCGAAATCTGGCGAAATCTGTAACTGTGGAATAAAAATTAGTTGTAAATAAAATAAATTTAGATTTCTTCCGTTATTTCAAAAAAAATCTTAAAAGTTTCTTAAAAAAATTATATATTTACGGCTTAATTATAAAAATTAACATGAAAAGGATATTTCTTTTATTATTGTCTGCGTCGGTAGCATCGGTATCTTGTTCAGGTGGTGGCAGCTCTTCTGTAGGGAAGCCAGGAACAAAAGGTGAATTGATACCAAGAGAAAAAACTAAATCATTTGTTGCGGAAAGACCATACGGAATGGTTGCAATTCCTGCAGGTTCATTTGTTGCTGGTTTAGCAGACCAGGATCCAACAAATACGCCTGAAAAAGCATCATTGAAAACAGTTACTGTTTCTTCTTTCTTCATGGATGAAGCAGAAACTACCAACTCAGAATACAGGGTATTTATCAACTATGTAAGAGATTCTATCGCAAGAACTCTACTCGCTGAAGCTGCCGGAGAAGGTGGCGACGAAGGTGGTCGTAGAGGGGCAAGCATAGGAGATTATGCATACCTTGCTAAAAAAGAAGAAAATTTAACCCCTTATCAAGAATATATGGAAGGTCAGGGGGGCCGTGAAGACGGAACCTATGACGCAAGCAAAAGATTAGACTGGAAAATTCCTTTGCACTGGAGTACTTCAAAATACCCGGATGTAGAATACGCAGAAGTTCTGGAATCTTTGTATCTGCCTGCTTCTTCAAGAATTGGAAACGAAAGAATTTTAGATGTAAGTAAACTGAAATATACGTACCGTTGGGGCGATATGGATGCTGCACTTGCAGATAACGAAAGAGGAGCCAATTACCTGAAAAGCCAAAGTATCGCGATTTATCCCGATACTACGGTTTGGGTAAAAGATTTCCACTTTGCTTACAATGAGCCATTATTTGAACAGTATTTTTGGCACAAAGCTTACAAAAACTATCCTGTAGTGGGAGTTACCTGGGATCAGGCGAGAGCTTATTGTAACTTTAGATCTAAATTGAAAACTGACTATAACGAAAGTTTAAAAAGAAAAAAACAAAGACCATTGCAGTTCCGTCTTCCAACAGAGATCGAATGGGAATATGCTGCAAGAGGAGGTATGCAAAATGCCACTTACCCTTGGGGTGGTCCATATTTAATGGATGACAGAGGTTGCTACTTAGCAAACTTCAAACCTAAGAGAGGTAATTATATGGAAGACGAGAAAAAAGGTACTTATACATATACAGCTCCAGTTAAGAAATTTAAGAAAAATGGATTTGGGTTATTTGATATGGCTGGAAACGTTTCTGAATGGACAGAATCTGCTTATAACAACTCATCTTATGGATTCTCTTCTACATTAAATCCTTCTACTAAAGATAAAAAGGATACTAAAAAATCTGTAAGAGGTGGATCTTGGAAAGATATAGGATATGCACTAATGACGGGGGCAAGAGATTGGGAAAGAAAAGATTCAGCAAGAAGCTATATCGGATTTAGAACTGTACAGGATATTCCTGAAGCAGCTGTTAAGCCAAGAAGAGTTAACAGATAATCATCAAAACAATTATTTTTCAATACAATTTTATTTAACATTAAAAAAACTAACTCAATATGTTTAAGACTAAAGATGCTTGGATGAATTTCTTCTATTCATTCGGTGCTGCAATTGTAATTCTTGGAGCTTGGCTTAAATTACTCACATAACCCTGGGACCAATTAATGGTAATATAGCGCTTACTGTAGGGCTTATTACAGAAGCGATTATCTTTATTATCTTCGCTTTCGACCCTCCAAAAACTGAAGAGTCTTATGCTTGGGAAAATGTTTATCCTGAATTATTAGATAAACATGCAAACCCAAACCCATTACACTCAAATGTAACTACTAGAAATACAGGTAACCATTTTGCAGAATTAGAAAATTCTCTTTCTACTAAATTGGATAAAATGCTTGAAGATGCAAGATTAGATGTTCAATTATTTGAAAGACTAAGAACTGGAATTGACAAGTTTTCAAGTTCTGTAGATCAAATTAACCAAACTGTTGACGTTTCTGCTTCTACTCATAAATATAATGATCAGTTGAACAAGGCTGCTCAGCATATGGAAAGTATGAATGCATTATATGCTATGCAGTTGGAAAGCGGTAAGAAACAAGCAGAATTTGCTACTAAATATGTTTCTGACATGCAGAAATCTGTTGAACATTCTGAAAAATTCAATCAAGAGCTTCAAGGTTTAACTTCTAATCTTAATAATTTAAATAGAGTTTATGGTGGTATGTTAACTGCTATGAAGTCTTAATTCCTAACCATTTCTGAACTTAAACTATTTAATCAAAAAACAAAGAAAAGAGAATGGCACAAGGAAAACAGACCCCTCGTCAGAAGATGATCAACCTAATGTATCTGGTGTTCATCGCGATGATGGCCCTAAACATCGATGCAGAAATCATCAGGTCATATTATGACTCAACTACAGCCTTAAACGAAACAAGACGTTTAACGGAAAATAAAAACGAAAAGATTTTCGAAAAAACACTGGAAGCTAAAGCACAACAGGTTCCAGATACTTATGCACAGCCTTGGCAACAATACAAAACATTGAAAACTAAGATTGATGGATTAGTAAAACATGCTCAGGAAATCAAAGATCTGTTAAAGAAACAATCTGAGTTTCATGATAAGGATCCTAAAACTGGAAAAGATATTGATGTAAGTGAAAACTTCGCTGCACTAAACAACAACGAAGCTACCACGGAATATTTCTTTAAAGAAGGAGACGAAAATTCTCCATCAAAAAATGCATTAGACCTAAAAGCAAAAATTGATGACGTAAGAGATTACATCAATAAAACTTTTGGTAATAATGAACAGCTTAAAGACTTAGTAGATAGAGCTAACAAATCTCTTATTGCGGAATATCCGAAAGGAAAATCTCCGAATGAGAAAACTTGGTTTCAAAATAAATTTTATCATCAGCCATTAATTGCTGCGATATCTAATTTGGAAATTATCCAAAATGATGCCAGAAATGTACAATCTGATGCATTAGCATTAATGCTTCAGGAAAAAGTAGATGCAAGTATCAAATTTACAAGCTATGAACCAATTGTTTCTGGACCTACAGATATTCAATCGGGTAAACAAGCTGAAGTAAAAGTAATGTTAGGTACTTATTCTAACAGTAATAAGATCAGTATCTCTGGAGTAAGCAAGCAAGAAAATGGTAAAGGTATCATTCCTATTTCAGGAGCTGGTATCGGAGAACATAAATTGTCTGGAACAATCACATTAACAGATGCTTCTGGAAAGCCACAATCTTTCCCATGGACGCATACTTATAATGTAATTGCAGGACCAAGAGAAGTAAAACTTGAAAAAGGATTATTACTTTCTGCTGATAAAATGAATGTAATGTATAGAGGACTTGAGAACCCTGTATCAGGATCTATCTTAGGTGCAGATAATTCTAAACTTTCATTATCAGCTCCGGGAGCTTCTGTAAGAAATACAGGCCCTGGTAAATGGATTGTAAAACCTTCAACAGGTACTACCGTTAAATTGACATTATCTGGAGTAGACCCTCACGGGAAATCTGTATCTCAGGTATTTGAATATAGAATTAAGAATGTTCCGCCACCGCAAGGTCAGATGAGAGGACAGAATGTATTGTCGATGCCGGCAACTTCTATCCCGAATCAATCTGTACAGGCAGCTATTCCTGACTTTGACTTCCCTGTTTCGTTTACCGTAACACAATTCATGGTAAGAGTACCTGGTAGAGCAGCATTATTGATCCACGGAAGTACATTAAGTGAAGCTGCAGGATTGATGAAAAATCTGAGAACAGGAGATGTAGTATCTGTATTCGATATTAAAGCAACAGCTCAAGGACTGGAAGGTCAACAGATTAAAAACATTACTCCTATAATTATTAATGTTCAATAGGACTAAAATTGTAATTTATTATGAAAAAATATATTAGCACCCTTTTAGTATTAGTCTCGGGATTTGCATTTTCCCAGACTATTCTGAACGCTTCTTCACCAGAAGAGTTTAGACAGATGAGAGCGGAGAACAAACAAAAAGTTGGTGATACTATTATTGATAAAACAGTAAAGCCTCTTGAATATGGATTTGTAGAAGATAAAGACATCCTTAAGAGTATGTTTGTTTGGGAAATCATCGATATGAATGATAAGATCAATCAACCATTTTATTATGATAATCCAGATGGTCTTCTTTCTACCCCTACAAGATCACTATACCAATTATTGTTAGATGCAGCTTTAAGTGGTAAAATTGAGCAGGTGTATGACGATGAAAACTTTACTTTAAAGCTTTCACCGGAAGGAATTCAAAAAAGATTGGAGAATGTTAGAATTAACGATGCTGCAATCGATATTCTAAACTCTGGAAGACAATTAACTGAACAGGAGAAAAAAGAATATACCGATGTATTTAAGACGACTACTGAAAAAGTAAAAGTGCTTAAAATTATGGGAATGTGGTTCGTAGATAAAAGAGACGGGCAAATGAAATACAGACCTCTTGGTATTGCTGCAATGGGTCCAGACCCTGCAGTACAAGGAGTAATAGGTCCAGATGGTAAACCAATTGCCAGCAATGATGATCTTATCGACCTATTCTGGATTTTCTATCCGAATGCAAGAGATGTTTTAGCAAACAATTATGTTTACAATAGAAAAAATTCTTCTGCAGATTTATCCTTTGATGATATTATCAATGCAAGAAGATTCTCTTCTGTAATCTACAAATCTTCAGCTGGTTTAGGTGATGGAACTATTAAAGACTATATCCCTAAAGATGCTGATGATCAGTTAGAAGAAAGCGACAGAATTAAGGCGCAAATTCTAGAAATGGAAAATGATATGTGGAATTACTAAATTTCACTTGATATTTATACAAAACCTGAGTATTTTTACTCAGGTTTTTTTTATTATGAAATCGCCCTTTGTTTATTGCTAATCAATAATCAATGATATAGGCGATTGCATATGACCTTTAAATAAATGAAATTGCTCATATGAAAAATGTAGATTATATTATTGTAGGAGACGGATATGCCGGGCTTTTTTTAGCACATCAACTGGTGAAGAACAACAAATCTTTCGTGATTTTTTCTGAGGGAAGGAAAAGCGCTTCACAAGTTTCGGCAGGTATTATTAACCCTGTTGTACTTAAAAAGTTTACCACCTTCTGGAAAGCTCAGGAGCAAATTGATTTTCTGAAGAGCAGTCTGAAGGAAATAGAGACATATACCGGGGAGAATTATCTGATTAATGCACCTATTCACAGAATTTTTCACGATGAAAATGAGCAGAAGCTATGGCTTAAGAAATCTAAAAATGAAGAATTAAGGAACTTTTTAGAAGAAAATTTTGAGTCTTTAAATGTGGTAAAAAACGACTTTCTCACCGGAAAGGTGAATCAGTCTACCAGACTAAATGTTAATGGATTTTTCACAGGTTTATTTAGGTATTTTGAAAAAAATGGTTTTCTTATCAGTGAAAAATTTGAATATGCTAAATTGAAGCCATCAGAATCTTCTTATAAAGATTTTAATTTTAAAAATATTATTTTCTGTGAAGGAATGGGAGTGAAAGATAATCCTTACTTTTCAGAAATTGCAGTGAACCCCAATAAGGGACATCATATAAAAGTTGAACTCTCTCAGCCAATCCCGAAAGATATAACCATTAAAAAGAAACATTTTCTTTTCCCAACAGATAATGGTCTTTATTTTTATGGAGGAACATATGATCGCGAGCAGCTTCATCTACATATTGATGAATCGGCGGTTAATCAGCTTGTCAATGGGTTGTCAGAAGTCTATCCTTATGACTTTGAAGTGAAGGAAGTTAATTTTGGTTTCAGGCCAACAGTGAAAGATCGTAGACCTATCATTGGAAGGCATGAAACCCATCATAATTTGTATGTCTTCAATGGACTGGGAGCAAGAGGAATTTTGAATGGATGCTACTTTGCAAGAGATTTATTCCGTTTTATTGAGGAAGGCATTCCATTACATGAAGAAGTTTCATTGAATAGATTCAAATAATTATTTATCAGAATTGTAATCTTAAAGTGCTTAGTTCATGAATGAAAATCTATTAGGAATCATTGCAGGTGTACTCACTTCAGTATCTATGATTCCACAGCTTATAAAAGTAATACGGGAGAAAAATGTGGAAGACATTTCTTTGCTTATGCTTTTGGTGCTTATTTCAGGGTTGTCTTTATGGGTATGGTATGGTTTTGTAAAAGATGAACTTCCTATTATTTTATCAAATTCATTTGCCGTTTTGGTGAATATCAGCCTTTTAATTTGTTATATGATATACAACAAAAAGTAAAAAAGACGTCCCCATACAAGGACGTCTTTTTATATTAAATCTAATTATTGTCTTTCTTATTCAAGAACGAACTTCGCTAAAGGAGCCATTCTTGCTTTGTTTAAAGTTAACGTGTTTCCGTTAACAGAATAGTTATCAGCTGCAAGAATTGCCTTTGTAAACTGATTTTCGATATCAAGATCTTCACAAGCCATCATAGTAGACATTCCTTGGTTAAATTTGATTCTCATAACATCCTGTTTGATTTCAAAAGTACCACCTAATCCATTGCATCCTGCATGACCTTCATATCTCATCCCGTTCATATCAAGTTTGAAGTAAGGATTGTTTTTTTGATTTTTTAACTTGATTGGCTGACCATTAAGCTCCGTTAATTTCCAAGTTTTTCCTGTAATATCTGTTGTTGATTTCTGTGCGGTCTGTGTCTGGCAAGAAACTAGAAATACAGTTAGAAAAAGAGCGGATAAATAGTAATACAAGCTTTTCATAAATTTTAAATTTTAATTTTACTGTTTGTATATATGCTAATACGATGCCATTTTTGCCGGGCCTGATTCTTTTTTTGCCTGTTTAAGATGGAAAAGCACCATGTCTACATTCTTCTTTAAAAAAGTGATATTGCCTTTAATTTCAGAGTATTGATACTCTTCATTGGAGGCCGTATAGTCTGGTAAAGCATCGCTTTTTTTAAGGTCATAAGTTTTACCGTTTAAATGAATCGTTGCCGTATTTTTGGTACGATTTATAGTGACTTCTATTTTTTCTCCATAGCTGTCAACGTACACCTCTTTAGAAATGTCATCTGTATTTTCAGGAGTAGAAGCGGTAATAGTTTCAGCCTCTTTTCCGGGATGCTTACATGCTGTTGAGGAAAGAATTGCTAGTCCGAAAAGGAGGGATGTAAATAATTTTTTCATAGTGATAAGTGATTTTAAAGTGTTTCATGAATTATGGTGTTAATATTATATAAAAATACAAATATTTCTGATAATTATATGTTAATTTTACATAAACTAACATTGTATTTTAATTGCGTGGGTTTTTTCCAGCTTTTTAAAATATTCTTCAGTGAAACGAAAAACAGATTATTTAAAATAAGAAATTTGTGGTTGAGGGAATTTTGATGTTTTTTTTAACCGATTTATAGTCAGTAGAATAGAAGGCGTTTTTTCTTTGTTCATTTGTTGTGTAAATTTTCGGCAAAAATAATTCAAAATTTAGAGAATAACAATAAGCTTATCCTAATAATTTGAAATCATGATAAAGTTTAGTTTTTTAGGTTGATGTTTTCTTTAAATAATAAGAATGTTCGAAATAAAATGTCGAAAAACGGGACATGAACCTATTGAGAAATGTAGAAGTTAGAGATATTGTGATCGTAATAAGGAACTTGTTGCTTTATAAATATTTGTTTTTCATGGCATTCCGTATTCAGTGAGATTGTTAATTCAGGTAATTTAAAGGAGAGTTAAATTTTGTTAATCTATTATGAAGATATGATAATCTAAGTGTACATTTGCCACTTCAAAATGAGAAACTTTATAGTATTTTTTTTAACGGGTCTATTTCTGCTCTTTGTAGTAGAAAGCAAGCTCAATGTTAAAACACTTCGAAATGACTATTCCGGTCATGTTTCTCATCATCTCCCTAAAAGAGCGAATCGACTGAACCAGACTTATGAAAAGCTATCTATTCAGCAGATGACCTCCGATACCATAGATGATAATTCTATTTTAGAACTTGCCGAAAATGATTTCCAGCTTTCTGATATATTTCAGACTATTATTGTTTTTGCAGGGATTTTCAGTCTTGTCTATATTTTTGGACTCAAAAGCAAGAAGCAGTTTAGACCGGATATTCACGGTTTAATATTTGGGCTCACTGCTAAAAAGTTTATTCTGATTCGTTCTATTAGAATTTAAAAATTCATTTCTTTCTATTGATCTTCTGCCTGATTTCAGGTGGGAAAGCTTTGCGCTGTGTATGTTGGTAATCATCACAACGTAATATCTCTCTATTACCATTTATTTCTATTCAAAACATTAACGATTTATAAAACTCTAGAATTATGATGATAAGAGTTACCTCAGGTATTGCGCTTAGCGTTCTTTTACTGGCCGTAAGCTGCAATAACAAAAAGGAGGAGAAAGAAGAAGTAACCACTTACCCGGTAACATCACCGGTAGTAATGGATACTGTGATTAATAAGGAATATGTAGCTCAGATTCAATCTGTAAAGAATATTGAAGTGAGAGCTCAGGAAAAAGGATTCCTTGAGAAAATTTTTGTAGATGAAGGCCAGTATGTACAAGCAGGACAAACCCTGTTCCGTATTATGCCTAAGCTGTATCAGGCAGAATTATTAAAAGCAAAAGCAGAAGTAGAACAAGCTTCTATTGAATTGAAAAATGCAAGCACTTTAGCGGGAAATAATATTGTATCCAAAAATGAAAAAGCAATGGCTAAAGCTAAACTTGATGCAGCCAACGCAGAAATGAAACTGGCACAAATTCACCTGTCTTTTACGGATATTAAAGCTCCGTTTTCAGGGATTATCAACAGAATTCCTTTGAAATTAGGAAGTCTTGTGGATGAAGGAGATTTGTTAACTTCTTTATCAGATAATACAAGTATTTATACTTATTTCAATGTCTCTGAGCCGGAATATCTCAGCTATCAGACTCATGCTGCAGACAGAGGAAGTAATCAGGTTTCTTTGATTACTGCCAATGGAGAAATGTATACGCAAAAAGGGGAAATTCAGACTATTGAAGGGGAATTTGATAATGAAACCGGAAATATTGCGTTTCGAGCCAAGTTTCCCAATCCAGATAAACTTCTGAGAAACGGGGAAACCGGGAAAGTACAAATGACAATGCCGGT
Source organism: Chryseobacterium tructae (assembly GCF_030409875.1). Taxonomy (NCBI): domain Bacteria; kingdom Pseudomonadati; phylum Bacteroidota; class Flavobacteriia; order Flavobacteriales; family Weeksellaceae; genus Chryseobacterium; species Chryseobacterium tructae. The sequence continues at coordinate 4,363,444 of NZ_JAUFQR010000001.1, read as the reverse complement.
ACACAATGCTCTTATTATTCCTCAGAAAGCTACTTATGAAATTCAGGATCAGAAATATGTATTCGTTATTGATAAAAACGGGACGGCAAAATCTAAAAATATTAAAATAGCCTATGAACTTCCGGATCTTTATGTAGTGAGCTCAGGAATTTCAAAGGGCGATCAGATTCTTTTGGAAGGCGTTCAGAAAGTGAAGGATGACCAAAAAGTAAAAACAAAATTCCAGGATCCTAAAAAGGTTCTTCAGTCATTGAAATTAAAAGCAGAGTAGTGGTCTCTAAAGTGAAGAAGTATGTTTAAGAAATTCATCCGCAGACCCGTTCTGTCTATTGTAATCTCATTGATTATTGTGTTTATGGGGATTCTGTCATTGGTAAAGCTTCCGGTGACACAGTTTCCCTCTATTTCTCCCCCTAAAGTAAATATTACCGCAGAATATCCCGGAGCCAACAACGAATTATTGATTAAATCTGTTGTTATCCCTCTAGAAAGAGGATTGAATGGGGTACCGGGTATGAAATATATGACCTCAGATGCCGGAAATGATGGGGAAGCTTCCATTCAGATCGTATTTGATCTGGGGACAGATCCCAACGTTGCAGCAGTAAACGTTCAAAACCGTGTATCCTCCGTTGTAAATAAATTACCCCCTTTGGTAGTTCGTGAAGGGGTGAAAATTACCCGTGAAGAACCTAACATGTTGATGTATATTAACCTGTACAGTGATGATCCTAAAGCTGATCAGAAATTCCTTTTCAATTATGCAGATATTAACGTAATGTCTGAATTGAGAAGGGTAAGTGGTGTAGGTTTTGCCGATATTTGGGTACCCGTGAATATGCAATGCGTATTTGGCTTAAGCCGGATAGGTTAACAGCTTATAACATTTCAGCAGATGAAGTGATGGAATCACTGAACGAACAAAGTTTGGAAGCTTCTCCTGGGAAAACAGGGGAAAGTTCGGGAAAACGCTCGCAATCATTTGAATATGTATTAAAATATCCAGGGCGTTTTAATAATGAAAAGGATTATGGAAACATCATCTTAAGGGCAAAACCCGATGGTGAATCCATCAGGTTAAAAGATGTTGCTGATATTGAATTCGGAAGCTCGATGTATGATATTTATTCCACATTAAATGGGAAACCTTCTGCAGCGATTACGGTAAAACAGTCTTATGGCTCTAATGCCAGTGACGTTATCAAAAACGTAAAAGCTTTAATGGCAGATCTGGAAAAAAATAATTTTCCTAAAGGAATGCATTATGATATCAGTTATGACGTTTCCAGATTCCTGGATGCTTCTATGGAAAAAGTAATTCACACTTTATTTGAGGCTTTTATATTGGTAGCTATTGTGGTATTCCTTTTCCTTGGTGATTGGCGTTCAACCTTGATTCCTGCATTAGCTGTTCCGGTCTCACTGGTAGGAACCTTTGCTGTAATGTCTGCATTTGGAATTACGCTGAATATGATCTCGCTCTTTGCCTTGGTAATGGCAATCGGGGTTGTAGTCGATGATGCCATTGTGGTAATTGAAGCAGTGCACGCCAAAATGGAGGAGAAAAACCTATCTCCTTTAAAAGCTACAGAAGAAGCAATGCACGAAATTAGTGGAGCGATTATCGCAATTACTTTGGTAATGGCATCCGTATTCATTCCGATTGCATTTATGTCAGGGCCGGTTGGGGTATTTTATCGTCAGTTTTCGATTACCATGGCTTCATCCATTATCTTATCGGGAGTAGTGGCTTTGACTTTGACCCCTGCATTATGTGCTTTAATCCTAAAAAATAACCACGGGAAAGCTAAAAAGAAAACTCTGATTACTGCTTTCCTTGATAAATTCAATAACCTTTTTACAAAAGGAGCCGGGAAGTATGAAGGAATGCTGAAGAAGACTGTTACCAAGAAAGGAATCACGTTGCCGTTATTATTGGCGTTTGTGCCTGTACATTCTTCCTGAGTAATTCTCTTCCTACAGGATTTATTCCAGCAGAAGATCAAGGGATGATTTATGCGATTATACAGACTCCTCCGGGATCTACCTTGGAAAGAACCAATCAGATTGCCAGGGAATTGTTGAAAGAATCTGAAGATGTGGATGGTGTAAAATCTGTTTCTTCATTAGCAGGATATGAGATTTTAACAGAAGGTACCGGATCCAACTCAGGAACCTGTCTTATCAATCTTAAAAGTTGGGAAGAACGTAAAGAATCTGCTGCAGAAATCATTGAAAAGCTTGAAGAAAAGGCTAAAAATATTCCGGGAGCTAATATTGAATTTTTCCAGCCGCCATCTATTCCTGGCTATGGAGCTGCCGGAGGTTTTGAACTTCGTTTGCTGGATAAAGCGGGAAGTGGTGATTATCATAAAATGGAGAAGGTGAGTAATGACTTTGTAAAGGAACTGAAGAAACGTCCGGAATTGGGATCTGCATTTACGTTCTATTCTGCGAGTTTCCTCAATATATGCTTCGTGTGGATAACGACCTTGCAGAGCAGAAAGGAGTCACAATTGCAAAAGCTATGGATAACCTGTCAACACTTATCGGTTCAAACTATGAAACCAGTTTTATTCGTTTTGACAGACCATATAAGGTTATTGTTCAGGCAGGGCCGCAATATCGTGCGTTACCAACAGATCTTTTAAAGCTGTATGTGAAGAATGATAAGGATCAGATGGTACCTTATTCAGACTTTATGCATCTTGAAAAAGTATATGGACTGTCTGAAATTACAAGACATAATATGTACAATTCTGCAGAAGTAAGTGGAACTCCGGCACCGGGATACAGTAGTGGACAAGCTATTAAAGCGATTCAGGAGGTTGCGGATAAGACCCTTCCGAGAGGTTTCGGGATCGATTGGGCAGGGATTTCCAAAGATGAAGTAAGCCGTGGAAATGAAGCCGTATTTATTTTCTTGGTATGTCTTGGATTTGTATACCTGATTCTTTCAGCACAATATGAAAGTTTTATTCTTCCGTTACCAGTTATCTTATCCCTTCCTACAGGTATTTTTGGAGCCTTTTTATGTTTAAAATTGTTAGGATTGGAAAATAATATCTATGCTCAGGTAGCTATGGTAATGCTTATCGGGCTTTTAGGTAAGAATGCTGTATTGATTGTGGAATTTGCTGTACAGAAGAAAGCTGAAGAAGGCATTCCGGTGGCAAAGCAGCCATTGAAGGGGCTGCAATCCGTTTCCGACCGATCTTAATGACCTCATTTGCTTTTATTGCGGGGTTGATCCCGTTGGTAATTGCAACAGGACCTGGAGCGATTGGAAACCGTACCATTGGAACTGCTGCGGCAGGGGGGATGCTGATAGGAACCATCTTTGGATTGATGATTATTCCAGGATTGTATTATATCTTCGGAACCATTGCAGAAAAATCCAGATTGGCGAGATATGAAGAAGAAAATCCTTTAACAGAACAAACTGAACCTTACGAACACGATGGAAAATTTGAAGACTAAAAATATAATAACAGCCATTGCCTTATCGCTTGTTCTTGCAAGTTGTAAGGCGCCAATGGCGACCGTCATAAAAGACGAGGTAAAAACAAATATCCCTCAAAACTTCAATCAGGAAGAGCAGCAGGATGCTAATAACAATAGTGGAACAACACCTTGGAGACAGTTTTTTACAGATCCTAATTTAGTGACGCTTATTGAAACTGCTTTAAAAAACAATCAGGAGCTCATGATTACTCTTCAGGAAATTGAAATTGCTAAAAGTGGGGTTTTAGCTAAAAAAGGGAGATTAACACCTACTGTTTCTGCAGGAATAGGAGCCGGATTAAAAAAAGCAGGCCGTTATACGAGTGAAGGAGCCGGAGATGCAAGCACAGAAATGGAACCAGGAAAGCCTATTCCTGATCCATTAGGCAATTTTGAAGCAGGCTTAAATGCGAGCTGGGAAATTGATATCTGGAAAAAGCTGAGAACAGAAAAAGAATCAGCTGTGGCTCATTATCTTTCTACAGTAGAAGGGAAAAATTTTGTTCTGTCTAATCTTATTGAAGAAGTCGCGGATAGTTACTATGAATTATTGGCTTTAGATAATCAATTGGATATTATACAGCAATATATCAAACTTCAGCAAAGAGCGTTGGAAATTTCCAAGATTCAGAAAGAAGCAGCGGCAGCAACGGAACTGGCGGTGAAAAAATTTGAAGCAGAATTGGCTAAGTCCAAAGCTTCAGAATACACCATCCGTCAGCAAATTACTGAAAAAGAGAACGAAATCAATGCTCTGTTGGGAAGGTATCCGCAACCGATTGTCAGAACAAAGGAGAATTTTATGTCAACCATTCCGCCGACGGTGTATACGGGAATTCCGTCACAATTGCTGGCTAATCGTCCTGATATCAAGCAGGCGGAATTAGAATTAAAGGCTTCAAAATTAGATGTAGAAGCAGCAAGAAAAGAATTTTATCCATCATTGGAAATTTCTGCTACATTAGGATTAGAAGCGTTCAAACCTTCTTATTTGGTGAAAATGCCTGAGTCTATTGCTTATAATCTAGTAGGAGAGTTAGCGGGGCCACTTATTAATAAAAGTGCCATTAAAGCTAACTTTCAGACTGCAGATGCTAAACAGATTCAAGCATTATATGAATATGATAAAACCATTTTAAATGCTTATCTGGATGTGGCTAATCTGATGTCAAAAGTTAAAAATATAGATCAGTATTATCAATTGAAATCCCAGGAAACTAAGGCTTTGGATCAATCTATTGATATCGCCAACCAATTATTCAGAAACTCAAGAGCAGATTATCTTGAAGTTCTTTTGAACCAAAGAGATGCGCTGGATGCTAAAATGGAATTGATAGAAGCAAAACAAAAGCAGCTGAGTACAGTTGTAGACATCTATAAAAGTTTAGGTGGTGGCTGGAAATAAAAAAACATCATAATTCAATCAATAAACAGTTAATGTTTTGAGGGTCGGCTCTTCGGAGTTGGCCCTTTTTTTATTATGTGGTAAATAATACGACATACTCTGTCGCAACACTGTAGTAGATTTGTAGGATTAATGAAGGATATAGAATATAATAAAACATTTCTATTTTTGTAAATATTTTAAATTAAGTCACTTCAGTATGATTTGTGTGAACTAAAAAAAGTTAAATTTGCGGCAATTTAAAAACTAATCATTAAACTCAAAAACAAACACGGGAATGAAAAAGATTTATCTCAGTGCATTAACCTTATGCACAGTTCTGGGCGTGTCTGCTCAGAATATTCTCTGGCAGAAAGATATCCAATCCTCTACTCAGGATTTTCTAAGCCAGGTCACTACCACTATCGATCAGCAGTATCTTATTACAGGAAGCTCTATCCAAAGCGATAAACAACAGACTTCGGGAAGTAAACAGAATAACGGATACGATTTCCATCTGGTTAAACTGAACCAACAAGGAGAAGAAGCCTGGGAAAAGTTTTTCTCAGGAAATAATCATGATTACTTATCAGCTACTGTCAGCACTCAGGACGGAGGATTTCTCTTAGCGGGAACCTCTTATTCAGGAAAAGGACTGGATAAGAAAGAGGATTCCAAAGGTGGATCCGATATCTGGCTGATCCGAATCAATGAATTTGGCGATGAAATCTGGCAGAAACATTAGGAACTTCTTCCGATGAAGAAGCCAAAGCAGTCATTCAGAGTACAGATTTAGGATTTTTCGTTGCCGGAAATGTACAAAATTCTTCCAAAGGGTACGGTTCTAAAGATGTCTGGATCATCAGACTAGACAAAGATGGAAAAGAACTCTCCCAACTTGTATTAGGCGGAAAAGATTTAGACGAAGTTGAGAAAATGATTCCGACGAAAGATGGTGGAGCTCTCCTGGGGATTTATTCAAGAAGTTCCGAGGTTCGGGATCCGAGATCTGGAGATCAACCTCGTGAAACCACCCCAAATCCCGAACCTCGCACCACAACCCCCACAGCCCGCAACGCAAAATCCACAGAAAATTTCGGTGAAGGCGACTATTGGATCGTTAAACTGGATAAAAGCGGAAAAGTAGAATGGGAAAAGAACTTTGGGGGTAAAGCAGACGATCATATCAGAACTTTGGCTTTAACTTCAAATGGCTACATCATTGGTGGTGAATCCAGATCCGAAAGATCAGGAAACAAAACGGTAGGGATTGAAGAAGGAACAGACCTATGGCTGATTGCTCTTAATGAAAGAGGGGATGAACAATGGCAAAAGTCCTACAACTTCAAAAACCGTGATATCCTGATGGGAATGAGTGTGATTCATTCAGCGGATGACAAATCCTCAAAAGGAATTCTTTTAGGCGGTTATACCCAGGCAGAAGGAAGAATAGAAAAAGATGATGAGACCTTCTGGATGCTGTATCTGGATGGAAACGGAAACGAACAATGGCGAAAACATGTGAGTGGAGAATCCAGACAGAAAGAAGAAAGACTTTCAGATCTGAAACTGAACAGAGATGGTTCTATCATTTTAGCCGGAACCAGTGGAAAAGAATTAGGGAAAGAAAACTGGAAAATTGTAAAGCTGGGTGATAAGCAGGTCAATGATCTGATTGAAAAATATGACATTAAAATTTACCCGAATCCTGTATCCGATTACGCGTATGTAGAAATTGGCTTTGACTTTAAGGAAGCTGATATTATGCTGTATGATATGAGCGGAAGACAGCTTCAGAACTTCAAAACAAAGAACAGAGTGACTAAGATAAATACCCAAGCCTTGGTACAGGGAGCTTATCTGGTGACGATAAAAACGGATAATAATAAAACAGCGAGTGCAAAGCTGATCAAAAAATAAAAAAACATTAATCATGAAAAAGAATATAACCAGTTTGTTTTTCTGCTTATCCTTGGGTACTGCAGTGGCGCAAACTACAGGAAGTAAACAGTCTACACTTCCCAATATTATCCCCCCCTCATCGGAGTCTTATAAATTAGGTGCTTTTGGAAATATTCCTGTCAGCCTGTTTACGGGAAATGCCAATGTAGATATTCCAATAACAAGTTTTCAAACCAAAAACATCAGCCTTCCTATTAAGCTCAATTACTTTTCCAATGGAATAAAGTAGATGATATGAACGGTTCTACAGGACTAGGTTGGAATCTTATTTCAGGAGGAGTTATTACAAGAGTTGTTCGGGATGTCCCCGATGAAGAACATCTGACCAATGTAACAATTCCAACCGATATTGATGCACTAGGGCCTTATCATCCGACTGTTATGCAGTTCTTTCAAGATGCTGCCAATGACGATGTAGATACTGAGCAGGATCTGTACATGGCCAGCTTTGGTGGTATGCAGATTAAATTTGTCTTTGACAGAAGAGGAATGCCTGTGGTGTACTCTCAAAAAGATGTTATTATTGAGGGGAGAAGCGGAGGCTCAGCTTTTACCATCACAACAGATAATGGGATGAAATTTTATTTTGCTGATCAGGAAATGACTTCAAACCGTACTGCTGGAGCTGGACATTCTTTGATATCTATTTCTCCCACAGCCTGGTATCTTACAAAAATAGAAGATGTATCTACCGGTGAAATTGTATTTATTGAAAATACAGATGGAGGGTATAATACCACAATAAGTCAGTCGCAGACACTTTCCTATACTTCCCCTAATGGTGGGCCAATGTTATCTATTTGTAAAAATTCGCCATTTATTATGTATCCTGCAGTGAGTGAGTTGATTAGCCATAATCAGCATGTCAATGGAAAGCAGATTAAAAGGATTTACAGCAATAATCCGGTTTATGGAGAAATTATTTTTGATTATTTGCAATCAGGGGGCAGTGAAGATTATAAACGGTTGCAAAAAGTGACCAAAAAAGTAAATAACAGTATTATTAATAATGTTGCTTTAAATTACAATTTAACCGGAAACAACAGGTTGTTCCTTTCCTCTGTAACAGATAGTGTTTAAATACTACTTATGGATTTGAATACAATCTGCCTGATAAATTCCCTCCAAGACTTGCCTTTAGCAGGGATAGCTGGGGTTATTATAATGAGGTCAATAGTAATACGAATCTGGTTCCACGGATTGAAAAAGTATCAGCATGGAGCTCCTATGTAGGAGCAGGAACCGGTGTAGTTCCTGAGAAAACAGCTATCGGGATCTTAAAAAAGATCATTTATCCCACCAAAGGATCTACAGAATTCTTTTATGAGAATCATACAAGAATAGACAAAAATGTACTGTTAGCTCCTGCTGAAACAAATGGAGTTCAGATAAAAGCAACTTCTACTGAGGATAGCAGTCCACATATGGAAAATTCAGTAACATTTACGCCTATTAAAACAGAGGAAATTCGTTTAGGAGGCGGGGCTTATTTAACTCAGATTGTGATCCGAATAGCAATATTAATAAGAATAGAGCTATGGCTACTTTGAAGAAGACAAATGGGCAGTCAGTTGAATTATATACCAAAAATACGTCTGGAATCCTCACTAGTATAGGGACTTCGGCGACCTTTCCTTTCGTAGTTGGAAGTTTTTATGCGCTTGTTAATAAAGATGAACCACTGACACTTAATCTGAGAACTTTATTTTTTTGTACTCGCTCTACTGTTGCTGCAAGTTATTCCTACAAAGATGCTGTGTACGGAGATAAGGAAGTCCCTATCGGCGGATTGCGAATAGCCAAGATTGTAGATACAACAGAGAATGGAATTGCAACAACCAGAAAATTTCTTTACCGGGATTTGAATGAACAGACCACACAGGCTGTTGTTTTGAGAACCCCGGAATTCCAAGAACAATTAGATTTTTACAAGACCTGCTATGTCAATAACCCACATACTGGTGGTAATGTTCCCGTTGGAGTGGAGAAATTTCCTTATTACACGATAACTTCCACCAACATTAACCAGTTGTATGCTACCCACCCGAATGTATTTTACAAAACAGTTCAGGAAATTGTGGAAGGAAAATCTAATATTATTCATTATTACTCTGGTGCTTCCGATGACTTTGGAAAAGTATTATATGGCAATAATATCCGAAACTCAGTGTGGTCGAATCTGGGTTGGAACAATGGCCGAGAACTTTCAACGAAATACTTGGATGGCAACAATAAAGTGGTACGTACTGTTGAAATGAATTATGAAGAAGATCAAAACAGGAAATATCAGGTAGATGGTTTTTCTATCAGAAGAAACTATGAGAATCCGAATCCCAAAAACGTAACTTATACTTGTAATGCTCAGGATATTGCAACGACGATTCCATTTACCATGTGTTCCACTAATCATTCTCATCATTATATTACTACGGATGGATATAAAAACTGCTATGCTATTGGCGCCAATAATGTGACCACGGAATATAATGGCAGATGTTTTGGGCTTCAGGCAGGACAGGTAGTAACATTTGATGAGCAGCTGGATAACCTTGATATTGTACAGTACAAAAACATTTCCCATTTCGAGTACCTAAAATCACAGAAAACTACAGATTATGTGGATGGGACTGCGATGAAGACGGAAACCCAGTATTTCTACAATAATCCCAAGCATACCCAACTGACGGGTAAAAAAACGATTTTCCCGGATTTGTCTTCTACACAGATCAATTATGATTATGCGTACGAGAAAAACAACCAGTTATTGATTAGTAAAAATATGGTGGGTATTCCATTGGAAACAAGGGAGCAGGAAACGGTTGAAAATATTACCAAATTAACTTCCCGTGATGAAACCATTTATCCTACTACACTACCCAATGCAGCAACCGGGAACCTGGTGCTTCCATTATCAGAATACTCATTTGATAACCTGAATGCTTCTCAATCCTACAAAGATGTAAGTTTTGACAAGTATGACGAAAATGGGAATATTGTGAAGTATACCACCAAAGATGGTACTCCTGTCACTATAGTCTGGGGCTACAAAAAGACAAAACCTATTGCTAAGATTGTAGGGGTAATATATGGCTCATTAGATAATGAGATTGCAGATATTGTAGCGAAGTCTGATGAAGACGCTGCTGACCCTACAAAAGAGGCTGCGCTCCTTTCAGCTTTAGATAATTTTCATCAATCGGGGTTGATCGTAACCACTTATACTTATGATCCATTGGTTGGAGTAACCACCATAACCCCTCCTTCAGGGATCAGAGAACAGTATGTATATGATACTGCCAACCGATTAAAGGAGATTCAGCTAAGAGAGCGGGACAATGCTGGTAATTATGTCATTAAAACCGTCAAAGAGTTTAAGTATAACTATAAACAGTAAACACATTATGAAAAAGATAAAATTATTAGGTCTGCTGTTTACAGTTTCAGCAACCTACGCCCAAAGCACATCTGAAAATTATATACAGTCCAAAACCTGTTTGAATGATGATTGCAGCAAAAAAACAGAATCTGTTACTTATTTTGATGGGTTGGGAAGGCCAAAACAGATTGTAGGGGTAAAAGCTACGACTACAGGCAAAGATTTGGTTATTCCAATTACCTATGATACTTATGGAAGGCAAACAAAAGATATTCTTCCGGTGCCTGCCAATTCTCTCAATGCTGCCATTCATACCGGGATTGTTAATGAGAGTCCCGCTAATTCTTACTATGGTGTTGCTAATGCCTATGCCGAAAAAGAGATTGAAAACTCTCCTTTGGACAAAGTATTGCAGCAGGCTCATCCGGGAGATGCATGGAAGATGGTTGGTGGGCACACAGTTCAATATAAATACCAGGCCAATGCCTCAGGGGATATAAAGAAGTTTATAACCAATACTACTACAAATACAGTAGGAACCATTAGCAATACGGTGTCATCACTTCCTACAGTAGGTTCTTATGATCCCGGAGTTTTATACAAAAATACCGTGACAGATGAAGATGGAACTCCTGTGATTCAGTTTACCAATGGTCGTGGGCAGGTGTTGTTGATACGACGTACAGATGGTACGCAGAACGTTGATACCTATTATGTCTACAATGAATATGGACAACAGGTATTTGTTATTCCACCTAAAGCAGTAGAGCGGATTGAACAGAATAATAATACGTTGACACAGAATGTTTTAGAAACGTTTTGTTACCAGTACCGCTACGATGGCAGAGGGCGGCAGGTAGAAAAGAGATTGCCGGGAAGAGAGGACTGGGAATCTGTGGTGTATGATGGTGCTGACCGCCCTATACTTTCCCAGGATGTTAATTTGAAAAATAAAGGACAATGGCTGCTTTCTAAATATGATCGTTTAAACCGGGTTGTTTATACCGGGATACTTTCGGGCGGAAGCAGAATAGACATGCAAAGCCAGATAGGAGATCAGATTATCAACGAAGAAACTATAGTAGGTGGATTTACTAAAAATGGTCAATTGGTATATTATACCAATAACTTTTTTCAAAATTTTAATACAATTCTGACTGTAAACTATTATGATTTTTATCCGCGGGATCAGAAAGAACCTACTCCCACCAAGATTCTTGACCAATTTGTGATTACATCTTCAAAGTCTTTAAATGGAGGAATAAATACACTAACTTTTCCCACAGCCACTTATATAAAAAACATTGAAGATGATAGCTGGACGAAAACCTATTTCTACTACGATACCAAAGGACGAAAAATAGGTGAGAAAAGTTTTAATCATCTGGGCGGCTATACTAAAAAAGAAATTAAACTGGATTTTGCAGGCATACCACAAGCAGTCTATACTTATCATATAAGAAAATCAGGAGAAGCAGGAGTATCAGTAAGAGAACGTTTTGTTTATGATCATGGCAACCGATTAAAGGAACATTATCACCAGGTAGATAGTAATCCTGAGCAATTATTAGCAAAAAACAGTTATAATGAATTATCACAACTGGTCAATAAAGAGGTAGGAAATAATTTGCAGAGTATTGATTATGCCTATAATATCCGGGGTTGGATGACAGATATTAACCCTACCCAGATGCCGTTATCTGATTTGGGAGGGAAATTATTTGCTTACAAAATTAAGTACAATCAGAAAGATGGAATTGACAACCCTGATCCGGCTCAGTTTGCAGGGAAAAATGTAGTTTCCAGGTACAATGGCAATATCGCAGAAGTAGACTGGAGATCAGTGACAAGTATAGGAGCTAACCCTTCAATTACTCCCAAAAGATATGGCTATGCATATGATAGCTTAAATAGATTGATCGCAGGATATTACCAGAGCCCTACCAATGCCTACAGTAAAGAAAATACGGAGTCTATAGGGTATGATCTGAATGGGAATATTTCGAAGATGTACAGAACCAGTACTATTGAAAATAATAATACTGCTACTGTTATTGATGAACTTAATTATATCTATTCCGGTAATAAGCTCACCAATGTTCATGATACGAGAAATAACCCCTCAGGCTATGAAGGCGGCGGAAATACAATTACCTATGATGCTAATGGAAATATGGAAAATATGCAGGATAAAGGGATTAGTTCCATAGCCTACAACTTTCTCAATCTTCCTGTTAAAATGAGTATGTTAGAGTCAGGAGTGGGTCTTACTTACTTATATGGAGCCAACGGTACAAAACTTCAGAAAATAAATTCAACTTATGAATGCGGTATTGTAGATTGCTATACTGTCAATGCTGTTTCAGATTATTTGGATGGCTTTCAGTATATGAGTACTTCAACAAACAGGGGTAATGGTGGAGAGACCGAGTTATTGTCTAAAAGCCGGGAAATGTCTAAGGCCATGGAAATACAGGCTTATACGCTCAATGATACTATTATTCCTGTTGATTTAGGACTTAATCCACCAATTGAAGGAGGAATTGTAGAGAAAAAGAATAATAATTTATCTTTTTTCCCTACTGCAGAAGGGTATTATGATTACCAAAAAGATCAGTATATTTACCAGTATAAGGATCATCTTGGCAATGTGAGAATAAGTTTCGGAAGAAACAGCGCAGGCGCTCTTGAAATCACCGATGCCAATGATTATTATCCTTTTGGAATGAATCATTTGAAGTCAGGAAATGCATTTTTTGGACAGAGTACGTATAAAAACTACAAGTACAATGGGAAGGAGTTGCAAGAGACGGGAATGTATGATTATGGGGCAAGATTTTATATGCCGGATCTTGGAAGATGGGGCGTTGCAGATGAACTAGCAGAAAAATCGAGAAGATTTTCACCTTATACCTATGCATTAGATAATCCTATAATGTTTGTTGATCCTGATGGAAGAGAAGCTCAGGGATGTTGTGGTAATTTGTGGAATCTTGCTAAAACTTATTATTCTGGAATGTATCAAGGTGCAAAAAGTGTTGCAACAGGAACTTATCAAGGTGTTAAGCAGGTGGTAACTCATCCTATAGAATCTGCTAAATCTTTAGCAAGTAATCCAGGTGGAGCTCTAAATCAGGTATTTCAAAGTCAACCAATCTGATGGCATCAGTAGCCGCATTTCCAGCAATTGCTGGAGCAAGTGTAAAAAAAGGAGATGCAACAGTTGCAGGTAATATTGCAGGAAAGGCCCTTGGAACAGCGGTGATAGAAGGAGGAATGGCTGTAGCAACAGAAGGAGCAGCAAGCCTTGTGAGAAATATAGCATCAAAAGCAGGAGGAACAGCAGCTAAAACTGTAGCAGGAGCTTCTGAAAGTGTAGACTACGGCAAAATGTTAACCTCTACTAGTGAATTTGATCCTTCAAAAACTTTATATAGAGGTTTATCAGGTAAAGAAGCGATTAAAAGTGAAATTTACCTTACAGATAATGTCGAAGTAGCACAAAGCTATGTGAAAAATGGTCAACAAGTGATGCAATATGATTTAAGTAATTCAGGATTGTATATGTTGGAAAAAACAGGAGAACTTGAATTTAAAACAGGAATAAATACAGGTTCTACTACTATTTCGACAGAATACTTATTTAAAGGAAAAGATTTAGTAAAAACAATCAATGGAAAAGCAACTCCTTATAATCCATAAAAATTTAAAATTATGAATAATAAAAAATTTTGTTGTGAAAAATTTGAATTTCGCTATAATGGTGAAAAAACAATGGGATTAAACTTTAGAATAGTAAAATATAGTGAGAAATTTCTTGAAAAAGAAGCTGGATTATATAATAAAAAAATAGAAGATATTTTTGATAAGGCTTACTTTGTTACTGATGGTTATAGTGGACTGATTACTGATTTTAGTATTAAAAAAATGGTTATAAATCATTGTCCATTTTGTGGTCAAAAGCTAAGAGACTTTTATAAATCTGATGATTATGTTCAGGAAACTATTGGATAGTTTTCTAACAACAAAGCCACTCAAACGAGTGGCTTTGTTGTTTTATAAAATGCTTTGCAATTTAGTTTGTTTAAGGAACGCATTCAGGAGAGCGAAGACATGCTGTCTATCGTTCTCTTTTAGTTTTTGTATATCTAAAATTTTAGCGACAATATTTTTATCCAGTAGAATATCCGTAGACACCCGCTAGCACGAGCATCATGCTCGTGCTAAAATAAATAACAAGCCTTCACCATAGTGAGGGTTTTGTATTTTATTTTTAATTATTTTTAAAGTGAAAATTCATACGTCCTTTTTGTAATATAAGTTATGATTACTTGATCTGATATTAAGCCTATTACTTTTTTTGATAATTGACACGAGCTAGAAGCTCACGCTAGCGAGGGGAAAGATTTAGAACATTTTATAATACGACAATAAAATAACAATGAAATATATAGGGTTTATAAAAGAATATGATACAATTCCTGAAGCTTTGGAGTTAGAAACATACAGAAATAAAGAAATATATAATAGTGTAAATAAAAATAAAATTCTTGATTATTTAAAAAATGGAGAAGTAGCTTTAGCTTGGATGGGTGTTTTTATTAATGTAGAAAGTCAAGACTTTATTGGATCTCAAATATATTACACTGATGGTAATTGGATATGGCCATCTTATTTAATTTACTACTTAGAAAATGATAAAAACTTTTATCTAGAAAATAATTTTGAGGAGTCTTTACAAGAAAATAATTTTATAAGTCAAAAAATTCCAAAAGATAAGCTTACTGAAATTGAAAATGATTTTATTATGAAATTAGAAGAAGGATCCACTCCACAAAGTTTGTAACTTTAAGGATGTAAATAAAGAAACCGCTAGCGCTAGCATCATGCTCATGCTAAAATAAATAACAAGCCTTCACAATAGTGAGGGTTTTGTATTTATCTTTAATTATTTTTACAGTGAAAAATCATACCTTCTTTTTATTAAAATATATAGACTTTATGAGGTTTTATTCAAATAGAAAATTTAAGATGTGGGCTTATGTTGTAAGCCATTCTTCATTACTATTACGTAGTGAAATGAAATATTCTGATCAAGATGATTATTCAGAAGATCAGGCATATAATATTGATCTCGAATTTTGGGCAGTAAGTTATATTAATATACCTGCTTATCTTTATGAAATTACAATTAATGAAATAACAGAAAAAGAACTATCTATAGATATTGATAAAGAATTATTGAAATATAATATGAAAATTTTCAAACTAGAATCTGCAGGTAAGAAATATTACATTATTGCTGGGGGGCTTTTAATAGGAAAAAATTCATGGATAAACCAAGACAGGATTTTTGACTATAATTTAAACTTAGAGCATGATGAAATAATATTTCAAACTGATTAGTAATTCCAAAGATATAATAATACCCGCTGCGCATTCTATGACACGAAGCAAATAAAAAATGTTAAAATTTAATATGCAAATTTATAAGTATTAATATAAGGAGTTTGTCTTTCAATCACGGCGAATACCCTGCTTATAAGTTTGCATCTAATATTGTTTAAAATAAGCATAGGATTTTTACCTTCTTGTTTCTTTTTGTAATAGTATTCTTTTATTTGACTGTCATATTTAATAGCTGTCAATGCACACATCTGTAGTAAAGATTTCATTTTTTATCTGCAAGATGATTCACTTTTGTTCTTCCTTTTATACTTGAACCCGAGGAGTATTGAAAAGGAACTACCCCAGAATAGCAAGCGAACTTTCTCCAGTTTTTAAATGCTGTAAAGCCTTTTGTAGCAATGATAAAATAGAGGCATGTCTGTTCACAAGCTGCCGCACGAATCCTTTCGTATGGCATTTTTTAATAGATTACTTCCCTTAAGTAATCCATTTCATATCTTTAACATTGCATGAGTAAAAATGACAAATATAACAGAGAGTAATTATTCTAAGGAAAAAATATCTTGAATAAGAATACAATTTAAAATGTTTAATTTATTCTTTTTTAACCACATGAAAGGATTCATTCGGTAGCAAGGGGTATTCGGTGTACAAAAAATCAGTCCATGGAATAGAGGAATCTGGACACCATATATAAAATAAAATTGATAAAAATGAATGATAAAATAATAAATGATCTATATGATATAAGATGTTATTTAGATCAGGTTGTCGATTACATTAAACAAATTAAAGGTCAAAAAGACATTTTTAATATATCTTTTGTAGAAACCAGACAACATTTGTATGATATTTATAATGACAGATTAGATTATAGTATTCATACAAAACATTATTTTGATGGACACGGAGAAGTTGTGAAACGAATGAAAAATTCAGATTTAGAAAATGTTAGACTATCTGTTATTGATGGGGAGAAAAAAAGTTGTTCTATTTTTAGCAATGAAGATTTTAGCATAATCTTAGGAATGATTTTTTATGATAATTAGGAAAGATGGAACATAGTTAATCTACTGACTGAAACTCCTTCGCTGGCACAAGCATCATCTAGAGCTTTCAATTATAAAATAATAAAGAAACCATTGTTGATTTTGCAATGGTTTACTTCTATTAGATTAGAAAATAATTATATATTACCAGTATAAAGACCACCTTGGAAATACCCGGGTAAGCTTTGCTAAAAACAGCGAAGGCGCTCTTGAGATTACCGATACTAATAATTATTATCCATTTGGATTAAACCATATGAAGGGATCATTTGGCATTTCTAATTTCGGGAGCTATTATTCCTATAAATACAATGGAAAAGAGCTTCAGGAAACAGGAATGTATGACTATGGAGCAAGAATGTATATGTCTGATCTTGGAAGATGGGGAGTAGTGGATCCTCTAGCAGAATCATCGCGCAGATTTTCCCCTTACAATTATGCATTAGATAATCCAATGATGTTCATTGATCCTGATGGGAGAAAGGCATTGGTTAACGATTATCAGGCAATGCAGGCAGAATTTTTCTCTGCTGTTCAAAGCCAGGGAAATGGAGTAATGGGGCAAATGCTGGGTGGTGGCGGAATATTAACTACGAGCTATTATCCTGGGAATTTGGGTGGAAATACTAATTTGGTGGAGGTGCCACCTTTGGACAGACCCAAGCTTATAGGGATTTAATGGTAGGACGTACAACCAGTATAACAAATGTAAATGGTTATTTAACCTATTGGACAGGAATAACAAGTGTAACTGGATCTTTAATAAATGGGGAAGCAAATGTTAATTTAGACTTAGGAATACTACATAGAATACCATTGGATGCTTATAAAGATTGGGCAGACTGGGGTTCAACTGCAATGAAAGGAGGACTCGAGTATATTGTAAAGCAAAGAACAGATCTTTACAATAGTGGATATTGGATAGATAATTTAGGAAACACAAGAAGTGTTAATTATGCAGGCAGAGCAAGAGGATCATTAATAGGATTGAGAAGTAGCTATGTCAATACTACAGCAATGTATGGTAAATATGCAACAAGAGCAGGATATGTTGGTTATGCAATTAGTGCGGCACAAATAGGTTATGGAGTTTATCAAGATAAAGGAAAGTTTGGAGTTAAAGCTCAACTAGCAACAGCAAATGTAGCAGGAGGCATGGCAGGAGCATGGATGGGAGCTGAAGCAGGAGCATGGATGGGAATGAAAACTGGAGCAACTGTAGGTGTTTGGTTTGAAGGAGTCGGGGCAGTGCCGGGGGCTGCAATTGGTGGGTTAATTGGTGGTATTGTAGGAGGAATATTAGGGGGTAAGTATGGTGGAGACTATGCTGAGGATTGGGCTAGTGGTATATTAAACAAACCCGATCAACTAAAATAATAAATTGATAAATATAATTGAAGTAAAAATAGTAGAATAGAATTAATATTGTTATTTCTCTGCTATTATATAAAATAGTAAGCAAACTTTAGAAAATTTATGGAAAGAACTTGGAATCGTGTACATTATTTCATTTATAAATTTGAAGTCAAAGCAACATATCTTTTTAGATATATTTTAAATTTTATCTTTAGTCCTATTACTAAAATTAAATTTCTTAAAAAAGGTTTAGAAAGGAGAGGCAGTTCATTTAAAGATATTGATGATGTCGCCTTAGATCTATCAAATAATCCGTCATATGGTAAGAGTATAGCCTTTGCAGGTGTTCATATTGGAGGTTTAATAATTCTTATAGAATATGGATTATTCAATGTTCTCCAGATAATATTAGGTAAATCGTTAATCCAATTCGTTTGGGAACCAGGAAACTCATATAAATGGATATTTATAATAGGAATGTTAGCTATGCCTTGGTTTATTAATGAGAAATTATTATTTAAGAATGGTAAATATTTAAAATACTTTGATGAATTTGATAAGGAATCTAAAGAAGTAAAACGTAAGTGGGCTTGGATCAGTTTTAGTATAATTCTAGGAATAGTAATATTTTTTATACTTAGTTTTGTGCTATTGGGGTAACGTATTAAAGATTACTATGACATAACTGGAGTTGCTACCTTTTTTTGTAATATTGTGAACAATTGGAGTATTGAAAGTTCAATATTCTAATTTGATAAAATAAGTTTTATTAGAAACAGTGCAGATGTTCTTGAAGAAAACAACTTTTATCCTTTTGGAATGAAGCATGAATAAGATAACCACCCTGCTAGCGCGAGCATCATGCTCGTGCTTTCGTTAATCTAGCAATGGTTTTTTCATCTTAGAAAATAATTATATCTATTAATACAAAGGTTACCCCGCTGCACAAAGTCTCTGGACTTTGAGCTTCTTATTAACATTGGATTCCAATAACTTTATAAATCTGAATCAGAGAAGAAAACTTTTCTGCTCTGATTTTCTTCTATATTAAGCATTATATTTACCAATACAAAGACCACCTTGGAAATACCCGGGTAAGCTTTGCTAAAAACAGCGAAGGCGCTCTTGAGATTACCGATACTAATAATTACTATCCTTTTGGATTAAACCATATAAAGGGATCGTTTGGCACTTCTAATTTCGGGAGCTATTATTCCTATAAATACAATGGAAAGAGCTTCAGGAAACAGGAATGTATGATTATGGAGCAAGAATGTATATGTCTGATCTTGGAAGATGGAGCGTAGCAGATCCTCTGGCAGAATCATCGCGCAGATTTTCTCCTTACAATTATGCATTAGATAATCCGATGATGTTCATTGATCCTGATGGCAGAAAGGCATTGATTAACGACTATCAGGCAATGCAGGCAGAGTATAACACTTTTGTTCAAAGCCAAGGCGGTGGAGTGATGGGGCAAATGTTGAGCGGTGGCGGAAGATTGACTACGAGCTATTATCCTGGGAATTTGGGTGGAAATACTAATTTTGGTGGAGGTGCCACCTTTGGACAGACCCAGGCTTATAAAGATTTAGTCTCAGTATTTGCTAATGGAGGCGAGTATTCACTGCGTAATCATAATGGTTATATGAGCTGGTGGACAGGAGGAGCAGAAGGAGATGCCAATACAGCACAGGAGATGGTAGCACATATGTTGAATCTTAATAAATCTGGTATTCCTGAGATAAGAGAACCGTCTTTTTATATACCTAGCCAAAATGGCTTTTTTGACTGGGGGAACTTAGGAAATGCTGCAACAGCAGGAGCAATTAGCTATTATGCTTTAGAAAAAAGTATTTATAGCAAACAACACTGGGTAGATGCAAAAGGAATCATTAAATCTACCAAAATCTTAGAAAAAGGAGCTAATGGCAAATTCGTAAGAGGAGTACAGGGGTTGAGAAACGGATATGCAGCAGCAGGGAAAGCCTCTTCTGTTTATTCTGTAGCAGGGAAAGTTGTAGGTGTTGTCGGAATAGGAGCTACAGTCTATCAATATTTTGATGGTCAAATTACAGGAACCGAGGCTACTGTTGATTTATTTATGGGAGGTATAGGTTTTACTCCATGGGGGAGCTCCTGTAAGTCTTATTTATTTCGGTGGAAAATTTTTATATGAATATTCAACCGGTGATACATTATTTGATAAACCCATAAAAAAATAAAATTAATTGATGAAAGCATATTATTATTTATTATTTAGAATTTATAGATATTATAAAGATAAACAGAACGAAAATGATTTTCAGGCAATATTTAGTGCTTTTGCTATTAGTACTTTAATTATTAGTTTAGTCTTATTTTTTTTTCATGGACTACTAAATTATTTTGATTTACTACCAATGTATCCAAATAAATTTTATATGATTTTATTTATGGTTATTATTGGTTTTATTAATTATTATTTTTTTGTTAAGGATAAAAGATTTTTAGAATATGGCTTTCAAAAGGATAAAAAGGGAGGAGTATATATTATTATTACTCTCATTTTTTTAGGAATTTCACTTCTTATTTTATCCAATGTCAATCGTGAAAAAATATTTGGAAAAAAAAGAAATCCTTTGATAGAACAGAGAGAAAGTTCATCTTTAGAAGGGAAAATAAGAAGATGGTTTGAAGGGAATAATTAATATTCCTCTAGCTAGCGCGAGCATCATGCTCGTGCTAAAATAAATAACAAGCCCTCACAATAGTGAGGGTTTTGTATTTATCTTTAATTATTTTTACAACGAATAAATAATACATCCTTTTTGTAATGACTAAATCTGAGATTAAGCCTATTACATATATTTTTTGATAATTGACACGAGCTAGAAGCTCGCGCTAGCGAGGGGAACACTGAATCGGATTCTGGTGATGATAAAGATGTAAATGGTCAAAATGTTCCTCAAGAGGGTAATAATAAGTCAGAGAATTTTATGCCCTTTTCGAAAGTTGCAAGAGGTAATCAACGAGATTCAAGGCTTGTTGGTTGGTCAGATGAAGATATTGCAACTGAATTAGCAGGATTAAGGGGTAATTTATCTAAGGAGCAAAAAGCATTAAACAAAAACTGACTAAGGAACAAAAGGCAAGAACAACTAGAAATAAACAGAAAAAAGTGGAGAAAGAGGTACAGGTACAGGGAGGCGATAATTGCTTAAAGTACCATTTTGAAAATAGATATTTAAGTAAGAGGATAGAATTTATTGAAGAATATAATTTTGTTAATGACAAAATTAATTTTGGTTATTTCAAATCTTTTATTCTTGATTTTGAAATCACAAATAATGATTGGTATAATACTTTAATAATTGCTTTAGCAGATCAACTTAACATAGTTGATAGAAAATTGTATCTAAAGTATTTGAATTATTTGAATTTGAAAAAAAACTATCTATTCAGGCTTTCTGTCTTAGACTATTTTGTAAATAACTTTCTTTTTTATAAGAAAATGTATAAATCTGTAGATTTTGATTTAGTGAAAACTGATCGTAGTAGGCTCATAGTTAAGAATCAAATAATAATTA
The DNA here is from genome assembly GCF_030409875.1 of Chryseobacterium tructae. Lineage (NCBI taxonomy): Bacteria > Pseudomonadati > Bacteroidota > Flavobacteriia > Flavobacteriales > Weeksellaceae > Chryseobacterium > Chryseobacterium tructae. The sequence continues at coordinate 4,341,835 of NZ_JAUFQR010000001.1, read as the reverse complement.
ATAATCTAATATTTTTTCCAAAAAATAGAGATATGTACATTGGTGAACTTTTAGAAAGTTTGGAAAAGACAGATGATTATAGAAGTCACATTAGGCTCTTTAATTATATAATAAATTTTGAACTTGAAAAGATAATCAATGAAAAAGAGTTGAAGTCCTTAATTGGAATTAGCAAGAAAAAGAAATTAGGAAGAGCTGTAGATTTAAAGATCTTAGAATTTAATGATTATTTGAGTATCAAATAAGTATATTATGTACATCGTGAGCATCATGCTCGTGCTAAAATAAATAACAAGTCTTCACCATAGTGAGGGTTTTGTATTTATCTTTAATTATTTTTACAGTGAAAAATCATACCTGCTTTTGTAATATAAGTTATGATTACTTGATCTGAGATTAAGCGTATTACTTATTTTTTGATAAATAACACTCGCGCTAACGAGGGATAAATACGGCAGCCAATATGGCTCTTAAAATAGGAATTAAGGCAGCTACAAAAACTGCAATTAGTAAAACAATGGAAAATGAACAATTAAATGGGCTTGGATATTAATATGATTGCACTTGTGGGTAGCATAATAAGGCTTATATTTATTTATAAATGTAGTATAAAAAAGCAAAATTTAGTACATCAGGTAGATTTTGATAAAGAAGAAAAAAAAGATATTCTAACTGGTTCAGTGGTTATAATAATATTTATAATTTGGGGAGTTTTGACCTACGCTATTAATTGGTGATTATCCCCGACTGGTAGGAGCGTCTCACTCCTTTATAGATACAAAGTAAAGGCGAGCATCATGCTCGTGTTTTCAATAATCTGTTCACAAAGTCTTATAAAATTGAATATCTTTAGATCTGGTTAAGAATACTGAACATAAGTTGATTTTAAGTTGTTATTGTTTGGCAGGTACAAGATGCTCATACCCATCTGGAGATTTCATATTCTCTTGGAAATGGAATAGTCACAAGCCTGATATTTTATACACCACAATTTGGAGTTTCATATAATTATACTCCGGATACATTTATTTAACAAATAGTAATTATGGATATATCTTATGTTTTAACAATTATTTTTATGATATTAATTTTAATATGGGGAATAATAGGTCTATGCTCTCCTAATAGAATTATTGAATATTATTTAAAATATACAAAACATCATTCTGGAGTTGTAAGAACAATAAATAAAAGCTGGTTTTATCCAAGTTTTAAAATAAGCTCTTTTTTGTTGATACTTTATTCGATTGCAATAATAATTTTAATAATGAGGAAAACGGTTTTATAACTTACTGCAGTGATGCGAGCCTCATGTTCGTGCTTTCAATAAAAAGCTAGTGCTGATCATACAATGGTTTTTTATTGAGCACATTTTCTTATTATACCTGTCTCAAAATGTAAATGATTTACGCTGTCGCTTAAATCGAAAAATTTTGCTTAGAAAAGAATAAAAAAAAGAATCATGACAATGTCAAGAATTTCATTCATAACTATTTACATTATATTTTCTTAATAAAAGAATCTTTTTTCTTTAACTTTGTGCTTTTCAATAGCTATAGAAATTTCTTAGTATTGGAATCTATACTCAATTAAAAAATAAAATCATGTCAATTACCAATGAAGATCAGTTAACCGGAATGCAGAAAGTGAGTGAAGCAGTGGCTTATACCTTGAAAGAGATGACGCGATATGCGCAACCTGGTATGTCCACAAAGGAACTCGATGAATACGGAGCGAAAATACTTGCTGATTTTGGCGCTAAATCTGCACCTTACCTTACGTATGGATTTCCGGGTTGGACTTGCATCAGTGTTGATAACGAATTCTGTCATGGTATTCCAACAGATCAAAGGATTTTGAAGGAAGGTGATCTGATCAATATTGATGTTTCAGCTGAATTGAACGGATATTGGGCAGATAATGGAGGTTCGTTTGTGATAGGTAAAGATATCAACCAACATCAGAAACTCGTAGATGCTTCTAAAGATATTCTTCAAAAAGCCATTGATAAGATCAAAGGAGGTGTGAAAATAGCTGATATTGGGTTTTTGATGGAGACAGAAGCAAAGAAAAGAGGCTTTAAAGTGATTAAAAACCTTGCCGGACATGGGGTTGGAAGAAGTTTGCATGAACAACCCGATGAATTATTGAATTATAAAAATCGTTTTGACACCAGACGTTTTAAGAAAAATTCTGTAGTGGCTATTGAAACATTTATTTCTACTTCCTCAAACCTGGCTGTAGAGTTGAAAGACGGTTGGACAATGGTAGGAAATAAAGGCGGCTATATGGCGCAACACGAACATACCATTTTAATCACCGATGGAAAACCCGTTATTCTAACGCAGATGAATGAAATTTTGAATTGATAGATCTGCTTTTTATCAAGACTTAATACTCACTTTTAAACATATTTTAATCATTAACTTATCTTGCCTGTGAAAGGAGTGAGTGTTAGAATGCTGTCCTTAACCTTATTCAACAAATAATACAAAAATGATCAGTGAAAAGAACCTTAAGATCATCGAAAATTTCACTCATTTGTTTGATAGTACGACCTATAAGAAAAGAGAAATATTGATGGATATAGATCAGGTTCACCGCGATTTATTTTATATTAAAAAAGGAGTAGCGAGAATCTTTTATTACGATGATAAAGCACAGGATCATACCCATTGGATCAGTTCAGATCATAGTTTTATAGCCTTATTTTCAAGTGTGTTATCCGGAAAAGCGGTTCCCTTTGGAATTGAAGTCATCGAAGACAATAGCGAAATATTCAGATTGCCTTATCGTCAGCTTTTGGAGCTGAAATCAAGCAATCCGGAAATACAGCAGTTCATGGAAGATCTATTTGCCCAAAGTTTAATTACCATGGGAAACAGACTGATGGATCAGCAGATCAAAACAACAGATCAGCGTTACAATGATTTTGTGGTCGCTCATCCGGATTGGCTTCAGAGAATTAATCTGGGATACATTGCAGGATATCTTGGAATGACCCAGCAACAATTGAGTAAAGTAAGAGCTCAGCAGAAATAATCCTTTTTTAATCTAGGCGAAAAAAAAAGCTAAACTTTAAGACTACTTTCGAAAAAGCTTAGCTAATAAAGGTATGGCTGAATTAAAGAAATACAGCATACCATTTTTCACCAAAATAGAAACATAATGAAAAAAGGAACCTATCAATTACATGATGAAGCTAATTTTAATTTTCAACTGAACAGAACCTTAATGTGGGGGAGTGGTAATCTTGAAGAAATAAAAACAATGGCCTCTAGAATCAGGACTACAGAAGATTGGGTAAAAGAGATGAGCATCCTGGCTGAAGAAGCAGAAGCTAGCCAACAGATTCCTAAAGCCATTGGATATTACAGAATGGCAGAGTTTTTTGAGGCTGATGGAACGGCGGAAAAATCGCGATTGTATGCTCAATCAAAATCTTTATTTTATGACTACCACAAAATCACTTTTGAACAGGAAATAAAAAGGGATGAGGTAGCTTATGAAAATGGAAAACTACCCGTTTGGATCTGTCTTCCGAAACAAGATATAAAAGACACGGTGATTATTCATGGGGGAAATGATTCTTATATGGAAGAATTTTTACCGGTAGTGCAGCGTTTGGTATCCGAAGGAATTGCTGTGTATATTTTTGATGGCCCGGGGCAGGGCGGAGCTTTAAGAGAATCGGGTATTTATTATACCTATGAATGGGAAAAACCTATTAAAGCTATTCTGGATGCTTATCAGTTGGACAATGTAACCCTTATCGGGCTATCGTTAGGAGGAATGTTGGCACCTAGAGCAGCTGCATTTGAAAGTCGCATTCAAAGAGTAGTAGCGTGGGGAATTATGCCTAGTTTTTATGAGGTGATCCTCACCAAAGTGCCTAATGAACTAAGAATGTTAATGGATGCAGAAGACAAAAATAAGGTCAATGAATTGATTCAAAGGAAAATGGAAATAGATCCTTTGGTACAATGGGCCATGCAGCATGGAATGTTCAGTATGAATGTAGAAACTCCATATGATTACATTAAAAAGGCTCAGGATTTTGAAATGGAAAGTATAGGATCGCAGATTACACAAGATTTTTTGTTGCTCGGTTCCAATGGTGACCACTTTATTCCCGTTGAATTGTATAAAAGAGTCATTGATGCTTTACCTAATGTAAAATCTCTTACTTATAAGATGTATACGAAGAATGATTTGGCGGAAAACCATTGTAATATCGGAAATACGGAACTTGTTTTAAATGATATTATCCATTGGATACTGCAGGTTAGAAATAAATAAGAATACTTTGCCTTTATAAAATAGTAAGGTTGTTTCTCTGGAAACAGCCTTTTATTGATGAATAGGTGAAAAGCAAAGGATCAAAATTGTTAAAGATCAAATACTTTAGTATATTTATAGAACCAAACCATTTCACAAAATCATCCTGTTATGAAAAAAGTTCTTTTAATTCTTCTTGGAATTCTCATTATTCTGGCTGCAGTCGTAGTGATTAAAACATATACTTATCCTTTTAAAAAAGGCCCATCCGGAAATGCAGAAGGATGGAAGCCTGTAAAAAATGATTCAGCAGTAGCAAGATTTTCAGGAGGAATAAAGATCCCTACTGTTTCTACAGGAAGTTTGGGTGAATTCAATTATGCACCTTTTGATCAATTTAAAGAATACTTGAAAACCACCTATCCGTTGGTATATCAAAATACTGAAAATGTTGAGGTCAACAAATATGGATTAGTATTCAGATTGAAAGGCAGTAATTCAAAACTGGAGCCTATTCTATTCCTTTCTCATATGGATGTGGTTCCTCCGGGAGATGCAGATGTAAAAAATACACAAGAAAATATTTTCAGACCAGATGATAAACCGCTAGATCCTGTTTCGAAAGTAGCTGAAGATTGGGAATTTTCCCCTTTTTCGGGAGCTGTAGCTAATGGAAGAATCTATGGCAGAGGAGCAATAGACATGAAAGGAATGCTCTTTTCCTTAATGGAATCTATGAATAACCTGATTAAAAGCAAGCAAATTCCTCAACGTGACATCTACCTGGCTTTTGGTTTTGATGAAGAAGTAGGCGGAAAGAATGGAGCTATTCAGATTGCAGAATATTTTAAGAAAAAAGGATTGAAATTCGATGCGGTGTATGATGAAGGAGGATTGATTATGCGAAAAGGAAATGTAGCAGGTGTAGATGCTGATGTTGCCGTGGTGGGATGTGCTGAAAAAGGTTTTCTTTCTGCCAAAATAAAGGTGAAAGGTCTTGGAGGACACTCTTCAATGCCACCTATGGAAAGTGCAATCGGTAAAGCAGCTGTGATTATGCAAAGACTGGAAGATCATCAGATGAAACCTGTCATTACTCCATTGGTAAAAGAATTTTTCGATAATATAGGCGGAGTGATGCCATTTACAACGAGAATGGCATTGGCGAATCAATGGCTTTTAAAACCGGTGCTGATCTCGCAGCTGACCAAAAATAATACCACCAATGCGCTAGTACGAACTACAACAGCATTAACGATGATGAAAGGAAGTGACGGAACCAATGTGCTGTCTCCTGAAGTAGAATTTGTTGTTAACTTTAGACTTCTTCCAGGAAATACAGTGAAAGATGTTCGGGAACATATTGCAAAAGCAACTAAAGGTTTTGATGTTGAAGTAGAAGAAATTGATAATACAAGAGAAGCATCAGCTGTATCATCATCCAAAACAAAAGCATTTAAACGTATTGAAGAAGGTGTAAAAGAGATTTATCCGGAGGCTATTGTTTCTCCTTATCTTACCATGGCCGGAACAGATGCCGGTAAATATGAAATTGTAAGCAAAAACGTATACAGATTCATGCCTATTAGAATCAATAGCTCAGAACAGCAGAGTATTCACAGTACCAACGAATATCTTAGTATAGACAATTACCTGAAGATGATTCACTACTTTGAATTTATGATGAAAAATTATGATAAGTAGGATGAAGTGCGAGGAGTGAAGTCCGTGATCCGGGTTTTGAGGTGAAGTAGGTAAGTCAGTGGGCATTTTTTATGAACAACACTAATTTCCTATTCACATTTTAAGTTTCATCTCTGTCCCCAATCTCAAAGTCTCTTATCTTTCTCCAGATTTCTTTTTCTTTAAAAAAATATAAAGCGTCAAGTTTTGTCGCATTACGGTAATAGCTTTGTCATATCAAAATTACAGAGCTATGGAATTGCCATTTTACTTAAACTTTAACGACTTTGAAAACCATTATTACGATCATCTTGAAAAATGGTTTGAAGAATACTGTAATGCTAGTGAGGCAGACTATCTGAAAGCCCTTGCAGATTTATATAGCCCTTATCTTTATTACAATTTTGCTAATGACAGCTTACAGGCTGATGCAACCATTGAAATTAAAGACTGCTTCTTTCCCTATCATGAAAAGATAGGAATTTCTTTCTGTACAGGCTGTGAAAACGGAAAATCACCCAAAAAAGGAATGAATCATGTTTTTGAATGGAAGGCTATTTCTATGATGGAATATGCCCAACATATTCTGGATAAGATCAATCGTCATTGCTCCAAAAACAAAGAAGCACTGAGTGGCAGCAGAAATATTCTGGATTATATCAATGATTATGATATTGTGACTTCTCGTGAAGGAGTAGGATATTGTGTCAGTTACAATAAACACCAGATGACCATTCCTTTTCTTAAGGCTTATCTTCCATACTATGGGCAGACTGTAGATATGGCACTGTATCGGGATTTTATTTTTTCTATTGTACAGATCGCCGAATTTATCGATCAGAAATTAAAGATTATTCAAGCCTTTGAACATACTATTTATGCCCAGTCAAGAGCAGAAGCAAAATTCAAAGTACAAATGAGCCGCCAGTTTCTAACGTTGTGCAACTAAAGTTTTACACCAACATTCATACTTAATTATATTGCGGAGAATCCTATATTTTCCAACGAAAATCCCAACCAGAAATGGTTGGGATTTTTAATGAGTGAATATATCTTTTAGTCAAGATGATCTTCGTTGGTAATTTCTTTCTTTTTGTAAGGAATATTCCAGATGAGGTCTGCGGCCAGATAATGTACTCCGCCATGATGAATGCTTTGGCTTCCTCTGATCAGATCATCCATATATCCAATATCTACCGTAAAAGGAGAATTGGGAATATTGAACATATAATAAGCGGCAAGCCTTAATTCCCGATATCCGTAAGAATTCCAGTGCTGGTTATGTTCATTGAGGTGACTGATGGAAAATAGAGCCTCAGCACTCAATGCCAGTTTCTGATTATTCTTGGGGGATAAATTATAGGTCAATTGGCTTTTGATACGCGTTCTCAACTGAAAATCTTCATCTACTTTATGAAAATCAGCATCAAAGAACTTTCTGAATTCCTGGCGAACTGTATTTTTAAGCTTTAGCTTTTTCCCAAGGTTAAAAGTATAAGCATATCGCCCATACACTCTGAATTCCTGTTCTATACCTTCTTTATCATAAGGAACCTCCTTTTCATATTCAGGTTGTCGACGATAGCTTAAGGCATAGCTGTATTGCTGATGGGGGGCAAAAGAGTGATAAACCTCATGGTTTAATACAAAAATAGCCTGCTTTGCCAATAAATTATCGTTATCCGGAGTACTTTTACGCCCAATGGCAATATAACTCATGGTTTGTTTTTTTCCCAGAGAGTCCAGATTGTGCTTGACTCCAAATGCTGACCAGAATGCAGTCTTGGCATCTCCAAGACCAGGTGGACTGATCTGTGCTTTTGCCAGGCTTCCCATACATCCTGTTATACCTATTATGATAAATACTTTTTTTATATCGAACATCATGATAACTGCTTTACGATTAGTGTTAAAATCTGCGAAATCATAAGGTTAGATAAAGATATCAGAGATACGCAGAGAAAATACTTTGTCAAAAACAAATGTATGAAGCTTTATGAATAGAATGTTTATTCAAAATCCTTCAATACTGTTTAAAAACATGACAAAATAAAGACTTGATTTAGGAAAAATTTAGGAATGATGAAAACTCATTCATGAAAGATAATTTAATGGGTATACAGATTGTGAATAACTTGTTAGTAAAATGTGGAAAAGTCGATTTTTTACTTTTTTACATCTATTAAAATAGCTTGTAGAACATACTAGAGTACGATTATTAAAATGATGATTTTTATCTTTTATTTAGAATAATTCAAATTAATATTGTGGGAAAGTTTGTTTATCCTTTATTTTGTACTTTATTTATAATTATTTTAAATAAGGCTGAAAAATGATACAACTAAGTGAATGTAAACTTCTGATGAAGTCGATTACTCATGTCCATGAAGCAGAACAAAAGGACGTTCAAACAGATAAAATACTACAATGGTCTAAACCATTTCTAATTTTCTTCTTTCCCTGATAAGTTTAACCCAACTCTATGCACAAGATCTTCAAGGTGGAATAGCCGGTAAGATTAATATGGTGGATGGACAGCCTTTAAGAGCAATTTCTGTTTCATTATTGGAAACTGATCGCCAAACTTTGACGGATGATGAGGGAAACTATCGTTTTACCAATGTAAATGCAGGTTCTTATACCATAAAGTTACAAATCTTAGGATCTAAAGAAATACGTATTCCTGTTGAAGTAAAAGCAGGAGAAAGCACAACCTTGGATTATCAACTGACCAAAGAAAATATTCAGGCGATACAGGAAGTTGTGATCATGAAAAATGTCAATAGGTTTTCTAAAAAAGAAAGTGGGTTTGTGGCAAGACTTCCTTTAAAGAACCTGGAAAACCCTCAGGTATATAACACTGTAACTAAAGAGCTTTTTCAGGAACAGGTTGCTGTAGATCTTGGAAGTATCTCTAAGAATGTACCGGGAGCAGGAGTTCCTATGATTGCCAATCAGGGAAGAGTAACCTTTCGTTCAAGAGGTTTTGAAACCGAACCTAATGCAAGAAATGGAGTGGCAGGTGCTGCATTTTCAGTAATTGATCCTGTCAACCTAGAACGTATTGAAGCAATAAAAGGTCCTTCGGCTACTTTATTCGGAAAAAGTGTAGCCAGCAGTTATGGTGGGGTTTACAATCGTGTGACGAAAAAGCCTTATAATAACTTTGGTGGTGAAGTAGGATATGTTGGTGGAAGCTGGGATTACAACCGAGTAACAGTAGATGTGAATACTCCGGTTAATAAAGATAGAACAGCCCTTTTCCGTCTGAATGCAGCAGGAACTTTTGAAAAAAGTTTTCAAGAACTAGGATTTACCAATTCATTGGCTATAGCCCCAAGTTTCTCATATCAGATCAATGACCGTATGTCGCTTCTTTTGGATATAGAATTCAATCAGGCAAAAGGAACCTCAGTGGTACGCTTTAATCCTTATACAGGAAGCAATAAACACAGTCTATTGCAGATATGAAGTTTCCGTATTATAAGAACTTCCTGGGAGATGATCTGGCTTATGAAACGCAGATGATGAATATCTTTACCCAGTTGAACTATAAAATTTCAGAAAATTGGACATCTCAGACGATTGTATCCCGTGCAAGATCTACCATTAATGGCTATATTTCTGCTATTAATGGGAAAACAGATTCTACGGCAAGTGCTCAGGTGATGGTAGGAACTACTTCATTTATAGCAACCAATATCCAGCAGAATTTTATCGGTGATTTCCATATCGGAAGATTCAGAAACAGAATGGTTGTGGGATTGGATTATTATAACAATTCTAATCATTTTGACCGTTATCATACCAATACAAAAGTATTTAACTTTGTTCATCCATCGGCAGACTTCAGAGTCAACCAAAATACAATTGATGCACTTACCGCAACTTCTGTAGCGAGAAGAGAGAATAATAGTGATAATACCTATGCAGCTTATGTGTCGAATGTCTTCAATGTAACAGATCAGTTAATGGTAATGGCTAGTTTAAGAGTAGACAGATTCCAGTTTAAAGGAGTTTATGATATTGCTACAGGTCAAATAAAAGGAGGCTTAAGTAACAGCGGAACGCAGACCGGACCTTATGGACAGACAGCGCTTTCTCCTAAATTGGGTCTTGTTTATGAAATATTGAAGAATAAAGTGTCCCTATTTGGAAACTATATGAATGGTTTCAATAACGTAAGTGGAGTAGATATTAACGGAAATTCATTCAAGCCTGAGTATGCTAATCAATTGGAGTTGGGAGTAAAAGCAGATATTTTCAACCACAGACTTGTAGGAACTTTAAGTTATTATAATATCCGTGTTGATAATATATTGAGAACAAATCCTGATGATATCAACTATTCTATTCAGGATGGAACCCAATTGAGCAAAGGATTTGAAGCTGAGTTGACTGCCAATCCTTTTGATGGATTAAATATTGTTGCCGGATATGCTTACAACGATAGTAAATTTACCAATGCCAACCCTTCCGTTAATGGTCTAAGACCAGCATTGTCAGGCCCTGCGAATATGTTTAATTTCTGGATCAGCTACAGAATTCCCCAAGGTAAATTAAAAGGCCTTGGAGTAGGAGGTGGCGGAAACATGGGATCATCTTCATATCAGACAAATACACAAACAGCCAAAGTAATTATACCATCGTATACGATGTTTGACCTGGGAATTTTCTATGACCAGCCAAAATATAGAGTAGGATTGAAATTTGATAATATTACCAACGAAAAAGCCTGGTCAGTGCGTTTAACACCACAAGCACCAGCGCGTTTCTTAGGGAGTGTTTCCCTGAAATTCTAAAATGAGATTTTAATAATTGATAACAAAAAAGTCCCGGATTTATTAATCCGGGACTTTTTATTTTATAAAGACTTTCTGAACTTTTATCTTGAATCTATTCATTAATAAATTTTGATCCAATTTTCTGTCTGAGATAAATCCATTCTTCATCTTTCCGCTTCCATCTTTTTAATTAATCCAAAGGCAATAATTATTACGATATCTTATTTTGGCATAAGATGTCCCTTGGAATGTTCCCGGAGTATTATCTTGCCAATCCTGTCTGATGACATACAACCCAGGCATGCTAGGTTTGAAAACGGCTTGATGATTTTCATCTGTTGGAATGTTTTTTTCCCAGTTTTCAGGGTTGAAAATCCTAAGTATGGTGCCTTTCTCTACAGGCTTCATATTTCGGTAAGGAAAAATAGTGTAGACCCCATTTTTCTCTTGAAGGCTAATATCCATAAACTGAAGTGGAGCGATGCTACCCGATGGAACTCCCACTTGATAAGCGCTGCACATAAAATCAATAGGTCTTACATTTTCCTGTGGATTTTGAGAACGTACTAAAACAGGCTGTTGATCGTTCATCCCTAAATTCGATAAGTTCCTTCCTGGCTAGGCGTAAATGTTCCTTCCCAATGATCTCCTTTAGGTTGTAATGTGATCTTTAGCTTTTCACCCTTGGTATTGAAGAGAAAGAAATTGAAATTTTTGATTCTCTCAAACTCAGCGCCAGTCGTTCGGTGTCGTTCGCTAAGCTCATCAATAAAGCCATAGCATACCTGAATCTTAACCTGTTCTTTTATTTTCCCCGACCCATGAATCTCCATCCAATAGGAACTGGCTTTTGTAAGAGATGGGAATAGAAAAACTGCAAAAAATAACAGCGAAGAAAATGCTGTTCGTATTGTGTACATTTTTATTTGAATTATATTGATATTACAAATTTAAGGAAAAAGGTATCATAGGGTGTGTAGCTTTATTATGAAAACTGCGATATTAAAAAATACCGCAGCTCACTTGATTATAATGATTGATTTTGCTTTATACGCTTGCTCTGCATAGAGCATCCCAGGTAGTCCAGAAATGAGCATTAATAGAACCAATAGGAGGATTAGTGCTATCTGCAACAATTCCTACCATTGATGCACAATTAGAATTGCATCCTATTTCATTGTAGCTTCCTGCCTGAGGCGGAATTTGTCTCCATGTTCCAGTAGAACCATTCAATAATTCGACTTTAATCTCAAAGATTCCCGAAAGGTTAGGAGTTTGGATTTGTTTTGTTGGATTGTCGCTTGAAATAGAATCACTCCAATTTCCCTGTGAAAATGTTACACGCCATTTGGTAATCATTTTAGCAGTATCGTTGTGAGGGGAAAGATATACCCAGAACTGTGCACCACCTCCCAATTGGAGTTGGCCGGATGAATTTGCGTTTACGCTTGTTGATGTCATATCAGATAGGTTTTGTGGTTATTTTATAAACCAAAGTAACGAAGAACAAAACAGATGCTGTAGAGTATAAATGACCAATTATGTATTTGAGTAGAAATACTTAGATGAATGAGATATTGATCTCCTGAAAAAGTTTTTAAGAAAGAAACAGAAAGATTTGTGAGTGATATGAGTATTCATACAGGCTGGTAATTCTTTTTTTAACACAAAGTTTTATGATTATATTTTGTAGAGTATAGGAAACAAAGACTGAATGAACAAGGTCGTTCTTATGAAATGTATGTAAAACCATATTATATAGCTTCATAAGTGACGAAGTGGCTCCTCTTAGCATCCTTAGAGCCATAAGGTTTTTATTATAAAACTTTGAGTCAAATTAATTTGTAGTTTCTTTAGGACAAACTGAGTAAAAAGGTAAATTCACCTTTATATTTAATCCATTTTTAGCCTCTTTTATTACCTTTTTAAAAATGTTGACAATTTAAAAGAATATAAATAGCCCCATTTATCCAGTAGTAATGGGGCTATTTATTAGTTAAAGCAGATGTTTTAAGTTCTACTTTAGTATTTTATAAGAAGTATAATCCTTGATAGTTTTTAGCTCATAAAATTCTTGTTTATCAGCATCTATAATTCTGATATTATCTAAAGGAACATTTTGACAGTGAATAAAATTAATGAATTTCCAACTATTAAATTTGCCTTTCACAATGATATCAAATCCTTTTTCTATTTCTATTGAGCTGTACCATTCCCAATCTCTAAGTCTTTGATAATCATCGATATTTGAATTGATACTGTACAGAAATTCATCATATTTCTTATCATTATCATCCAATTGCTTTATCTTTTTTACTATACCTTGCGGTAATAATTGCTCCCACTTAGGATCTTCATCACTTAAGTTCTTATTTTTTAAGATTGTTAGAACTGCATTCTTAAAATTGTCTAATACTTCTTTTGAGTGGACTATATTTCTTACTCTAACAATCTGATAGCCTTTTAAAGGTGTTTCTCCTTTTGTGTTATATTGTATGTTTCCTTGTTCTGTCATTACTTTATTTTTTAATAATTACTGCTTTTTTGTTAAATATCTTCTCAAAGTCTTCTATCTTCATAGAATAAGAAGCTCCTTGATTCATAGGTAAGGGGTCACGTAAAAATACCTTTCCATTTTCCACTTTTTCCAGTACTACAGCATGACCTTTAAACTCTGCTGTACCAATACTTACTACTGCTTTATCTCCGTCTTCTAATTTCTCTAATAACTTTGATAACTTAATATCTTTTTCAGCAATAGCTGTTACCTGATCTTCCAATCTTTTGAAATATAGAGCCTCAGGGATATCTAAAATTGAAGCCCCATTAGTATCAGTTTTTAATGCTCTTACCAATTCATCTTCTAATAGTAAAATACCTTTGTCATGTAATGTCATTCTCAAAGAAGTAGCAGCACAAGTATAATCTGTAGATTGTCCAAAGACCTTAGTTTTACTTATCCAACTTTCTATCTTAATTCCTGCATTTTCAGCAAAAGACTTGGTTGCATCACCACCTCCTTTTTGAAGTTTTCTTCCTTTGATTATTACTTCCTCTATATCATGAATTTCATCGGCCAGTTCCTCTGCTTTAGCACCATTCTTAGCACCTTGTAATAATTCTTCAATGAATCTGGTAAAGCCCGCAAACCCTTTAGTACAAGCCTTTCCAAATCTAATAATAAATCTTGAAAGAAAAGCCAGTAAATCTGTAATTCCTAATGTAGCCACAGAAACAGTTTCTCTTGCAAGAACCTTTAATAGACTTGCTGCTTTCTGGACATAAGTAGTTCCTTTTACCACATTCCCTGCACCCTCTGTAAAAATAAGTAGCAGAATATTAATTAGTAGTTCAAAGGCAAAAATGCCTACATAAAAAGCTACTGTATATCTTGAAACATCACCAAAATACTCTTTCATCTTATCCAGTATTCCTTCCATATCAGATTGAGAAATACTTCCACTGGCTTTGAATAGGTCTTTAACCCCCTGCAGGAACTTAGGGACATTCTCTGTTACCCAATCCAGTACATCCTCGGCTTTTTCCATCAAGTCTCTTCTTTCAAGATACTGCTGATAGGAGAAAGTAGTTGTAGGCTGTAAAAGAAACTCTAAAATATACAGCAAACATTGTATAAGACTAATTAGACCACTATTAACACCACAATAAAAAGCATTAGCCAGTTTAAGGATTTCTACTCCTTGTTTAGCTATCTCACTAATGTCATCAGCTACATCAGTAAGAAAGGATTTAATATCATTAATGACACCTGTAATTTTGTTAATCAGCTTTTTAAAGGCATTAGGAAGATGTTCTATGGAAACATCTTTAACCTTACTTGCAGCCTGTCTTACCAATGACCAAATCTTTGAAAAAGTAGCTTCTGCCCCTTGAACAAAAGGATTATCACCTAAATTCTCAAAGAACTGTGCAGCTTTATTTATATTAACAGGAACTGCAACACCTCCTACAATAGGGATTAATGGAGAATAATCTTTAGCCTGAGGATTATAATTCTTCTCTGTAGGCTTAAAAACTTCCAGCTTTTCAGCACACCATCCAATGGCATTAGCAGGAATAGAAGAAATATTGCCTATAATCTCTTCAAATCTTCTGTCTCCTGTATAAAACTGATATTCCCTCATTAAAGCCTGATGAACAAGAGTAGCATCTATTTTATCTTTCTCAAAAGTATAAGCCAACTGTGTCAGATAAGCGGCTTCATCTTCCATAGAGGTGATATTCCTGAAAAACTGACCATTTACATTGGAGGATAATGGTTCTGGGAACCTCTTGAAAAGCCGTACAAAGTAATCTCCCATCTTGGCAATATAAAAGTCACCAGAGAAGTTAGATTTGTTAGGATTGGGCTTTTCATAGAAAAGAAATAAAGCTTGTTTTTTTCTGGCATTAGCCTGATAGGTTCCATATACCTGTGAACCTGTTTCACAGGGCAGAACTTCTGCATAATATTCATATCCTTTTTCTCCTTTGTCATTGACTCCTGTTGAAGCAAATATTGATACGGGGTTATCAGTAAGAGAAGAATGTCCTAAAGGTATGTTTCTGTAATCATAGAATGGACTTCTATAATCAGGAAAATTATCTTTGTTGATGATAGTATCACCCAAAGCACTCTTATCTCCTACGAATCCTTTGTTTAAATCTTCTATGGAAATGACCTTGAATTCAGAGAGATCTTCACTCCACTCATCATCAGATAGTTTCTTCATAAGCTGTGTTTTAGTAATTAATATTTTGTTTAAATGTTTCTAAAGCAAAGCTAGATAAGGGATACGCCATAACTTGACGTGTCATATCATATATTGATTGTAAAATAGAGTATTTAAGAATAAGAAGTATACAACTACTTGAGAATAATAAGGTTGTAAAAACAAAAAAGTCTTAAGTATAAAACTTAAGACTTTTCTTTGCAGAGAGGAAGGGATTCGAACCCTCGATACAGTTACCCGCATACTACCTTTCCAGGGTAGCTCCTTCAACCACTCGGACACCTCTCTATTTGAGATTGCAAAAATAGAATATTTTCTTTAAATACCAAATTTTTATTGCATTTTTTCAGCAGTAATTTCTCCGCAAAGGCTTTGGGTAAAGTTATCCGCGAAACTTCCGGAGTAATTTGGATTATCAATAAGATGCATTGCTTTGGTAATAGCAGTCTCAGCAGTCATGTCTCTGCCACTGATCGCTCCGATTCTTGAGAAGATATTGCTGTTTTCATATTTCCGAACGAAATTCCACCGGAAATACACTGGCTTACTACTACAATCTCTGTCCCATTATTTCTGATCTCCTGAAGAGTTTCCTGAGTCTTTTCACTGCTAAAAATCGTTCCAGAACCAAAGACCTGCAGAATCAGAACTTTCATTTTAGGAATTTCTCTGAAATGGCTGAGGTGCATTCCCGGGAAAATTCTCCAGAACAGAACATCCTCAGAGATATGTTCATCCACATGAAATTCTACCTCCGGATCACAACGGAAAAGATTGTCATTAATGATATTTAAATGAACACCAGATTGGCCAAGAATAGGATAGTTTGGACTTGCATAGGCATCAAAATATTCAGCAGAATACTTTAATGTTCTGTTTCCTCTCAATAATTTGTATTCAAAATAAATGGCAACCTCCTGGATGACAGCTTCATCATTTTCATATAAACTGGCATAATAAAGACTGGTCAACAGATTTTCTTTGGCATCTGTCCTCAAATCACCAATCGGAAGCTGTGAACCTGTCATGATCACAGGTTTTCTTAATCCTTTTAACATAAAACTTAATGCTGAAGCAGTATAAGACATGGTATCCGTTCCGTGAAGAATCAGGAATCCGTCATAATCATTATAGTTTTTGAGAATATAGTTGGCAATTACTCTCCATTCCTCAGGCCCCATGTCCGAAGAGTCCAGTGGTTTAGCAAAAGGATGTACGAAAACTTCACATTCCATAAGCTTCATTTCAGGCATCTTTTCAAAGATATTTCCAAAATCAAAGGCACGGAGACTTCCGGTTTCATAATCTTTTTCCATACCGATGGTTCCTCCGGTATAGATGAGTAGGACTTTTCGCTTCATGTATTATTTTTAATTAAGAATTTAATCCCGGTTAAGGATCATAGCCCAAAATTACGTTAATTTGCAAAGATTTGAAAATGAATGGAACACTTAGAGGGAAATTTTATAAGAATAAAACGAATTATAGGTGTTACATAGAGCTATTGGAAAAAATAACTACATGCAGATGAAAGATTTAGCGCAAACTTATGAATATTTAAAACAGTTTTTAACAGAAGAAAGATTGTCAAAGATTGAACATTTCTCTCAGGAAAGTTCAGACTTTGTACTTCCGGTGGTCGAAGATATTTACCAGTTCAGGAATGCCGCAGCCATTGTACGTTCTGTAGAAGCCTGTGGTTTTCATAAAGTAGTGGCTTTGCAGGAAGAATATAGTTTTGAGCCCAACCTTAGAGTTACCAAAGGGGCTGATACCTGGGTTGAAGTGGAAAAACTTCCCCGAAATATGCAATCCTTTCAGGAAATTAAAGACAGAGGATATAAAATTGTGGTGGTTTCATTGGAAAATAATGCGACCATGTTGCCAGAATATGAAATTACAGAGCCTATAGCCTTGGTTTTCGGAACAGAAATGGAAGGCGTTTCTCAGGAAATCCTGGATTTTGCAGATGAAACACTGGCGATTCCGATGTATGGCTTTACAAGAAGTTTTAACGTTTCTGTAGCGGCTTCAATTTGCATGTATGAATTGAAACAAAAGCTTATAAAATCTGGGATTGATTATAAATTAGATCAAGAAAAACTGTTAAGAATGAAAATCCTTTGGACGGTAAATTCCATAAGAAGTGGCCAGCAGATTTTTGAAAAATATTTAAGTGAAAATAATATTGATTGGAAATAATCAATTTGAAAAAATAAAGGAGGTGTTTAAACACCTCCTTTATTTTTTATATGAATTAAAAATCCATTCACTATATCATATTATAATAATTCCATGCAGCTACAAATAAACCTGCAGTCTCAGTTCTTAACCTTTGATTTCCTAATGAAACTGCTTTGATTTTATGTTCAGCAAGAAACGCGATTTCCTTTTCAGAAAAATCTCCTTCAGGGCCAATTAAAAAAGTAATTTCCTTCATGGTAGGGATGCTCTTTAGTTCCATTCTTTCCAGGTTCTCATGACAATGTGCCACAAACGTATTTTCAGGATGAATATCTTTTAAAAAGTCCGTTAGTCTTACAGCATCATTGATCACTGGAAAATGAAACCTTAGGCTTTGTTTAGAGGCCGCAATAGCTTGTTTTCTGATTTTATCAATATTGATGTTTTTACGTTCCGTTTTTTCTGTAGTAATAATACTAATTTCAGAAATACCCATTTCTACAGCCTTTTCTACAAAAAACTCGATACGGTCAATATTCTTCGTCGGGGCAATAGCGATATGAAGTCTGGGATTGAAGTCTGGAAGATTGTTTTTGATCTCTGAAACCTCAAGACCCGCCTTCTTTCCTTCTATGACCAATTTTCCTGAAGCCAAACCTCCCTTTCCATCGGTGACGTGAATTTCCTCACCATCTCTCATCCGAAGAACCTTTACAATATGTTGTTGTTCTTCATCATTGATGATCACTTTATTGCCAGTTATTTCTCCGTAAAATAATTTCATATATCCTGAGTTAAGAATGCAACTCCTGTTTTGATGGTTGTGTAAATATCGGTGTCACACTCACGGTAACTACACATATATATTTCCTCAATCCATTTATCATTAAGGAAAATCAGGTTTAAATATTCCTGTTTTCTTAAGTTATTCTTTATAGATAAATAATCGCCTTCTTTTGGGGTATAAGGAAAGCTAAAAAGGTGTTCTGAATTTATTTTCTCAATAATTTCCTCTTTTATATCCTGAATGTATCCTGTTTCAGAGCTTGCAGGGAAATAATCATTAAGGTCTTCCGAATCTTCATTTTTTCCTGTAACGGTTTCTAAAACCCAATAATATTTTGAATTCTTTTTAGAATGCGTTCCCAGTACTTTTTCTTCTAAGAGTATTTTCATAAGTCGTATTTTGCTGTAGCGGAAGTTCTCAGATCCGTAAATTCACCTCTTTCAAACTTCAGTTGTGCTACCATGGCAATCATCGCAGCATTATCAGTAGTATATTCAAACTTTGGAATGTAGATATTCCATCCTAATTTTTCTTTGTTGTCTTCCATAGCCCTTCTTAATGCAGAATTGGCAGAAACTCCTCCCGCAATAGCTACATCTATTACATTAAGATCTTTAGCTGCTTTTTCAAGTTTATTCATCAGGATCTCGATGATGCATTTTTGTACGGAAGCACAAAGGTCGTTCAGGTTTTCTTTAATGAAGTCCGGATTTTTTCTTACCTCTTTCTGAATGAAATATAAAACAGAAGTTTTAATTCCGCTGAAAGAATAATCATAATTGTCCAGCTTTGGTTTGTTGAATTTAAAAGCATCAGGATTTCCCTCTTTGGCAAGCCTGTCGATAATAGGTCCTGCAGGATAATCCAGGTCGAAAATCTTTCCAATTTTGTCAAAGGCTTCTCCAGCCGCATCATCAGTTGTTTTTCCGATAATTTCCATATCAAAATAATCCTTTACCAATACAATCATGGTATGACCACCACTTACGGTAAGGCATAAGAAAGGAAAAGTAGGCGGCACAGGATTTGCATCCTCGATGAAATGGGCCAAAATGTGAGCTTGAAGGTGGTTTACTTCAATTAACGGAACATTAAGACTCATAGCCAAAGACTTAGCAAATGATGTTCCTACAAGAAGTGATCCTAAAAGTCCGGGGCCGCGTGTAAATCCTATAGCTGAAATTGCATTTTGTTGTATATTTGCTTTGGTAAAAGATTTTTCAACAACGGGGATAATGTTTTGTTGATGGGCTCGCGAAGCCAATTCAGGAACCACACCTCCATATTCTTTATGGATAGTCTGGTTCGCAGCAATATTTGAAAGAATAGAATTCCCCTTGATGATAGCTGCTGAGGTGTCGTCGCAAGACGATTCAATACCTAAAATTATAGAGTCGCTCATAATAATGGCAAAGTTAGAGAATAATAACGAGAATGAGAATAAAAAATCTGTAGCTGAAAACCTAGGGGATCAGGTACAGAAAACTGTTGAAAATGTAGAGGGGAAAGTGCGGGAAACAGTGAAGGAAGCGTCTGAACTGGCTTCAGATGCGATCAATCATCCTGTGGAAACAGCTGAAGAATTTGGAAAACAGGCGATGAAAGATGTCACCAGCTATACCTGGTGGGCAAAACTTCTCCTTATTCTTTTTTGGCTGGGAATAGTTCTTGTTGCAGGAGTTCTTATCACCATCAACCTTCCGGTTACCAAGCAATGGGCAGCGGATCAAGCTTTGAAGCTTGTGAACAATGATTTTAAATCCGGTTTTTCTACGGAAAGCGTAGATGTAAATTATTTTGGAGATGTTACCATCAAGGGTTTAAAAGTAAAAGATTATAAAGGATTAGAGTTTATTCAGGCCCGTGAATTTCGCGCAGATTCAGATTGGCTTTCTCTTGCAGCAAATGCTATTTCAGGGAAAAGTAATTCGTTAAGTTTTAATTCTCTTACTCTTGTAAATGCAGACGTAAAGGTTATTACTTATAAAGGAGATAGTATTTCCAACTTTGTCAGATTCACAGAATTATTTGATGACGGAAAGAAAAGAGATCCCAAAAAGCCTCCTTTTCAGCTGAATTCCAGGATTCAGATCCAGGATTCTAAAGTATCTATTGTTAACGAAAACTCTCCCGGAGATCATGGGAAATGGCTTACAGCAACAAATTTCAATTTAAAAGCCCCCAATATTAAGGTCAATGGACCTAATGTTTCGGCGTTGATTAATAATATGTCCTTTGTTACTACCAGATGGGGAAAATCACATACGGTAGATACGTTTTCAACCGAACTGTCTTTAACCAAGCAGTTTTTGTCATTAAAAGACCTCACCTTAAATACAGATCATACTTTGCTTCAGGGAGATATCAAATTTAATCTTCATGATGGCTCATGGGCAGACTTTGCCGATAAAGTACGATGGGATATGAATATTAACCAGGGAAGTCAGATGAGTGGATATGATATCAGCTATTTTGTCACAAACTGGGATAATATCAAACCCTTCAACCTTTCTGGAAAAATGACAGGCCCTTTAAATAAATTCCATTTAGAGAACTTTCTGATTCGAAATCCTGATGTGAACATTGCTACCAAAACAATGAAGGTTGATAATATTTTGAATGGGCACTTTTCTATTGAAACCAAAGATCTTTCCACAGATTTTACCTACAAAGATCTAAAGGCAATGATGCCTACTTTTATCTCCAGTAAGATGAAGAATTTTGCTGATGATTTTGGAAAATTAAAATATAACGGAACAGCAAAAGTAAACCCTGATCAGGTGTATGTTGATAACGGGAATCTAATAACAGGGATAGGACAGGCGAAGATTTCTAAACTTTCGTTAACGGGATACAGCACTGCCATGCCTAAATATTCAGGGCATCTTGATGTAAAAGATCTTAATACTTCTGTGATCACTAAAAATAAATCGGTAGGCTTGATCTCCGGTAATTTTGAGCTCAACGGGCAAAGTTTTGATGTGAATACCATGCGTCTTACCACCAAATCTCAGATTTCCAGTATTGAGATCATGGATAAAGTGATCAAAAATCTTTATTTGGACGGCTTATTGGATCATAAAAAATACAACGGACTGATTACCGTAAATGATGAACAGGCAAAAGCAACTGTCAAAGGGTTAATAGACTTCAGTACCTCCAAAATTATGATGGATGTAAATGCAGATGTTACTCAATTGAATATGAATTATTTTACCAATAAACCGGGAAGCCAGATCGTAAGTGGCCAGGTAGAGGGTAAGATGTCTATGTCATCCATTAATGATCTTACATTAGACGTTAATGCTAATAATCTTCATTTTGCAACTGCCACTCAGAAATATAATATTCCTAATGCCAAATTAAAAACCTTTATTGAAGCAGGAGGACGTGTTATTGATGTAGATGCACCAGGAGCTGCAATGGGGAAAATATCAGGTAAATATAGTCTTACGGATCTTGTAGGGATGGTAGAGAATGGAGTAGGACGAATTCTTGTAGGGCCGCCACCAAGAAAACTATACCGAGGACAGAATTTTGCAATGAAATTTGATGTTCAGCAGGGATTGGTTAATTACTTTTTACCAGATTTGAAACTGCCTCATGGAGCTTTGGTGGAAGGCGAGTATAATGGGGATTCAAATAATCTGATTCTAAATCTGGATGCAACTGCTCTGAAATACATCATGACCAAAGAAGAAGAAATTACTGATGCTGATAATGCTTTGGCAACTTCTAATTCTGATTATCAGATCAACAGCAGAAAAAATCTTAGCAAAGACAGTGCTATGGTAGATAGTCTTAAAGTAAGGATCAATACAGCAAACCTTGCTCAGCAGTTGTATGCAAGAGTCAATAGGTTGGAGTACAATAAAAATATCATCAAAGATTTCGAGCTTAAAGGGAATAACGAGAATGGAAATACTTTACATCTTGCTACCGTATTCAAACATGGAAGTCCAGATGATGAGATCAACGAAAAACTTAAGGAGTATGCAATTAATGTAGATCAGTCTACAGATGCTGCGGGTGATTATGTCTTCAGGTTTGAACCTACCGAAGTTAAATTTAATGAAGTTCCTGGGCCATTGATACGAGTCCGGAATTGAATCATTCCATTACCTATAGAAAGCAAACCGGAGATTTTGACATCAGGAACCTACGGGTTTATTCTGATAAGAGTGCTTTGTTTATCAAAGAAGCACAATTTAAATCCATCAAAGATTTTTATTTAGATGCTGACATCAGTGATTTCGAAATAGAAAAACTGTTGGAAATGCAGTCCGGTGGAAATGGAATGGACATCAAAGGATTGGCTAACGGAAGTGTAAAGATCAAAATGGATAAAAGCACTTTACAGCCTTTAGTAGATCTTACAGTAGATAATATTAAGATGAATGGTAACGATATGGGAGACATCTCAATTTCTGCTACCAACGGATTCTCACTCAACGTATATGATATTGATATAAAGGTTCATTCTGCAGGGATTTTAGGAAATAATAGCTTAAGTATTACAGGTACCGTTAATAACAATACTGCTTCTCCTGATATTGATCTGACGGCAGAAATGCGTGATTTTGACCTTGCATTTACCCAACAGTTTGTTCATACTATTTTTGGGAATCTCAGAGGAAAAGCAACCGGGAATCTTAAAATTAATGGAAAGCTTAAAAATCTAGACTATAGTGGAGATATAGCCTTGAAGGATTTTGGATTAAAACTCTTATTTACCGGAGTAGATTATTCATTCGATGATACCGTGATCCAGCTTAGCAAAGGACTTGCGATTCTCAACAATATTGAGGTGCATGATGGAAGATCTAATTCTAAAGGAAACATTTCCGGAGCGATCCGATTTGAAACACTTTCTTCAATGGGGGTAGATCTGATCATGAGAGCAGATAATCTTTTAGTACTGAATTCTACACAAAAAGATTCTGATTTGTTCTGGGGAAGAGTTTACGGACAAGGTGACTTGTATGTGTCTGGTCCTGTATCCGGATTAAGTATAAATACACCCAATATGAAAGCGCTTAATGGAAGTACTTTCACCTTTAATTCAGGTTCTACTTCAAATGTTGAAGAATTTAAAATGCTGAGGTTTCTGAAAGAAGGAAAAGATGGGCTGGTAACCCTGGAAGAAAAGAAAAAAACTGGTGCCAATATGGATATTGATTTCAATTTGGCTGTAGATAAAGGAACTACTGTAAATGTACTTATTGGAGACGATGTGGGTAGTATTACCGTAAAAGGAATTGCTGAGCCGTTGAGGTTCCATATGAACAGACAGGGAAACATTGCCATGAATGGTACTTATAAAGTTGATAACGGAACATTTATTTCTAAGGCAATTCTTAATAAGACATTCCAGATTCAAAAAAATAGCAGCATCAGATGGGATGGTGATGCTATGAAACCGGCATTGGATATTACCGCTAATTATGTAAGAATGGTTTCCAATGCAGGGGAATATCTGAGTATGGGAAAACTGCAACCTATCAGTATTCTCTTGCAGGCTAATATTACTGAGTCGTTGGTAGACCCTAAAGTGGAGTTGAACGTGACGGCAATGGATGTTTCCAGCCAGGTGAGAGAAACATTGGCCGCAAAAATGAGCCAGGAAGGAGAAAAAGTACTCCAATTTGGTTCTGTTCTTTTGTTGAGTACCTTTAACGTATCCAATAGTGGTGGAGTAGAAGTGAATGTGGGTAACGTTGCAGAATCGCAAGGATATAACATGCTTCTGAAACAGTTGGGCTCCGTTCTTAATACCATGAGTAATGAATTTCAGATTGACCTGAACTATGTAAAGGTGATCAAAATTCAAATACGGCAGACAGAGCAAATGCAGGAGTTAGTGTGGCTCTTTCCCCAAGGATGAACATCAAAACCGGATTGGGTATTCCCCTATCCAAAACAGAAGCAAGTACTACCGGAGCTCAGAATAATTATCTTTCAGGAGAAGGATCCATAGAGTATGATTTGTCTAAAAAGAATGATGGAACTTTATTGGTAAGGGGGTATTCTAAGCCTACAAACATCGGTATGATCAGTACAAACGGAACTGCTAATCAAGCCTATGGAGTAGGGGTGATGTGGAGTAAAAGCTTTAATTCTTTGTTTAAAAAGAAGAAAAAAGATAAAAAAACAACCGGAGATAAAACTGAAATAAAAACAGATTCTATAAAATCGAATGCTAAATAATCGGAATATTTTAATGATTTTTATCATCCGTGTTAATTATTGTTAATATTTGATATATTTTTTTTAGTTAAATTATTTTTCGTAAATTTGCAAAAAATACATAGATTTTTTAAAGAAATTGTAATTTAACTAATATGAACTATCAACTGGACGAAATAGACAAGAAGATTCTTGATTTCTTAGTAGAAAACACAAGAATGCCTTTTACTGAAATTGCTAAGCAGATGGACGTTTCTGCTGGAACAATTCACGTGAGAGTGAAAAAGATGGAAGATGCAGGTATTATTTTGGGATCATCTCTAAACATCGATTATGGTAAGCTGGATTATCACTTTACAGCTTTCATCGGAATCCTTTTGACAAAATCAAACCGTACTCAGGAAGTATTGAAAGAATTGTCAACTATTCCTAACGTAATCGAGGCTAGCGTTATTTCCGGGAAATATAATATTTTCTGTAAAGTAAGAGCTAAGAATACTGATGATGCTAAAAGAATTATTTATCAGATAGACGACATTCAGGACGTAATGAGAACTGAAAGTATGATCTCTATGGAAGAATTCCTAAGTGATAAAAATAGACTGATTAACGCGATCTCTATTTAATTCAAATTTTAAACGAATAACTATAAAAGAACTTATGAAATCTCTCATAAGTTCTTTATTTTTGTACCTATGGAAGAATACAGCTATTTTGACGAAGATCCGAAGAAAGGATGGGGATTTGTACTGGCATTTGCTGCCTTGATGTTGTTTACAGTAATGGGATTGGGAATAGATGTTGATGAATATCTTCAGCATGAGTACCTGGACATCCCGAGATGGTACTTTTACATTATCTTTTCAATAGATGCATTGATGATGATAGGACTGATACTCATGTTCTTCTACAAAAAAGTAGGAATTATCATGTTCCCAGCCCTATTGGTGTTGCATTTTTTTATGCACAATTACTATCTGTCTACTTTCCTGTATACAGATGTTACCAATCTTTTCCTTTTTACAGGGTTTGGAATGTTGGCCATTATTCCAAAATGGAAGTTTTTTAAATAAGGAGTTTTATCAGACCTCTTGTTACTACATAAAGAATAGCTTTTAAACACCGTTTAAAAGCTATTTTACTCTCTGCAAACCGTAATACTGAATGGCTTTCTCTTTCAGCGGGTTTTTACTCCAATCTTTCCATTCATTGGTATAAGGATTATAACCGCATTTTAAGGGCTTTGAAACGTCTATGTCTTCCTTACTATGAGAACGTTCGGTATATGCCCTGCAATCTGTACAGATATACCTGAATTCACACTCTTTGCAGCCTTCTATACTGTCTTTGGTAATATTCCAGTATCTTTTGAAATCAGGATGAGCTAATGCTTCTTCAAGGCTTATTTTTTGAATGTTCCCAAAACTTCCGGGCATTAAAGGACAGTTTTTAATATTACCTTCTTTATCAATACCTATTTTTTTATGCAGGCATGAATTATGATTGATGGCTTCCAAGACTTTGGGAAGATTGGTGTTGAAATATTTGATGTCTACTTTTCCGCAGCATGATATCTTTAGGTCTTCTGTTGTAAAAGTAATAACGAAACGAAGTTTATTGTTTAGTTTAATTGATCGCAATACAGAACGGTATACTATAAGGTTGCTTATTCTGGATACTTTTTCATTTAGTTTTTGAAACCAATGAGCATCCATCTGCTTATGATAAGGGAGATAAATATCAATGTTTTCTAAAGGTGTATTTTCAAACAGAAAATCAACTGCCAGAATCTCGTCTTCAGTAAGATTATTTTCGGAGAATATAATCAGGTGTCTGATCCTTAAATTTTCCATTGAATGTTTTATTTTACAAAGAAAATCCAGATTGTGGAATTCTATAAAAATATCGGAAATAGTACTGGAATCAGTATATTCATGAGATAATGATGGGAAATTATCAGCCCAATTATTCTCAGTAATAAAGCCATATTCTTTTTCAAGAAGAAGGTTGAGGTAGCTATCCAAAATTTCTTGAGATTCCTCATCGTAATGATTAAGAATGTTTTCAATAGAATGAACCTTTAAATCTTCAATCAATTCATAAAATTCTAACGGATACAATTCTGATGTATTTCTCTGCAAATCTGATACAAGGATTCTTGTAGCACCTTTTGTCATCAGAACGTTAGTAAATAAATTAAAATATTTCATAAAATTCTGACCAAAAATTTACTGGGTTTTAGTTTTACGTAGCGATTTGTCTGATATTTTTCACATTCTATGGTAGCAGCAGTAGGGTTTTCTCTTGTTTTATTTTTTACCACTTCTACATATTTGTAAATAAGAGGAAGTTGTTTTTTTTCTTTTGATATAAAATTTCTTATCATAGATATTCTGCTATTTCTTTTTCTAATGAATAATTACATTTAATTGATAAGCCAAGAAACTGGCCTACTGCATTTACTTCTAAAAAATAATGCTTATTTCCACTCTTAATAAAGTCCAGTGAACCACAGTTGAGTCCTAATGATCCCATTAATAAATGCATCTTTTCTTCTATATCTTTTGGAAGGTGATAAGGCACATTTCTGTTTGGCTTTTTAGTATTGTATTTCCTGAAATCAATTTTAGTTTGTTCATCATTTTGAGAGAAAATGGCTGTTGACCAAGTTTTTCCATTTAGATAAAAGCTTCTGATTTCGAAATCTTTTTCAATTTTTTCCTGAAAGAAGGTTGTGAAGAAAGTTGTGGTTTCACGTTCTTGAACGATAGAAGTATACATCATGCCGCTGGAATTTTTGATAATATTTTCTATTCTTGGATTTTCACCTATAGTTTTCATGATAGTTTTGCCCAATTTCACATCATCAGTATTATCAGCAAGGAAGTATTGAGGAACATTTAAGCCTGCTTTTTGCGCTTGTTCCAGCACCCACAATTTATTAATATCACTAGTACTTTCTTTATTAATACTTTTTTTTGATTCTATTGTTTTTCTAACATAATCTTCCAGCCAATACTGATACTCATCCATATTGAGATTAATAGATTTATTGTTATAGTGTAAACGATCGAATTTTAAACCTCCTCTTCTGTACCAAACACTAGTGATAGCATCGATAAAAAAACAATTTCTATAGCTTTCAATATAAATTCTTCCATTTCTTGTTTTGATTTTAAAAACTTCATCTTCATGAACACGAATGAATTTTTTCTTCATCTTTATTAGCCACTTTATCACCTCTGTAGTAGTAGTTTCTTGATTTTGTGAGATAATTAGAATCATTTTTTCTTTCGAAGGTTTTCTTTGACAATAAGCTGGGTATGATTTAAAGTAGGCAAACCTATACTTTTGCGATTGCGGTTAACCGTAGCAGAATCTTTGATCTCTTGATGCCCTATATACACTCCATAAGGAACCTCTTTTTTAAGTACATGAAGGTAGTAGCGATCTATCATTGCAGCATAGTCCCGCGGTGGACATTCACCTGACTTTACATATTCTAATATTTTGTTTTTAAAAAATTGATGATATTCATCATAATCAGCCATATGAAGTAATAAGGGGCCAGTAGGGATAAAGAGATCTTTATTCCATAGACCTATTTTCTGGATACTGGGAAACCCTTCATTTGCAAACATCCATTTAAGCATTTCAGCATTCTTTTTATCATTTTTAATGATATCAAAATTATTTTTACGGCTGTCTTGGTCACGCTTAAAAGCAACAGTAAAAGAATCTATAAGTATTTTATTATGTTTATTTTTCCATTGGCTAATATCCTGTTCCATTTCCTTGCTGCTCATATTGTTTTTCTTAAGTAAAGACATCAAGGTACTATCCTTTTTTTTATATTCCCAATAGGGCGCAATCAACATCATAAGTTTATGAAGATTTTTTTTCCCTCCAAAATTTTTATGTTGCAGATCGGAGAGTCTTATATAAGTTTCATACTCCTCAATACGATACTGATTTAAAGGTGGATATTGTCTGAATAACTTTTTGTATTGCTTTATAACGGTCTGGGTATCTTTCTTAAAACGATAAATACTGTCAATATCATTAACTTTGTTGTAGTAAGTAATATAATTTAAGTTTCTGTTTTTACATGAAGAAAGAACAAATAACATAGTCATACAAAGAAAGTATAAAATAGATTTCCACATAGATCTTAGTTTTAGTATAATATTGATACAAATAAGCGGTTTGAATGGGGTAGTAAAACCATAGAGGAATTACCCTCTATGGTTTATTGAGTATTAACAATTTCCTACATATAATGTACTTTGTAGTTGAGAATCTTTCCAAGTCTGTTTATCATAACATTCAGCACCGCCATCTGTTGCTATATAGCTGTAATTTCCAGCTCCCTGAATTAATTTCAAATCATCTCTGTTGATCTTTCTGTTTTCTGTAGAAGAGAAGTTTCTCTTCATTCCAACTAATTTTTTCATTTTTTGATATTTTTATTATTTAATAAATTAAGTTGTCATACAATCCCTGACATGGGCTGTCATTCTAATATTTAATCAATACTGTACACATATGTATTAAATGCAGAATTTTCTCAACGTTGATATTTTCAAAACTAAAAAATATTACATCACTTTTTCGTGATTAAATTTGTATATGTATTGTAATATTTTATTACGGAAATCCGTAATGTGTACTCAATTTGGCCAATTTATCTCATTGAATGTAAGTAGTATATAAGGGAATTGTAAAAAAAAGAGAAATGGTGTGAAGTATTGTTTAGTAAGATATTTTAAAATCAAAGTAATGATGCGTAAAAATCTGTATTATTTTCTATTGTACACAAATCATACACAAATTACAACTTGTATCATTATTTATAAATTATGCAAAAATGAGATGATAGCACTTTGCCAGATTGAGCTTAAGAAGGAGGATGTTTAGCTACAATGAAGTGATTAAAAAGTACAGAAAAAGTTATATGAGTCTAAAGATGATCTCATAATGTGATTTTAGAAGATATAATCACACAGGTTAGATTATGGTCAAGTGTTTACATAAGAAGAATCATCATTTATTCAGAAAATACACCCTGAAAGAAAGTATCCAAAGCCATATTTTCATCCAATCCGAATTTTTTTTTCAGTCGGTATTTGGTCATTCTTACACTTTTAGGTTCTACATTCAGAAGATTAGCAATCTGCTTGGTATCCATTCCCAGGTAAATATAAGCGCAGTATTTCAGATCTAGCGGTGTAAGCTTTTGTTTGGCCTTTTCATTGATGTTTTTAAAAAAATCGGGATGCAATTCCTGAATGGTAAATCTGATCTTTTCAAAATCATTATCCACACGATTTTGTTCCTTAACAACATGACTGATATTAATATCTGTATCCGAAAGTTGGGTCTGAAGCTGCTGGAGAACCTCATTTTTATGCTGAATATGAAGCTGACTGGCCAGTACTTCACTTTGCAACTTTTGCTGCTGTAAAGTAAGAAGTTCTTGTTCTGCCTTCAGTCTGGCTTGTTCTTCTTCCTTAAGTTTTATCAGCATTTCAGCTTTATGTTTTTCTGTATTTAGCTTTTTCTCTTGTGCTATAGAGTACCGTAGCTTATAATGATAAGAACGAAACATGAAAAATGCTCCAATTAATCCAATGATTCCCAATCCGATATAGAGGAATTTCTCTTTCTTTAGACTTGCTGTTTTTTCTGTGAGGGTCTTCAGTTCAGATTCTTTTTTCTGAGACTGAAACTGAGCTTCAAGCCTTTTGGCTGTTTCCGCCTGTCCTTCATTATAAAGAACATTGTTGTATTCAGTTACCTTAGTCTGATATTCATAGGCCTTTTGATAGTTTTTCCGTTTTTCATACAGTTTAGCCAAATCACTAACTATATTGATCATAACATGGTAATATACAGGTTTCTGAGTAAGCGAAATCTGTTCGGCTTTTAAAAGATATTGTTCTGATAAGGCATCATTTTGGTCACGTGTGGCAAGATTACTAAGAATTCCTAATGCTCCGGCCTGAATTCCTTGG
The DNA here is from genome assembly GCF_030409875.1 of Chryseobacterium tructae. Lineage (NCBI taxonomy): Bacteria > Pseudomonadati > Bacteroidota > Flavobacteriia > Flavobacteriales > Weeksellaceae > Chryseobacterium > Chryseobacterium tructae. The sequence continues at coordinate 4,311,186 of NZ_JAUFQR010000001.1, read as the reverse complement.
TTTAAGGTAGTATGCTGAGTGAGCGTGAGTATTTCATGAGTATTATCCTGGATTTCCTTACGAATTTCCGGAGTAATAACCGGATAGCTCAGATTGTAATTAGCCAGATTTAATAAAGCCATAGCATGGGCATGGGCAGAAACCTGTCCCGGAAACTGATGATAAAGAGCAACCGCTTTTTTACACATCTCTATCACTTGCTTTAAGTCTTTTGAGTCTC